>NZ_JBHYJB010000017.1:0-179910 GCF_042740175.1 Streptomyces sp. NPDC059009 | reverse complement strand
GCCCCTTGGTCGCTTACGACATCCTGGGGCTGACCGATTGCGACAAGCACCGCGTATGAACGGGCCACAACGGCGACGGCCCGGTTACCTCTTGAGGTCACCGGGCCGACGTTCTTTCCGTTCTTCAGTACGAGGTGTACGAGGTGTACGAGGTCAGCGGACGGGCTGCAGCTCGCGCTCCCCGTCGGCGTCCGGCACCTCGCCGGGCCCGTTGCCGGTCCCCGCGTTGTCGCCGAGCTGCTGGTGCAGCTTCTCGCCCTCGACGTCCACGTTCGGCAGGACCTTGTCGAGCCAGCGCGGCAGCCACCAGGCGCCCTTGCCGAGCAGTGCGAGGACCGCCGGGACGATGGCCATGCGGACCACGAAGGCGTCGAAGAGGACGGCGATCGCGAGGCCGAAGCCCATCATCTTGACCATGTCGTTGTTCTCCATGATGAAGCCGGAGAAGACGCTGGTCATGATGATCGCGGCGGCGGCCACGACCCGGCCGCCGTGCGTGAAGCCGGTGACGACGGCCTCGCCGGGGCGCGCCCCGTGGACGTACGCCTCGCGCATCCGCGTCACGAGGAACACCTCGTAGTCCATGGCCAGGCCGAAGACCACACCGATCATGAAGATCGGCATCATGCTCATGATCGGGCCGGGCTGCTCCACGCCGAACACGTCGGCGAGCCAGCCCCACTGGAAGACCGCGACGACGGCGCCGAGCGCGGCGGCCACCGAGAGCAGGAAGCCGAGCGCCGCCTTGAGCGGCACCAGGACCGAGCGGAACACCAGCATCAGGAGCAGGAAGGCCAGGCCCACGACGAGCAGCAGATACGGGATGAGCGCGTCGTTGAGGGTCTGCGAGAAGTCGATGGTCATGGCCGTCTGGCCGGTGACCAGGATCTCCGCGTCGGTCTTCGCCTCCAGGCCGCCGACGGTCGAGCGGATCTCCTTGACCAGTTCCTCGGTCTTGTGGTCGCTCGGGCCCGTGCTCGGGGTGACGCTGAAGATGGCGGTGTCGCCCGCCTTGTTGGCCTGCGGCGGGGCGACGGCGACGACGCCGTCGACCTTCTTGAGCTCCTTGCCGACCGTGTCGGCCGCACCGGCGGCGTCCTTGCCGTCCACGGTGATGGTGAGCGGTCCGTTGAAGCCCTTGCCGAACGACTCGGACAGCATGTCGTACGCCTTGCGCTGCGTGCTGTCCGGCGCCGAGGTGCCCTCGTCGGGCAGGCCGAGCTCCAGGCTGGTGGCGGGCACGGCGACGGCGCCGAGGCCGACGACGGCGAGCAGCAGGACGGGCAGCGGGCGGCGCAGCACGAAGCGGGCCCAGCGGGTGCCGAGCTTCGGCTTGCCGTGCGTCGCGGCGGCGGCGAAATCGGCCGGGGACTTCTTGCGGTCCTTGCGGCGCAGCACCACGCGGCGCGCGAAGCCGAGCAGCGCGGGGATCATGGTGAGCGCGATGAGGACGGCGACGGCGACCGTGCCGGCGGCGGCCAGGCCCATCTTGGTGAGGATCGGGATGTTGACGATGGCGAGGCCGGAGAGGGCCACGATCACGGTGAGACCGGCGAAGACCACCGCAGAGCCAGCGGTTCCGGTGGCCCGGCCCGCCGCGTCCTCCGGTTCGCGGCCCTCGGCGATCTCCGCGCGGTAGCGGGAGACGATGAAGAGGGCGTAGTCGATGCCGACGGCGAGGCCGATCATCGTCGCGAGGGTGGAGGTGGTGCTGGAGAGCTCCAGGGCGCTGCCGAGGGCGGCGATGCCGGAGACGCCGATGCCGACGCCGATGATCGCGGTCAGCAGCGGCATGCCCGCGGCGACCAGGGAGCCGAAGGTGATGAGGAGGACGACCGCGGAGACGGCGATGCCGATGAGTTCGGCGCTGCCGCCCATCTCCTGCTCGGCCTCGACGGCGTCACCGCCGGCCTCGACTGTGAAGCCCGCCTTGCGGGTGTCGTCGATGGCCTTGGTCTGCGCGTCGTGCGCCTTGTCGGTCAGCTCCATGCCGGGGACCTTGTAGGTCACCGCCGCGTACGCCGTGGAGCCGTCCTTGGAGACCGCGCCCGCCTTGTAGGGGTCCGCGACCGAGGCGACCTGCGGGCCCTTGCCGAGGGCGCCGACCAGCTTCTCGACCTCGGCCTTCTGGGCGGCGGCCGTCAGCTTCTCGCCCTCGGGGGCGCGGATGACGACGCGCGCGCTGGCGCCGTCGGCGCTGGCGGCGGGGAACTTCTTCTCCAGCAGGTCGAACGCCTTCTGCGACTCCGTGCCGGGCATGGAGAAGCTGTCGGCGGGCGGCTTGGGCGCCATCGAGGAGGCGGCGCCGACCCCGACGAGCAGAGCCACCCATATCAGCGCGACGTACCAGCGTCGCCGGAAGGCGAGGCGGCCGAGTTTGTAGAGGAACGTAGCCACGGCGAAAGGGACCCCCGTCGGGAATTGGCAGGCAGGCGTGACCGCCCGGCGCAGGCTGTGCTTGGCGGGCGGTCGAACAAGAATCCCTTACATAATCGCCACTGTTCTGGCCGAGAAAGTCAGCCTCCAAGCTGGACTACGGGCCCGCGTTTGATGTACAGCCGCAGGCGTCGTCTCCTCCTGGGGGAGGAGACGACCCTGGTGCATGTAAGGCGCACTCACCTGCGGCGTTGTCGCGCCGGCGGCCGCTCATGTCCCGTTTGTCCGCAGGCCGCGCTCCCGCCACATGGCCGTGCGACCTCCTTGGTCCGCACCAACTCCTTGACGGCGCCGCACCCCCTCCCTTAAATCAAGTACTGAAGAAAGCGCGGGAGTTGAGCGCTCTCAGCGTTCACGTCTCGACGCCACATTGTCATGCGCACGACCGTCGCCCCCCCCACACGAAGTGACGTGATGACCATGCCCTCCGCTTCCCGCGCGGCCCGCTGCGCACTCGCCCTCGTCGCCTGCGCCGGCGTCCTCACCGCGATACCCGGCGGCGCGACCGCGGCCCCCGCTCCGGCCCCCGCCCCGGCTGCCGACCCCGCCGCCGCCCTCACCGCCGACGCCTTCACGGACACCTTCGACGGACCCGCCGGAGCCGCCGTCGACGGCTCCAAGTGGCAGATCGAGACCGGCGACAACGTCAACAACCACGAGCGGCAGTACTACACGCCCGGCAACGACAACGCCGCCCTCGACGGCCGGGGCAACCTGGTGATCACGGCGCGCAAGGAGAACCCCGGCAACTACCAGTGCTGGTACGGGCGGTGCGAGTACACCTCGGCCCGCCTCAACACGGCGGGCAAGTTCACGCGCGCGTACGGCCATGTCGAGGCGCGCATGAAGGTGCCGCGCGGGCAGGGCATGTGGCCCGCCTTCTGGATGCTCGGCGACGACATCGGCAGCGCGGGCTGGCCGGCCTGCGGCGAGGTCGACATCATGGAGAACGTCGGCTTCGAGCCGAGCACCGTGCACGGCACGCTGCACGGCCCCGGCTACTCCGGCTCGGGCGGCGTCGGCGCCGCCTACACCCTCCCGAACGGACAGCAGTTCGCGGACGACTTCCACACCTTCGCGGTGGACTGGGGCCCCGACTCCGTGAAGTGGTCGGTGGACGGGAACGTCTACCAGACCCGCACCCCGGCCGACGTCAACGGCAAGCAGTGGGTGTTCAACAAGCCGTTCTTCCTGATCCTCAACCTCGCCGTGGGCGGCTACTGGCCCGGCGACCCGGACGGCAGCACGAGCTTCCCGCAACAGCTCGTCGTCGACTACGTCCGGGTGACGACCAACGACGAGGCCGCGCCCAGCAGTTAGCCCTCCGCCGCGGGGCCCGCCTCGACCTGGCGCTCCACCTCCGCCGCCTCCTCGCGCAGCTGCCGCAGGCGCTCCTCCGCCTGGTCGGCCCGCGCCTGGAGGCGGGCGGTGTCGTCCGCGATGACCTGCAGGGCCGCCTCGACGGCGGCGTCCACACGCTGCGGATCGGCACCGTCCGCCTCGGTCAGCTCCTCCAGGGCACTCTTCACGGCGGGAATGCCGCCGCGCGCGTGGATCTCGGTCCAGTACTCGTAGTCCATCCCGGCATCTTCGCGCACACAGGAGCGTGCTCCGAATCCTTCACCCCATCGTCGACGTCTGCCCGGCCGGACGCAGATCCGCCCGTACCTCGATCAGCATCTTCAGGCGGCGGCCGGTCATGCCCTTCCCCGCGGTCACGCCGAACGCGTAGCGGTCGACGGTGGCCGAGGCGCGGGCCGTCAGGCGTCCGTCCGTCACGTCCACCGCGTCGACGGTCACCGTGACGGGGCGGGTCACGCCGCGCACCGTCAACTCGCCCGGCAGTGTGGCGAGTCCGGCCGGCGGGACCGTCGGGCCGCCGCCGGCGAAGGTGATGTCGGGGTACGTCGCCGCGTCGAGGTAGTCCGCGGACTTCACGTGCGCGTCGCGGCGCGCCATCCCCGATGCGAAGGTGTCCGCGCGGAGCGAGACGTCCACCGTCGAGGCCGGGAGCGAGTCGGAGACCGTGATCCGGCCGCCCGCGACGGCGAAGTCGCCCCGCACGGGGACGAGTCCGAGGAACGAGCTCATCCGGAACCGCACCGTCGACGCGGCCGCGTCGATGTCGTACGTGCCGCTCTCCGGCACCGTCCTGTCCCCCGTGACCACTGTCTCCATGAGCCCCGCACCTCCGGGTTCCGCTGCTTGCCTGCTTGCCTTCTTGCCTGTTCGCCTCGGCTTGTCGCGTCTCCCCTCATCGTCGGGGCGCGGGCCCGGGTCCGGCAGATCCACATGTCTCCGTCTCGCCCGTACAAATGTCACGGCCGCTTATGGTGGACAGGTGATCGAACTGCCTCTCTCCGCCCTGGAAGTCGCCATGGTCGAGGCCAGGACAACGGCCTCCGCCGCCCTCCGCAACGCCGAGGAGACCGCCCTCGCGCTCGACCGGCTCGGCTGGCACCGCCTGTGGTTCGCCGAGCACCACCGCTCCCCCTCCATCGGAGCCTTCCCGCCCGCCGTCCTGAGCGCGCACATCGGCTCCGCCACGACCGGACTGCGCGTCGGCTCCGGCGGGGTGCTCGCGCCCAACCACGCCCCGCTGATGGTGGCCGAGCAGTTCACGACGCTCGCCGCCCTCCACCCGGGACGCGTCG
Organism: Streptomyces sp. NPDC059009; assembly: GCF_042740175.1. Classification (NCBI taxonomy): domain Bacteria; kingdom Bacillati; phylum Actinomycetota; class Actinomycetes; order Kitasatosporales; family Streptomycetaceae; genus Streptomyces; species Streptomyces sp. NPDC059009. Next base: position 174,820 of record NZ_JBHYJB010000017.1, on the reverse strand, counting down.
ACCTCGGCATCGGGCGCGGGCCCGGCACCTTCCACGCGGAGACCGCGCGGGCGCTGCGCCGGGGCGCCGACCCCACCACGGACGAGGAGTACCACCGCGACGTCGCGGCCACGCTGGACTTCCTCGTCGAGGTCGGCTTCGGCGAGCTGCCCGAGCCCTGGCTGCTCGCGTCGAGCGCCACGGGCGCCACGCTGGCCGGTGAGCTCGGCCTGCCGGTCGCGGTGGCCCATCACATCCGGCCCGACAACACCCTTGAGGTGGTGGGGCGTTACCGCGACGCGTTCCGCCCGTCCCGGTGGTGCGCGGAGCCCCGCGTCCTCGTCTGTGTCGAGACCGTGTGCGCGGACACCGAGGAGCGGGCCGTCGAGCTGTCCCGGCCCATGGAGGTGGTGAAGGCAGGGCTGCTCAAGCGGCAGGGCGAACTGCCCTTCCCCAGCCCGGCCGCGGCGGCCGAGCACGTCTTCAGCCCCGAGGACGAGGCGGCACTCGCCGCGTACGGGGCCCAACAGGCCAAGGGCACTCCGGAGTCGGTGGAGGCGGCGCTGCACCGGATCGCGGAGGCGACGGGCGCCGACGAGCTGATGATGATCACGCCGGTGTACGAAGTCGCCGACCGGGTACGGTCGTTCGAGCTCGTGAGCGGGCTGAGGAAGGCGTAGCCTCGCGCGTCCACGCCGTGCCCCGACCCTCGCCTACGGAAAACGCGGTGGCCCGCGCGGCGATCACGGTATCCGTGGTGCCGCGCGGGCCGACTCACCTTTCACACCGGGCCATTGGCCTTCACGGGTTCACCAGATGCGGACGCGCTCCGTCGGGTCGAGCCACAGCCCGTCGCCCTCGGCGGTGCCGAACGCCTCGTGGAACTCGTCGAGGTTGCGCACGATGTTGGCGCGGAACTCCGGCGGCGAGTGCGGGTCGATGGTCAGGTACTGCTGCTCCTGCTCCTTGCGGCGCTTGGTGCGCCACACGTAGGCCCAGTTGAGGAAGAGCCGCTGGGAGCCGGTGAGTCCGTCGCTCTCGGGCAGCGGGGCGCCGTCGAGGGAGATCAGGTAGGCGGTGTGGCCGATGGTGAGGCCGCCGAGGTCGCCGATGTTCTCACCGACGGTGAGGGAGCCGTTGACGAACTCGCCGGGGAGGTTGCGCGGCGAGAACGCGTCGTACTGCTTGACGAGGGCCTTGGACTTGGCCTCGAAGGCGGTCTTGTCGGCGGCGGTCCACCAGTCGTTGAGGTTGCCCGCGCCGTCGTACTGCGCGCCCTGGTCGTCGAAGCCGTGGCCGATCTCGTGGCCGATGACGGCGCCGATGCCGCCGTAGTTCTCGGCCGCGTCGGCGTCGGGCGCGAAGAACGGCTTTTGCAGGATGCCCGCGGGGAAGCAGATCTCGTTGGTGCCCGGGTTGTAGTAGGCGTTGACGGTCTGCGGCAGCATGAACCACTCGTCGCGGTCGACCGGCGCGCCGATCTTGGCGAGCTGCCGGTCGGACTCGAAGGCGGCCGCGGCCTGGGCGTTGCCGAGCAGGTCGCCGGCGCCGGCCTGGAGGGCCGAGTAGTCCCGGAAGGTGTCCGGGTAGCCGATCTTGGGGCGGAAGGTGGCGAGCTTCTCGTACGCCCGCTCCTTCGTCTCGTCGGTCATCCAGTCGAGCCGGGCGATGGACTGCCGGTACGCCTCGAGGAGGTTGGCGACCAGGTCGTCCATCAGCGCCTTGGAGCTCGGCGGGAAGTGCCGGGCCACGTACACCTTGCCGACGGCCTCACCGATGGCGCCCTCGACGAACTGGACCCCGCGCTTCCAGCGGGCGCGCAGCTCCGGCGTGCCGTTCAGGGTGCGGCCGTAGAACTCGAAGTTGTTCTGCACGAACGCGTCGGTGAGGTAGGGCGCGCAGGCCCGCAGGACGCGGGTGAGGGTCCAGTCCCGCCACTGCTCGACGGGGGTCTCGGCGAGGACCGTCGACAGGTGGGCGAGGTAGGAGGGCTGGCGGACGCAGGTCTCGGCGATCGTCGCGTCCGTGCCGCCGAGGCCCTCGACGTAGCCGTGCCAGTCGAACTCGGGGGCGAGGGCGGTGAGTTCGTCGAGCGAGGTGAGGTTGTAGGTCTTCTGCACGTCGCGGGTCTCGGCGCGCTCCCAGTGCCCGGACGCGAGCTTCGTGTCGAGGGCGAGGACCGCGCGGGCGGCCGCCTCGGGCTCCGCGTGCTCGGCGAGGGTGAGGAGCTGGGTGAGGTAGCCGATGTACGCCTCGCGGATCTCGGCGAACTTCTCGTCCCGGTAGTACGACTCGTCGGGCAGGCCGAGGCCGCCCTGGAGGATGTTGAAGAGGTAGCGGTCGGAGTCGCGGTCGTCGGTGTCGATGTACGTGCCGAAGAGGCCGGTGCCGCCGACGCGCTCGAACCGGCCGAGGAAGGCCGCCAGGTCCTTCAGGTCGCGCAGCCCGGCGACCTCCTCGATGAGGGGCACCACCGGGGCGAGGCCGAGGTCGGCGATGCGCTCCTCGTCCATGAAGGAGGCGTACAGGGCGGCGATCTTGCGCGCGTCCTCCGAGTCCGGGCCCGAGGCGTCCGCCGCCAGCTCCTGGATGATCTCCTTGACCTGCTGCTCGGCGGTGTCGGCGAGCTCCACGAAGGGGCCCCAGCTGGAGCGGTCCTCGGGGATCGCGGCGGTGTCCAGCCAGTGGCCGTTCACATGACCGAAGAGGTCGTCCTGGGGTCGGGTCTCGGGGTTCATGCCCGCGCGGGCGTCATCCAGAATGCTCATTCATGCAGCCTATGCGAGCGATCAGCGGGACACGAAGGGGTTGTCCGCGGCTCCGCGCCGGGCCCGGCCGCTCTCCTCTCCGGCCCTGGTCGCACCGAGGTGGCGGCGCACGACGGGCGACTGGCGCGGCAGCGCGGAGAGGTGCGGTCCCTCCACGGGGACGGCCGGGCGCGGCTCGGCGCGCACGGGCTCGGTGCGGCCGATGCGCTCCGTGGTCAGCAGGATCAGTCCGCCCGCCGCGACGACGCCGCAGCCCAGGGCGAGGAGGGTGCCCGTCGTCCCGTACCGGAAGCTCTCGCCGAAGAGGGTGAGGCCGACGACGGCCGCGACCACCGGGTTCACGACGGTCACGACGGCGAGCGGCGCGGCGAGCCCGGCGCCGCGGTAGGACGCCTGCGACAGGAGCAGCCCGCAGGTGGCGAGCACCGCGATGACGGCGAGGCTGGGCAGCTGGCCGAGCAGCGCCGCCGAACTCCAGTCCAGGGCCACGCTCTTGGTGAAGACGGAGGCCATGCCGAAGGCGACCCCGGCGCCGCTCGCGAGGAGCGCGGCGCGCACCACGGGGTGCCGGTGCGCGGCGCGGGCGCACACCATGAGGGCCGCGACGACGGCGAAGGCGGTCAGCGCGACCACGATCCGGTCGGCGCCGCGCAGCGCGGCGGAGTCGGCGGCGCCGGTCAGTGCGAGCAGCCCGGCGAGGCCCACCGTGGCCATGACGGCGCCGCGCCAGGCGGTGGCCCCGGCGGGGCGGCGCAGGAAGAGCGCGGCGAGCGGCAGCGCGAAGACGATGGTGAGGGCGCCGAGCGGCTGGACCAGGCTGAGGGGCCCGCAGGCGAGCGCGGTCACGTGCAGCAGGGCGCCGATCCCGTTGAGCGCCACGGCGATCCACCAGCGCGGGCGGCGGACCGGGGCGTACGCGTGGTCGGCACTGGCCGCGGCCACCTGCTCCTGGAGGAGGGCGCCCGCCGCGTAGGCCACGGCGGAGACGAGGGAGAGCAGCACCGACAGCGCGAGGGCACTCATCGAGAGCTCCTTTCGGGCAGGGGCTGCGCGGTAACCGGACCGTACCCGGCAACCGGGAGGGCGGTCTCAGTTCCTTTCAGCGGTCCGTCAGCACCCGGCCCTGCACAGGCCCCTCAGTAATCGAATGTGAGGCACACGCGCCCGGTTCGCACCTCTTTACGCACCGCCACGGGCTCGTCACTCCCCTCCGGCACGGCGCGCAGCCATCGCGAGGGGCGCGCGGGCGGGGCGGCGTCGTCCCGTTCCGGCGTGCGGCCCTCGCCCTTGAGGACGGACAGGCGCGGGGCGTCGGCGGCGTCGCGGTCACGGAAGGTCGTCATCGCTGCTCCTTGGTCGGCGGCGTGGGGGCGCGCTGTCGCTCGGGGGTGAGCGTGCACGGAGCGTGCTGTCTCGAACACCGTACGGATCCCGTACGGTGTGCGCAATATCGCACGGCGTACATTCCCAAGTTCCCGAAAAAGTGGCTCGTTACGCCTGTGTACGGTCGTCCCCATGTCCCCTCACGACCCCAGCAGCACCGCCGAGTTCGACCTGGACGCCTATCTGGCCAGGGTCGGCCGGCCCGGCGGGCACGGTGCGGACGCCGCCGCCCTGCGCGACCTCAACGGCGCCCACCTGCACGCCATCCCGTTCGAGAACCTCGATCCGATCCGTGGCCGGGCGCCGTCCCTGGCCGTGCCGGACCTGACGGCCAAGCTCGTACGGAGCGCGCGTGGCGGCTACTGCTACGAGCACAACACCTTGTTCGCCACGGCACTTGAGGCCCTCGGCTTCGGCGTGACCCGGCTGACCGCACGCGTCCTGGTCGGGGCGCGCGGGGCGGTGCGGCCGCGTACGCACATGCTGCTCCTCGTCGACGTCCCCGGGGAGGAGCAGCCGTACGTCGCCGATGCCGGCTTCGGCTCGATCGGTTCGATCGTCGAGGCCATGCCGCTGGTCGCGGACGCGGAGGTGCGCGTCGGCGCGCGCCGCCACCGGCTCGTCCGGCGGCCGGACGGCGGGCCGTTGCCGCAGTGGGTGCTGCAGGCGTACGCGATCGAGGCCGAGGGGTCCGGCTGGCAGGATCAGTACGCCTTCACCGTCGAGCCGTTCCTCGCGCCCGACTTCGAGGTCATCAACTGGCACATCGCGACCAACCCCCGCTCCCCCTTCGCCACCGGTCTCCACGCCCAACGGCTGTTCGCCGACCGGCACGTGGCGCTGGCCGGGCGGAGCCTGGTGGAGACCGACATGGACAGCGGCGCGCGCAAGGAGCGGGAGCTGGCCGACGGGGACGAGGTGCGCCGTGTCCTCGCGGCCGAGTTCGGGATCGTGGCCCCGCAGGACACCCCGCTCGGCTAGAAGCTCGCACACGCACAGGCTCACACGGGGGTCGGGAATCCGTACCGGACCTCGGTGCGCCGTTCCGAGATCTCCCACAGGCGGCGGCCGTTCTCCGCGTCGGCCGCCGCCGGGGCGAGACGCACGCGGGTGGGGGCGCCGCGCAGCTCCGCCGGGCCGTCGGGCCCGATGAACTCCCCGCCCAGTACGCCTGGTTCGGTCGCCGCGTAGAGCTGGGGCAGGGCGCCGCGCTCCGGGCGCTGGGCGAGCAGCGGGTTGCCGATGCGGCCGAGGAGCACCCGCCACGGGCCGGTCGGGCCGTTCAGCTGGAGGTTGCTCGCGGTGTAGCCGGGGTGGGCGAGCACGCTGCGCACGGGGCTGGCCGCGGGGGTGAGGCGCCGGTGCAGCTCCTGGCCGAAGACGGCGTTGGCGAGCTTGGACTGGTTGTACGCGGCCATGGGCTTGTAGTGGCGCTCGCCGTCGAGGTCGTCGAAGCGCAGGGCGGCCTGGCGGTGGTTGACGGAACTGATCGTGACCACGCGCGGATCGCGCCCGGCGGCGAGCAGGTCGAGCAGCAGCCCGGTGAGCGCGAAGTGGCCCAGGTGGTTGGTCGCGAACTGCAGCTCGTGGCCCTGTGGGCTCAGCGTGCGGGGCAGGGCCATCACGCCCGCGTTGTTGATGAGCACGTCCAACCGGCCGCGTTCGGTGTGGAGTTGTGCGGCGAAGTCACGTATCGAGTCGAGGTCGGCCAGGTCCAGGCGGCGCACGTCGAGACGGGTGTCGAGGCGCGCGTCCGGCTGCTCGGCGGCGAGGGTCGCGACGGCCCGGCGGCCCTTCGCCTCGTCGCGCACCGCGAGGATCACGTGTCCGCCCGCGCGGGCTAGCTCCCTGGTGGTGGCGAGTCCGAGGCCACTGCTCGCCCCGGTGACCAGGAAGGTCCGGCCGCTCTGGTCCGGGATCTGTTCGGCTGTCCAGCGCTGCTGCTGCGTCATGCGGCACAGATTGCCTTTGGTGGCACTTGGTGTCAAGAAGGTCTTTGAGTGTCGCCAGCGGCATGACGTGTACGATGACGGCGTGACCCCACGCCCGGAAACCGGCCGCTCCCAGAGCAGCCTCGCCCAGCGCAAGCGCCAGCTCGTCTCGGACGAACTGACCGAAGCGGCCCTGCAGTTGATGGCGCTCAAGGGCTTCGACGTCGTCACCGTCGACGAGATCGTGGCCGCCGCCGGGGTCTCCAAGCGGACGTTCTTCCGGTACTTCGCGTCCAAGGAAGAGGTGGTCGTCCAGTTCCTGGCCGACCTGGGCACGGGGATCCCCACCGAGCTGGCCGCACGGCCCGCCGCCGAGCCGCCCTCGGCGGCGCTCCGCCACGCCGTCCAGGTGCCGCTCGCCGCCTGCGCCGCCGACCACTTTGAGCGCGCGCTGCCCGTGGTCCAACTGATCCTGCGCACGCCCGCGCTGCGCGCCCGCTTCCTGGAGCGCCAGGCACAGTGGCGCGACGAGCTGACGGCCGAGCTCGCACGCCGCCTCGGCCTCGATGCGGAGACGGACCTTTACCCCCAACTCGCCGCGGGAATGGCCCTGTCCGCCTTCGACGCCGTGCTCCAGCGGTGGAGCGGCAGCGACGGCGACGCGGACCCGGCCGGGCTCCTCGACCGGGCCTTCGCGGTCATCGCCCCGTCGCTGGACGCCGTCGGCCAGGACGGCACGGGTGGGGCCTAGCTCAACTCCTCGTCGGCCGCCAGGAGTTGGGTGAGGCGGCGCACCGCGAACTCCACCAGGGGACGCACCGGAAGCAGTCGGCACGCCGCGGCCCCGACCATGACCTCCTCGGTCCCCGCCCACTCCTCGAAGGCGCGGCCCACCGCGGGGAAGTGGCGGCCGTTGTCGTTGCCGACGTCGAGGGTCTCGGTCCAGACCCGCTCACCGTGCACGGACAGCGGGAAGCGGCGGACCTTGAGGCGGGGGCGGGGCGTGAGCGTCTCGGCGTAGTGGAGGAAGGTGTTGCGGTCGTGGCCGACACCGACCAGCAGGATGTGGCCGTCGAGGTCGTGCAGGGCGCCGAAGGGCGAGGTGCGGCCGATGGCGAAGCCCAGCGTCTGGCGGGCCACGATCTCGGCGGCCCGGGCGCCCACGGCGGCGACGGACGCCTGCGGGTGGGAGCTGCGCAGGCTCTCCGGCAGGGCGCGCACCAGCTCGGGCACGGCGCCCATGCTGGTGGTCTCCAGGTCCGGGTGGAACAGCGGCACCGCCGCACGCCGCTCGCGCACCCCGGCGTCCGGGACGCCCACGTGCCCGGGGTCGGGGTCGGCGACCTGCCAGGTGAAGGCGGGCGTGACGAGCGTGCCGGTGGGACCGAGCGCGGTGCGCAGGCTGTCGACGACCGTGGCGGCGCCGCCCTCGACGCGGCCGAGGCTCGACAGGGACGAGTGCACGATCAGGTCCATGCCCTCCGTGACCCCGGCCCTGCGCCAGCCCTCCACCAGATCGCCCCTGGTCAGCACGGCGCCCCTCGGCTCGGTCGTTCGCATGCTGAGGTCTCCTCGTTCGGTTCGTCGCGCGCCGCTCGCACGATATGCGGAACGCACCTCCGGACCCCCGTGATCTTCGCCACCGCCCGGGCGGTGGCTCCCGCTCCGCCCCCTTTTGCGCGCCGCCTATTCGATGTCGCCCGCCGGTATTCGATGTCGCCCGCCGGTCCACGGAATTAGCATCCCGGCATGCTCACCTCAGCCCTTGCCTTCGCCGGAGTCGCCGCGCTCATCAACGTCACTCCGGGGCTCGACACGATGCTCGTCCTGCGCACGGCCATCGCGCAGGGGAAAGCCGCGGGGCACGCGGCGGCGCTCGGCATCATCACGGGCTGCTTCGCCTGGGGCGTGGCCGCCGCGGTCGGCATCACCGCACTGCTCACCGCCTCGCACCTGGCGTACGACGCGCTGCGCATCGCCGGTGCGGCGTATCTGCTGTGGCTGGGCGGCTCGGCCCTGTGGCAGGCGCGGAGCCGGAAGGCGTTCGAGACGGCGACGGGCGACAGCGCGAAGGCAGAGGCCACGGCCGTGGCTCCGGCGGCGGGGGCACCCGCGGCGCCGAAGGTCGCGCCGGGGCGCGCGGCCGCCTTCCGGGCCGGGCTCGGCACCAACCTGCTGAACCCCAAGGCGGGCATCTTCTACATGAGCCTGATCCCGCAGTTCATCCCGCGCGGCGAGCCGGTCTTCGGCGCGACCATGCTCCTGACCGTGATCGACGTGGCCGAACTCGCCCTCTGGTACTGGGTGGTGTCCGGCGCCGCCGCCGCGCTCGGAGAGCGGATCCGCCGCCCCGCGTTCCGGCGCCGCATGGAGCAGGTCTGCGGCGTCGCGTTCATCGGCTTCGCGGCGAGCCTGCTGGTGCCGGAACGCCCCTGAGCGAGGCCGCTCCCCCATGCCGGGCGCGCGACCCCATGCCAGGATGAATGGGATAAATCCGGGCGAAATCCTAGAACGCCCGGAACGTCCTGGTGGGAGAGGAGAAGCGTCCATGTCCTCGAAGCGTCGCCGCAAGAAGAAGGCCCGCCGCAAGCACGCGGCCAACCACGGCAAGCGGCCCCAGTCCTGAGCAGCGCCTCCGTGGGGCGCTACGCCCGGTACACGGCCTTCGCCGCCGTGCTGCCACCGGCGGCGGCGGCCCTGGTCCTCGCCCTGGCCGTGTCGCCGTGGTGGTGGATCGCGGCCGCCCCCGCCCTGGCCCTGGCGGCGCTCGGCTGCTGGGACCTGCTCCAGCGCCGCCACTCGATCCTGCGCAACTACCCGCTCCTGGGGCACGCCCGCTTCCTTCTGGAGGACATCCGCCCCGAGCTCCAGCAGTACTTCATCGAGCGCAACCACGACGGCCGCCCCTACGACCGGGACGTCCGTTCCACCGTCTACCAGCGCGCCAAGGGCATCGAGGCGGAGGAGCCCTTCGGCAGCGAGCGCGATCTGTACGAGCGGGGATACGAGTACCTCGTCCCCTCCATCGCGCCCCGCCCCGTCCCCGAGGACCCGCCCACCGTGCGGGTCGGCGGCCCGGACTGCGACCGCCCCTACGACATGGCCCTCCTGAACGTCTCCGCGATGAGCTTCGGCGCGCTCTCCGCCAACGCGATCCTGGCGCTCAACAAGGGCGCGGCGCTCGGCGGTTTCGCGCACGACACCGGGGAGGGCGGGCTCTCCGAGTACCACCTGCGCCACGGCGGCGACCTCATCTGGGAGCTCGGCACGGGCTACTTCGGCTGCCGCACCGACGAGGGCGGCTTCGACGCCGCGCGGTTCGAGGCGAAAGTCGCCGCCCATCCCCAGGTCAAGTGCGTGTCCCTGAAGCTGTCGCAGGGCGCCAAGCCGGGCATCGGCGGAGTCCTGCCGGGGCCGAAGGTGAACGCCGAGATCGCCGCCGTCCGCGGGGTGCCCGAGGGCCGCGCGGTGATCTCACCCCCGTACCACCAGGTCTTCTCCACCCCGCGCGAACTCGTCCTGTTCATCGCCCGCCTGCGCGAACTCGCGGGCGGCAGGCCGGTCGGCATCAAGCTGTGCGTCGGCGCACGCCTGCAGGTCCTCGCGCTGTGCAAGGCCATGCTCGACGAGGGCGTCACCCCCGACTTCGTCGTGGTGGACGGCGCGGAGGGCGGCACCGGGGCGGCGCCCCTCGAGTTCGCCGACATCCTGGGCACGCCGCTCACCGAGGGCCTCATGACCGTGCACAACGCGCTGGTCGGCACCGGGCTGCGCGGACGGATCCGGATCGGCGCGAGCGGCAAGGTCGCCACCGGCTCCGACATCGTCAAACGCCTCACCCAGGGCGCGGACTTCACCAACGCCGCCCGCGCGATGATGTTCGCCGTCGGCTGTGTGCAGGCCCAGTCCTGCCACACCAACACCTGCCCCGTGGGCGTCGCCACCCAGGACCCGCGGCGCGCCCGCGCCCTGGACGTCGCCGACAAGTCGCTGCGCGTGCGCCGCTATCAGGCCGCGACGGTGCGCAGCGCACAGCAGATCATGGCGGCCATGGGCCTCGATGGACCGCAAGGGCTGCGCCCGCACCTGCTGCTGCGCCGCACCGGCGCGGCCGGCCAGGTCCTGTCGTACGCGGAGCTCTACGAGTGGCTGGAGCCGGGGCAGCTGCTGGCCGACCCACCCGCGTCGTGGGCCGCGGACTGGACGGCGGCGGACCCGGACCGCTTCACGGTGTGAGCGGCCGCTTCACGGGGTGAGCGGCCGCCCGGCACCCGCGTTCACCAGCGGCCCAACCGGTGCAGGCGCAGGGCGAGTTGGATCTCCAGGGCGCGCTCCGGGCAGTTCCAGTCGCAGCCGAGGAGCTGCGCGACCCGGTCCAGGCGCTGCACCACCGTGTTCACGTGGACGTGCAGGGTGTCCTTGGCCTGGGCGAGGCTGGCGCCGTGGGCGTAGTAGGCGTCCAGGGTGCGGATGAGGTCGGTGCCGCGCCGACTGTCGTAGTCGAGGACCGGGCCGAGCACCCGTCGCACATAGCTCGTGACGTCGGTGCGGTCCCCGAGGAGTACGCCGAGGAAGCCCAGGTCCTCGGGGCCCGCGCCGTCCCCGGTGCGGCCGAGGGCGTGCAGGGCGTCCAGACAGCGGTGGGCCTCGCGGTGCGTCGCCGGGAGCCGGGCGGCGTCCGTCGCGGGGCCCGCCGAGCCCACGGTCACCGGGCAGCCCACGCTGCGGCCCAGGTCGTGGGCGAGCTCACGGGCGAGGGCGCCGGGGTCGTCGGGGGCCGGGGCGAGCAGGACGACGCGGCTGTCGCGGGTGCCGGCCAGGCCGCCGAGTGCGCGGGCGCGGCGGGCGGTCTCGGCGGCGAGGCGGGGCCTGACGTCGGGGTCGCAGTCGAGGGCGAGGACGAGGTGGGGCCGCCCGAGGTGGACGCCGAGCCGGCGGGCGCGCAGGGCGAGGCTGCCGCTGTCGCGGGAGGCGCCGGGCGGCGCGGGGGTGAGCAGGTCGTCGAGGAGGTCGCCCCGCACCCGGTCCTCGGCCTCGGCGACGGAGCGGCGCAGCAGCAGGAGCAACGCCGCGACCAGACCGGCCCGTTCGAAGAGCCGGCGGTCGGCGGCGGTGAGTTCGGGCCGCCCGGTCAGGGCGAGGCTGCCGAGGAGCTCGGGCCCCGCGAGGACCGCGTACACCCAGGTGTCCCCGGCCTGCACGGCCTGCCCGCTGCGGCGCGAGACGGCGATGCCCTCGGCGCTGGGCGGCACCGCAGCAGTACGAGGGCCGGTACCGGTACTCGTACTACTGCCGCCACTGGTGCCGGCACGCGTCCCGCTGTCGCCGCTGGTACGGGCGAGTTCGGTGCCGTCGGCGTCGTGCAGGGCCAGACCGCCGCCGAGCAGCGCGGCGATCTCGCGCGCCACGTCCTCGACTCCCCCTCCCCGCAGCACGAGTTGGGTGAGCCGGTCGTGGGCGTCGGCGGCGCGGCGCAGGGCCTCGCTGTGGGCGCGGGCGGTGTCGTTGGCCGCGCCCCGCTCGACGAGCGCGGCGCGGGTCTCGTCGAGGAGGCGGGCGCCGTCGATGGCGACGGCGGCGTGGTCGGCGAGCGAGGAGAGCAGGGCGATGGCGTCGGGCGGGAAGTCGCGGTGGGTGCGGTCGGCGGCGAACAGCACCCCGATGACGCGGGGGCCCACGCGCAGCGGCACGCCGAGGATGGCGCGCAGCCCCTCCTCCCCCACCGCCGTGTCGATGGTCCCGGTGTGCTTGAAGCGGGTGTCGGTGCGGTAGTCGGCGGAGGCGTAGGGCCGGGCGGTCTGTGCGACGAGACCGCCGAGCCCCTCACCCATGCCGAGCCGCAGCTGCTGGAAGCGCGCGGACACCGAGCCGTCGGTGACGCTCATGAACGTGTCCTTGGCGACCGGGTCGTTGAGGGTGAGGTAGGCGACGTCGGTGCCCAGGAGCGTGCGGGCGCGATGGACGATGGCGCGCAGCACGGCGTCCAGATCGCTGAGCGCCGCCAGGTCCCCCGCCGTGTCGAACAGGGCGGACAGCTCGGCTTCGCGGCGGCGCCGCTGGGCGAGGGTGCGGCCGAGCTCCAGGGCGACGCGGGTCGCCTCCTCGACGACGGCGAGGTCCGCGGGCGGCGCCCCGTCCGCCCGCGCCTCGGCGGCCACGCGCGCGAACCGCTCGGCGGGCGCCTCCGCCGCCACCAGGTCGAGCAGCGAGCGGAGGGCGGCGACGGCGGGGGCGGGTCTGTCATCGGCGGGGGCCATGGGGACATCTTCTCCGGTGCGGGGGCGGTCAGTTCCGCACGGGATCGGCGCCCTGCCCGTCAACGGCGGCCGCCTCCGGTAGATCCGTGCCCAGGTCGCTGTCGCCGAGGTCGCGGCCCCGGGTCTCCTTGGCGACGACGACCGTGACGGTGGTGACGACCGCGGCCAGGGACACGTACAGGGCGACGGGCAGCGAGGAGTCGTAGTCCTTGAGGAGTTCGACGGCGATGATCGGCGCGAGCGCCCCGGCCACGATCGAGGCGAGCTGGGAGCCCATCGAGGCGCCGGAGTAGCGGACCTTCGTGTCGAACATCTCGGAGATGAAGGCGGCCTGCGGCCCGTACATGGCGCCGTGCAGCAGCAGCCCCACGGTGACCGAGAGCGTGATCACCGGGAAGGACTTGGAGTCGAGCAGCGCGAAGAACGCGAAGGCCCAGCCGGCCATGCCCACCGAGCCGATGAGCGACACGGGCCTGCGCCCGATCCGGTCGGAGAGCGCGCCCCACAGCGGGATGGTCACGAAGTGCACGGCGGAGCCGATGAGTACGGCGTTGAGGGCGGTGCCGCGTGGCAGGTCCAGATGCGTGGTGACGTACACGAGGAGGAAGGAGGTGAGGATGTAGTAGGAGATGTTCTCCCCGAACCGGGTCCCGATGGCGGCGAGCACCTCGCGCCAACTGCGCCGCCACACCTGCACGACGGGCGCTTCCTGCCGCAGCCCGGCGGCCGCCTCGCGCTCGGCCTTCGCCCGGGCCTCGAGAAAGACCGGCGACTCGGACACGGACACCCGGATCCACAGCCCGATGCCGACGAGCACCCCCGACAGCAGGAACGGAATGCGCCACCCCCACGCCTCGAAGGTCTTGTCGCTCTGCACGGCGGCGAGCAGCGCGAGCACACCGGTGGCCAGCAGGTTGCCGCCGGGGGCACCGGCCTGCGGCCAAGAGGCCCAGAAACCACGGTGCTTGGCGCCCCCGTGCTCGGACACGATGAGGACGGCACCGCCCCACTCGCCGCCCAGGGCGAAGCCCTGGATCAGCCGGAGCACGGTCAGCAGGACCGGCGCACCGACGCCGATCGAGTCGTACGTGGGCAGCAGCCCCATCGCGAAGGTGGCACCGCCCATCATCAACAGGCTCACCACCAGCAGCTTCTTGCGCCCGACCCGGTCCCCGAAGTGCCCGAACACCAGCCCGCCGAGCGGCCGGGCGGCGAAGCCGATGGCATAGGTGACGAAGGCGATCAGGGTGCCCGTGAGGGGGTCGCTCGCGGGGAAGAAGAGGGTGTTGAAGACGAGGGCGGCGGCGGAGCCGTAGAGGAAGAAGTCGTACCACTCCACGGTGGTACCGATGAGGCTGGCGCCGACGATGCGGGCGATGCGGCGCGGCGGTGTTTCGGTGGCGGACATGGGCACCACTTCCGGGCGGTTGGCGGGGACGTTGATGTGCCGTCACACCGTAGGAATCCGCTGGTCAGGGGCGTATGTGATGGAGCACCACAGTTACGGGTCGGCTCATGTCGACGGACGCCATGCAGCAGCGTGTTCGACGGCGAGCGTGTGGAGGCAGAACTCTTCGCAGAGACACCGGCGCAGACCGGCCCAACTGAAGGATTGCTCGTGGCCATTGCGGGAAAAGGGCTGACACGGAGCATGGCCGTCCGGCGATGGGACATCGTTCAAGAAATCAAATTGCTCCGGCCTCAATTCCCCATTTAATTCGCCTGATCAGAGCCGCTCGGCACCCCAGGAGGGGAAAAGGAAATCTATCAGAGAAGGGGTTTGTAAACCCTTCCTCTGATTGCGCTTCTTGTGCTTCGCTCTGTTTATGACTTCAAAGAATCCCGCACCGCCTCGGCCTCCACAGGTCGAAGTCCGCATCGGCGGCCTGCACTTGACTGTTCAGCGGGTGCCCGTTTGGCTGCTCACCCTTGTATCCGGCGCCAGTTGCACGGGGGCCGCCTGGTGGACGAGTCGCTAGTCCGTCGGCTTCCCTCCGGATTGCGAGATCCACAACGGGGTCCCGCCTGACGGCGGTCAGGGATCAGGTGGCCGTCCAGCCGCCGTCCAGGGGCAGGGACGTGCCCGTGAGGGAGCCGGAGTGCGGGCCGCACAGCCAGAGCGCCGCCGCGGCCACCTCCTCCGCCTCGAGGAGGCGTTTGACCGGGGAGCGGGTCAGGAGCACGTCGGAGAGGACCGCGTCGCGGGTGATGCCGTGGGCGGTGGCCTGGTCGTGGAGCTGGCCCTCGACGAGGGGGGTGCGGACGTAGCCGGGGCTGACGCAGTTGCTGGTGACGCCGTGCGGGGCACCCTCCACGGCGGCGACCTTGCTGAGCCCTTCGAGGGCGTGCTTGGCGGCGACGTACGCGCTCTTGTAGGCGCTGGCGCGCACGCCGTGGACGCTGGAGATGTTGATGACGCGGCCCCAGCCCGCCGCGTACATGTGCGGCAGGGTGTGGCGCAGGAGCAGGAACGGCGCGGTGACCATCACCCGCTGGATCAGGGTGAAGCGCTCCGGCGGGAAGTCCGTGAGCGGTGCGACGTGCTGGAATCCGGCGTTGTTGACCAAAATGTCGACGGCGGCGGGGAGTTGGCCGATGACGGCGGGGTCGGCGAGGTCGGCGACGTGGGCCTGGCCACCGGTCTCCTCGGCCACCGCCTTGGCCGCCGTCGCGTCCACGTCCACCACGTGCACCGTGGCGCCCGCTTTGGCGAGGGCCGCGGCACAGGCCCGGCCGATGCCGCTGCCGCCGCCGGTCACCAGGGCGGTGCGGCCGGTGAGGAAGCCGGCCTCGGGAAATGCGCTTGTCATGGCGGAAACCGTAGGGACGGCCGTACGCGGGTCCTATGGCACCGGAACCCACAAAGCGCGCCAGGGGTGTGGGGTTCACGCCCACCCCCCGGCACGGCTCTCGCTCGGCGCCGGGCACGCCCCCCTCGGCAGGGGACAGGACCCCGTGATAGAAACTGAGTCATTCGTTCAAGTTTCTCGTGATGCGCCGCGGAGGCCCTCATGCACCACTTCCCGCTGCCCACATTCGACCAGGGGACGGACGATGGCTGACCCCTACCGCCGGCTCTTCGCCGCACCCGGCACCCTCGGCTTCTCCGCCGCCGGTCTGCTCGCCCGGCTGCCGCTGCCGATGACCCACATGGGCATCCTCACGATGCTCTCCGAACTGCGCGGGCAGTACGCGCTCGCGGGCGCCGTCGCCGGGACGTTCACCCTGGCCATGGCGCTGATAGGCCCTCAGATCTCGCGTGTGGTGGACCGGTTGGGCCAAGGGCGGGTGCTGCTTCCCGCCACCGGTGTGAGCGTCGCCGCCCTCGGCGGGCTGCTGCTGTGCGCGTCCTACGACGCCCCCGTGTGGACCCTCTTCGTCTTCGCGTTCCTGGCCGGCTTCATGCCCAGCATGGGCGCGATGGTCAGGGCCCGCTGGACCCATCTGTACCGCGACTCGCCGCAGCTCAACGCCGCGTACTCGCTCGAGTCCGTGGTGGACGAACTCACGTACATCATCGGACCCGCCATCGCCGTGATGCTGGGCACCACCCTGTTCCCGGAGGCGGGGCCGATCGTGGCGATGGTCCTGCTCGCGGTCGGGGTGCTGCTCTTCGTGCCGCAGAAGCGCACCGAACCGCCGGTGCGCACGGACGGGCCCGCCACCGGGCGCTCGGTGATCAGGTCACGGGCCGTCCTGCTGCCCGCCCTCACTCTGATGTTCGGCGGTGCCATCGCCGGGACCGTCGACACGATGGGCCTGGCCTTCGCCGCCGACCAGGGGCAGAAGGGGGCGGCGGGGATCGTCTTCGCCGTGTACGCCGTCGGGTCCGCCCTGTCCGGACTGGCCTTCGGGGCGCTGAAGTTGAGCGTTCCGCTGCCCCGGCTGCTGCTGCTCGGCGTGACCGGCACCGCCCTGACGACGCTGCCGTTCCTCGTCGTGAACAGCATCGCGACCCTGTCCGTGGCGGTCTTCTTCGCGGGTGTGTTCTTCGCGCCCACCATGGTGACCGTCATGGGCATCGTGGCCAAGGTCGCCCCCGCCTCCCAGCTCACCGAGGGGATGACCTGGATGATCGCGGGACTCCAGGTCGGGGTGGCGCTCGGCGCCGCGGCCTCGGGACAGGTCGTCGACTCCTTCGGGACGCGGGCGGGATTCACGGTGGCCGTGACCGTGGGTGCGCTCGCCCTGCTCACGACGCTGCTCGGCCACCGGCACCTCACGACGGAGACCGCGCGCGCCGACGCCCAAGAGGCGGAACCGGCACAGGACACCCTCGCGGTCTGCGGCTGAGGACGAGGCCGAAGCCGTTGCTCCGCGCCGGTGTCACCTGCCCGACAGGTGACACCGGCGTCCGGGTATCGTCGCGGTGAGCACGACCGGACGGGAGATCCACACTGAACGAGCCGATCACCGACGGCCGCCGGGCCAAGGGCGAACGCCGTCGACGCGCACTCATCGAGGCCACCTTGCGCGTGATCGAACGCGACGGCGCCTCGGGCGTCAGCCATCGCACCGTCGGCCGCGAGGCGGGGCTCCCGGTCACCGCGAGCACCTACTACTTCGAGAGCATCGACGCCCTGCTGACCGCGGCCCTCACGACGTGCATGAACGAGGACGCGGAGCGGCTGCGCGCGCTCGCCGAGGCGCCCGCGGACGGCACCGACCGGCGCCGCAAGCTCGCCCTCCTGATGACGGACATCCTGTCGCGCCCCGGGCATCTGCTCGCCGAGTTCGAACTCTGCCTGCTCGCCTCCCGGCGGCCGGACCTGCGCGGCCCGACCCGCCTCTGGCACCGGACGCTCGACGACTTCGCCCGGCTCTTCACCGACGACCCGCTGCGGGCCAGGGTCTTCGTCAACGCCTACGACGGTCTGCTGCTGCAGGCCCTCATGGCCGACGAGCCGCCGACGACCGACGAGTTCGAGGCGATGCTGCGCCAGCTCCTGCCCGACGAACCCCGCACCTGAGCCGGTCCGTCGCTCGCTTGCTCACTCAGCCGGGCAGCGTGCGCAGCAGCGCGTTCCGCAGGCCCGTGCGGCGCACGCTCATGAAGCGGTGCAGGGTGCGTGACCCCAGCGCGACCCGCTGGGCGCTGCGGCGGCGTTCCTTGTCGTAGGCGCGCAGGGCGGCCGGCAGGCCCTCGGGGCCGTGGTCCGCGATCGCGCGCGTGAGCGCCTCCGCGTCGAGGAGCGCCGTGCAGGCGCCCTGGCCGAGGTTGGGGGTCATGGCGTGGGCCGCGTCGCCGACCAGGGCCACCGGGGCGGACGGCTCGGACGGGGAGACGACCGATTCGTACGCGACCTCCTGGACACCGTGTACCCGACGCCCTCCTGACGGTCGGCGGCCCATGGGCGAGTGGTCAGCCGGACGCCGAGACCAGCCCCGACTCGTACGCGATGATGACCAGTTGGACCCGGTCACGGGCCTCCAGCTTGGTGAACAGGCGGGCCACGTGCGCCTTGACCGTGGCGACGGTGATGAACAGCTCCGCGGCGATCTCGGAGTTGGACAGGCCGCGGCCGACGAGGGTCAGCACCTCGCGCTCCCTCTCCGTGACCAGCCCGCCGGGGCCGCCGGGGCCGCCGGGGCCGCGCCGCGGCGGCGCGGGCTCGGGGCGGGCCGCGAACTCCTCGATGAGGCGCCGCGTGACGCTCGGCGCGATGAGGCCGTCCCCGGCGGCGACCACGCGGATCGCGGCGAGGATGTCGTCGAGCGCCATGTCCTTGACGAGGAAGCCGCTGGCCCCGGCGCGCAGCGCCGCGTACACGTACTCGTCGTCGTCGAACGTCGTCAGGACGACGACGCGGGCCGGGGCCGGCCCCTCGGTGACCTGCCGGGTCGCCTCGATGCCGTCCATGCCGGGCATGCGGATGTCCATCACCACGACGTCGGGCGCGGTGTCCCGGACCAGCGCGACCGCCTCGCCGCCGGTCCCGGCCTCGCCCACCACCGTCAGGTCGGGGTGGTCGTTGATGAGCACGCGCAGGCCGTTGCGGACCAGGGGCTGGTCGTCGACGAGGAGGACGCGCACGGGCCGCCCCGCGCCCTCATCGGCCTCCATGTCCCTGCCGCTCATCGCGTCACCTCCACCGGTACGGGCAGCAGCGCCGCCACCCGGAAGCCGCCCTCGGGGCGCGGGCCCGCCGTGAACTCCCCGCCGTGCAGGGCGACTCGCTCGCGCATGCCGACCAGGCCGTAGCCCGAGCCGGAGACGACGCCGCCCCTGCCGTCGTCGGTGATCTCGATGCCGAGCTCCTTCTCCCGCCGGTCGACGGTGACGCGGCAGCGGCCGGTGCCCGCGTGCCGCACCACGTTGGTGACGGCTTCTTGGACGATGCGGTACGCGGACAGGTCCAGTTCCGCGGGGAGTCCGCGCTCCGGTCCGGCGCCCCACAGCCGCACGTCGACCTCGACCCCGGCGTCCCGCGCGGCGGCGACGAGGCGGTCCAGGTCGGCGAGGCCGGGCGTCGGGTCGAGGGGGACGGACTCCGCGCCGCCGCCGTCCGGTTCGGCGCGGCGCAGGGCGCCCAGCATCCGGCGCAGCCCGGACAGGGTGTCGCGGCTGGTGTCCTCGATGACCCGCAGGGAGGCGCGGGCCTCGGCGGGCTGGGTGTCGATGACCCGCCGCCCCACCCCCGCCTGGATCGCGATGATGCCGATGCTGTGCGCGACCATGTCGTGCAACTCCCGGGCGATGCGCAGCCGTTCGGCGGCGACGGCCTGGGCGCGCAGCGTCTCGGCGTGGTCCCGGCGCTGGCGCCGCGCGTCCCCGGCGAACCAGGACGTCGTCACGGCGAGGAGCAGCAACAGGGCGCTGCTGCCCTGCGCGTTGGGCCCATGGGCGTAGACGAGGGCGGTCCCGACCTGGCTCAGAAAGGTCAGGGCGGCCGCGGTGAGGGAGAGCCAGCGGCGCCGGGTGGCGGCGATGTGGGCCACGGCGAGGTCGGCGGCGAGGGCCAGCGGGTACGCGTACCACTCCGTCCGCTCCTGACGGACCATCTCGACCCCGTTGTAGTACGAGGGTTCCGGCACCAGGAGGGTCGCGGCGGCCGCCCCCACGAGCAGCAGGAGCAGGGCGGGCAGCGGGCGGCGGCGCAGCAGCGGGAAGGTCAGCACCGCGGCCAACGCGGGCCCCAGCAGCTGCAGTCCATTGGGGCTGTCCTCGCTGAGAATCGCGGCGAAGCCCGCCAGGACGGGGAAGGCGAGCGCGGCCAGCCAGGCGAGCGCCGTTCTGACGCCCGGTGGCGGCCGCGTGGATATCGGGGGACGGAGCGTGGCGGACATGCGCCGATCGTAGCCAAACCGCTGGTCAGAGGGGATAGACCAGGGGATTAAGCCCGTGGTCGTACGCGACCGCCCTCGGTTGTGGCCGACGGCCCGATGCCCGCGGGCCGCGCCGCGCGACACCGTGGAGCGCGTGATCGACGTCAGGGAACTCACCAAGCGCTACGGCCCGACCACCGCCGTCAGCGGGCTCACCTTCACCGTCCGCCCGGGGCAGGTCACCGGCTTCCTCGGGCCCAACGGGGCGGGCAAGAGCACCACGTTGCGGCTGCTCCTCGGGCTCAACGCGCCCACCGGCGGCTCCGCCACGGTCGACGGCCGCCCGTTCCGGGACCGGCCGCGCGGCCTGCGGCACGTCGGGGCGCTCCTCGACGCGCACGACGCGCACCAGGGACACACCGCGCGGGCCCACCTCACGGCCCTCGCCCGCACCAACGCCCTCCCGCGCCGCCGGGTGGACGAGGTGCTCGACGAGGTGGGGCTCGCCCACGCGGCGCGGCGCCGGATCGGGGGCTTCTCGCTCGGCATGAAGCAGCGGCTCGGGATCGCCGCCGCCCTGCTCGGCGACCCTCCGGTGCTCCTCTTCGACGAACCCGTCAACGGCCTCGACCCGGAAGGGGTGTTGTGGGTGCGCGGCCTGTTCCGGCGCCTCGCCGACGAGGGCCGCACGGTCTTCGTCTCCAGCCACCTCATGGCGGAGATGGAGCACACCGCGGACCGGCTCGTCGTGATCGGGCGCGGCGAGCTGATCGCCGCCGGGACGGTCGCGGAGTTCGCGGCGCGCGCCACGGGCACGCACGTCCTGGTGCGCTCGCCGGAGGCCACGGCCCTCGCGGGGGTGCTGTCCGGCGCGGGCGCGCAGGTGCGGGGCGCGGGCGAGGGGGCGCTGCGGGTGACGGGGCTCGGCGCCGCGCGGATCGGTGAGCTGGCCCTCGAGCACCGCCTGCCGCTGCATGAACTGACCTCTCGTACGGCCTCGTTGGAGGACGCCTTCATGCACCTGACCGCCGGGAGCGTCGAGTACACCGCCGGAGACCACCGATGACCGCCACGTCCGGTCTCACCTCGCCGACCGCCGCCGGCCGCGCCCAGGACTCGCGCCCCCGCTTCCGCGACCTCCTGGCCGCCGAGTGGATCAAGCTGTGGGCGCTGCGTTCGACGCCCTGGAGCCTCGGGCTCACCACCCTCGTGGTCGTCGCCCTCAACGCGAACGCCGGGTACGCCGACTACCTGAACTGGCCCCACTACGAGCCCGCCGTGCGTGCCGACTTCGTGCCGGCCGGGGCGCTGCGGGACGCGTTCACCGACGGGGCGACGGCCGTCCTCATGCTGGTCGCGTGCGGGGTCGGGGCCATGGTGCTGGTCGGCGAGTTCACGCAGGGCCTGGTGCGGACGACGTTCGCGGCGGTGCCCGCGCGCCGCTCGCTGGTCGCCGCGAAGGTCACCGTCGTCGCGGGGGTCATGACGGCGTACGGGGCGGTGTGCTCCTTCGCGTCCTTCTGGGCCACGCAGTCGATCCTCGCGCGGCGGGGCGCGGAGGTCTCGCTCGGCGAACCGGGGGCGCTGCGGGTCGTGCTCGCGTCGGCGCTGCTCGCTCCGGTGTGCGCGCTCGCGGGGCTCGGCGTCGGCTCGGTGGTGCGGCACGGGGCGGGGAGCGTGGCGGTGACGACGCTCGGCCTGATCATGCTGCCGTCGTTCATCGACGACAGGAAGTACCACTGGGCGGCCGTGGTGCGGCACGCGACACCGATGGGCGCCTGGGAGCAACTCGTCGCCGTACCCAACGAGTTCATGCGGCCCGACCCGTATCCGGCGACGATCGCCGGTTCGTGGACGGTGCTCGGGCTGTGGGCGCTCGGGGCGGCGGTCCTGGCGGTGGTGACGGTGGACCGCCGGGACGTGTGACGTCGCGCTCTCAGGCGGGCGGCAGCGGGGGCAGGCCCTCCTCCGGCTGGACTCCCAGCGAGTTCAGCGTGAAGGCGATCAGGTGGTAGTGGCCCACCAGCATGGGGAGTTCGATGAGCTGTTGCTCGGTGAGGAGCTGAGCCAGGCCCCGCCAGGTCCCCTCCGAGATGCGGGCCGCGGTGTGCAGCTCGTCCGCCGCCCGCAGCAGGAGCGCCTGCCGCTCGCTCCAGCCCGGGGCGTCCGGACCGTCCGCGATGCGGGCGATCTCGGCCGCCGAGAGCCCGACCCGCTCGGCGGTCCGCGCGTGGTGGCCCCACTCGTAGGGGGAGGCGCAGTTGTGAGCCGCCCGGAGAATGAGCAACTCGCGGTCGGCGGCGGGCAGTTCGCCGCCGGTCAGCTTCACCCCGAACGGCAGCCACACCTGGAAGAGCTCAGGGTGGCGGGCGAGCGTCGAGAAGATGCGGGCCTCACCGAGCGTGGCGAGGCCCAGGCCGAGCCCGCTGACATCGGCGGTGAGCGTCTCACGCAGCTCCTCGGCCCACTCCTGCGGGGGCTGCGGCGGGATGCGG
Source organism: Streptomyces sp. NPDC059009 (assembly GCF_042740175.1). NCBI lineage: Bacteria > Bacillati > Actinomycetota > Actinomycetes > Kitasatosporales > Streptomycetaceae > Streptomyces > Streptomyces sp. NPDC059009. The sequence continues at coordinate 152,741 of NZ_JBHYJB010000017.1, read as the reverse complement.
GGCGTTGCGGGCGTCTCACGCTTCTCGGATGCCATCCGGTCACGCTACGCCGCACCCGTCCGGCGCGGTACGCACGCAACGCCCGTACGGAACCCGTACAGGGAAGGGCGGGCGCGCATACGGAAAAGGGGCCCGCGGCGACGCGGGCCCCTCTCTCGTCTCTCGCCCTTCGGCGCCGGACGCCGCTCAGTCCCCGGCCTCCGCCGCCACGGGCTTGGGGATCAGGAACGACGTGAGCAGGGCGATCAGGAGCAGGACTCCGCCCGCGATCATGCCCGCCGAGTAGCCCCCGACCGACGCCTTGTCCGCGGGCTGGGCCGCCGTCTGCACCGCGTACAGGAGCGCGAAGCTGAGGCCCGCGCCCAGGTTGAAGGCGCCCGCGTTCAGGCCGGGCAGGAAGCCCGGGTTGTCGCGCGGGGAGAGCACGATGCCGAGGCCGTTGAGGACGATGTTGCCGATGCCCGCGTACGTGACGCCGAGCAGCAGCGACGCGGCGAGCAGCAGCGCCCGGGAGTCGCCGTGCAGCATCACGATCATCAGGACCACGGTCGCGACGGAGCCCACGAGCCCCAGGCGCAGGATGCGGCCGTAGCCGTAGGTGGCGGCGAGCCGGCCCGCGAGCGGGCCCATCGCGAGGCCCGCGAGGGCGTACGGGGTGAGGGTCCACCACGCGGACTGCTCGGCGCTCATGCCGAACCCGATCCCGGCGTCCTGGGCGAACGCGGGGATCATGCCGTTCATGACCGCGAAGACACCGGTCATGGTGAGCACCGTGGTCAGGAGCAGTGCCCAGGTGGAGCGCTCGCGCAGGTGGCGGGTGGCGACCAGCGGGTGGCTGCTGCGGTCCTCGGTGCGCCAGAACAGGGCGAAGGCGAGCGCGGCGACCACCAACAGGCCCGCGACGAGCGGCCAGTTGGCCTTGCCGAGCTTGCCCGCCTCGTTGAGGGCGATCAGAGCGGCGCCCACGGAGACGACCAGGAGGGCGACGCCGGGCCAGTCCATGCGGCGCTCGCTCTCGGCGGTGCCGTCGGCGACGGACTCGCGGGTGAGCGTCGCGACGAGGACGGTGGCGAGCGCGGCGACGACGGCCATGACCCAGAACACCGAGTGGAAGCCGTAGTTGTCGGCGAGCTTGCCGCCCGCGATGGAGTCGACGCCCGCGATGCCGCCGTTGACGGCGGTGATGACGCCGAGCAGCGTCCCGTACTTCTTCGGCTCGTGCACCTCGTTGCGGAGCATGATCAGGCAGAGCGGCACGGTCGGCCCGGACACGCCCTGGATGACGCGGCCCGCGAACAGCACCGGCACGCTCTGCGCGAGCGCGGCGACGACGCAGCCGACGACCATCAGGGCGAGCATCCCGGTGAGCACCTTGCGGCGCCCGACGAGGTCGCCGAGGCGCGGCAGGAAGAGGGAGAACAGCGCCGCCGAGGTGAAGAACGCGGTCTGGGTGAGGCCGACTTCGGCGGTGGTGGCGCCGAGGGAGTCCTCGACGTTCTTGAGGGCCGGGCTGAGCATGCTCGCGTTCAGCTGGAAGGCGAAGCAGGCCGCGAGGAGCGCGGTGACCAGGACCCAGACGCGGGTGGGGCGCCCGCCGGTCCGCTGGGCGGGGGCGTCGGCGAGGGAGGCGTTCACGGGCGCACGTCACCGATCCGGACGAGGGCGTCCACGACGAGGTCCCAGAAGCGCTGGTGGTCCAGCTTGACGGCGACCTGGGTGCGGCAGTCGTCGGGGGCGGGCGCGCGGAAGTCGGCGACGGTCATGCCGAGGGTGAGCGTGCCGGTGAGCTCGATGTCGACGGGGGCCTTGCGCACGGTCATGACGGACGGGTCGATGACGTAGGCGACGGCGCACGGGTCGTGCACGGGCGGGGCCGTGAAGCCCTGGTTCTCCAGGTACATCGCGCCGAAGAAGTCGAGCAGTTCGCCCACGAAGACGGCCGGTCCGGTGCCGACCTTCGCGATGCGCTCGGTGACCTCGGGGGTGGCCAGGGCCTGGTGGGTGAGGTCGAGGCCGACCATGGTGACCGGCCAGCGCTCGTTGAAGACGATGTGCGCGGCCTCGGGGTCGATCTTGATGTTGAACTCGGCGACCGGGCTCCAGTTGCCCTCGTGGTAGCCGCCGCCCATGAGGACGACCTCGCGGACCCGCTCGGCGATGCGCGGCTCCTTGCGGACGGCGAGGGCGATGTTGGTGAGCCCGGCGGTGGGGACGATCGTGATCTCGCCGGGCTCGTGGGACATGACCGTGTCGATGATGAGGTCGACGGCGTGCCGGGGGTCGAGGCCGAGGGTCGGCTCGGGCATCACGGGGCCGTCGATGCCGCTCTCGCCGTGGATGTCCGGGGCCGTCTCGACCTCGCGCACGAGGGGCCGGGGGCAGCCCGCCGCGAAGGGGACGCCGGTGATGTTCGCGATGCGCGCCACGGAGAGGGCGTTGCGGGTGACCTTCTCCAGTGTCTGGTTGCCGACCACGGTGGTCACGGCGACCAGCTCGACGTCCGGGTTTCCGTGGGCCAGGAGCATGGCGATCGCGTCGTCATGGCCCGGGTCGCAGTCGAGAATGATCTTTCGGGGCATCGCGGAACCTCTTTGTTCGGCAGGGCGGCTGTGCGGTGGTGCGGTCATGCAGCTGTGCGGCAGCGCCACCCTCGGGAAAACGTTCTCCCGAGACTCTGTGCGCAGGTGCGAATTATGTCAATGGTCCACCGCACACCCGGACAGTGCGACCCGAGTTCTGTCCGTTCAGTACGGATACGCGGAGAAGGCCGCGGGAGAAATCAACCCTGGCCGAGCCCGACAGCCGCTGATAACGTTTGCCGAAACTTACCGAAGGGGTGTCCACCGCGTGGCGGACGTAACGCTCAGAGATGTCGCCCTGGCCTCCGGCTGCTCGGTCGCCACGGTCTCCCGGGTGCTCGCCGGGACCCGCCCCGTCGGCTCCGAGACCGCCGAGCGGGTGCGCGCGGCGGCCGAGCGGCTCGGCTACCGCCCCAACCACGCGGCCCGCGCCCTGCGCTCCAAGGCCACCGGCACGGTCGGCCTGGTCCTGCCGCAGATCACCAACCCCTTCTACCCCGCTCTCGTACGGGAGTTGACACACGCCCTGCACGCCGACGGGCGCGCGGTCCTGCTCGCCGACTGCGACGACGACCCGGCCGCCGAGGCCGAGCACCTCGCCGATCTGCTCGGCCGCCAGGTCGACGCGCTTCTGGTCATCCCGGCCGACGCGCGCCGCAGCCGCGAGGCGGTGGCCCTGGCTGCGGCCCGGGTGCCGCTGGTCCTGATGGACCGCGGCTGCGGCCCGGGCATCGCCGACTCCGTCGCCGTCGACAACGCGGCCGGCATGGCCCTCGTCCTCGACCACCTCGCCGCGGCCGGTCGCCGCCGGGTCTGTTTCCTCGGCGCCGCCGGGACCGCGTCGGCGGCCGCCGAGCGCCGGTCCGCGTACGAGGCGGGCGCGGGCGCGCTCGACCCGCAGGCGCCGGGCCGCATCGTGCTCGGGGACTTCTCCGTGGAGTGGGGCCGGGCCGCCGTCGACGCGGTGTGGCACCACCGGCCCGACGCCGTCGTCTGCGCCAACGACCTCATCGCGGCGGGCGCGCTGCAGCGGCTGCACGAGCTCGGCGCCCGGGTCCCCCACGACATCGCCGTCACAGGCTTCGACGACATCCCGCTCGCGGGCCTCGCGGCCCCCGGTCTCACCACGGTCCGCCAGCCCGTGGCCGAACTCGCCGCAGAGGCCGCCCGGTTGCTCGACCGGCGGCTGGCCGGGGAGGGCGGCACACCGGCGCAGCGGGCGATACGGCTGGCTCCCGAACTTGTCGTACGGGGTTCCAGCGCGCCCCGGCACGCGGCGGCGCCGGACGCGCCGGAGGCTCCGGCGCCCCTCGCCAACTCTCGGACCTCGCAGGACTCAAAGGAAGAAGCAGCAGAGTGATTACGGTCGTAGGAAGCCTCAATCTGGACCTGGTCGCGCCCGTCCCCCACCACCCCGTGCCCGGTGAGACGGTGCTCGGCGGCGACATCGCGCAGCACTCCGGCGGCAAGGGCGCCAACCAGGCCGTGGCGGCGGCCCGGCTCGGCGGCGCCGTCACCCTGGTGGGGCGTGTGGGCGACGACGACGCGGCGGACGTCCTCGTGGAGTCGGCCCGCGGCCAGGGCGTGGACACCACACACCTGCTGCGCACGCGGGACGTGCCCACCGGGCGCGCGCTGATCGCGGTCAACCTGAGCGGCGAGAACTCCATCATCGTCAGCCCGGGCGCCAACTCCCGTCTGACGGCGGCCGATTGCGAGGCGGCCGCGGAGGCGCTGCGCACGGCCCGGGTCACCGTGCTCCAGCAGGAGGTGCCGGACGCCGCCAACCACGCGGCGGCCCGGCTCGCGGGCGGCATGGTCCTCTACAACCCGGCCCCCGCCGTCACCGGCGCCGTGCCCCCGGCCCACGTCGACCTGCTCATCCCCAACCGCACCGAACTCGCCGCCCTCACCGGCTCGGCGGAGCCCGAGACCATCGACGAGGTCACCGCGGCGGCCCGCAAGCTCTCCGGCGCGGACGCCGTCCTGGTGACGCTCGGCGGCGACGGCGTCCTCCTCCTGGAGGGCTCGGCGAGCCTGCACATCCCGGCCTTCCCGGTCCGCCCCACGGACACGACGGGCGCGGGCGACGCCTTCTGCGGCGCCCTCGCGGTGGCCCTGGCCGAGGGCAACTCCCTGGAGCAGGCGGCGCGTTGGGCGTCCGCGGCGGCGGCCATCAGCACGACGCGGACCGGCGCGCAGGGCTCGTCCCCGCACCGGGACGAGGTGGCGGCGCTGCTCGCCGGGCACGCCTGAGGCACCGCGCCCGGCGTCACCGCCTCACGCCCCTGGAGGCGTACTGCGCCGCGGGCTCGCTCCGCCGCACCGCCGACCTGCTGCATCTCCACCACAGCAGCGTCGTCCGCCGCCTCGAACAGCTGGGAAGGGCCCTGGACTTCGAGCTCACCGAGCCGGACGGCCTGCTCCGGGCGCGGCTCGCGCTCACCGCGTGGCGGCTGCTCGACGACTGAGGGATCGTGCGGCGGGCGCGGGCAACCCCGGGCGGGAGCGGGGGATCCTGGGCAGGAGCGGGTGAATCCTGGGCGGGCGCAGGGGCGCTTGGCGCGCTATACACGCCCGGTGCGCCTCCGTACCGTACGAGAGGCAGGACCTACGAGAGACAGGACCGCACGAGAGACAGGACCGTTACGAGAGGCAGGGCCGCCCCGCAGCCACGGGCCGGGCCCTGGGCCCCGACCGACCTCGTCGATGAGGAGCGTGCCGATGCCGCCCGCCCCGCCGCCTTCGGGCTCTCCGCCGCCCCCGGGCTCCCCGCCGCCTTCGGGCTCTCCGCCGCCCCCGGGCTCCCCGCTGCCCGCACTGCTGCAGACCCTGATGTTCCTGGCCGCGCCGGGCGCCGCCACCCGGTCCGCGCGGCGCCGGTACGGTCCGGCCTTCACCGTGCGGCTGCTCGGCTTCCCGCCCGAAGTGATGGTCGCGAGCGCCGAGTTGGCGGAGCGGGTGTACTCCGTGGACGCGGGGACCGGGCGGGCCGGTGAGGTGCGGCGGCGGGTCCTGGAGCCGCTCGTCGGCAAGGGCTCGCTGCTCAGCCTGGACGGCGATCCGTGGTGGCGGCACCGGCGGCTGCTGAGCCCGCCGCTGCACGGCAGGGCCGTCGCGCGGTACCGCGACGAGATCGCCCGGATCGCGGCCGCCGAGATCGAACGCTGGCCGCGCGGGCGGCCGTTCGTGCTGCGCGACGCGATGCAGCACATCACCCTGGAGGTCATCCTCCGCCTCGTCTTCGGCATCCGCGACACCGACCGGCTGGCCCGGCTGCGGACCCTGATCCCCGAGCTGGTGCGGGTCGGCGGCTCGGCGGCGCTGCTCATGACGCCGCCACGGATCGGCGCCTGGCTGCGCGAGTCCCCGCTGCCGCTCCGCCTCGGCTTCCTGCCGACGACGCGCTTCATGCGGCTGCGCGACTCCGTGGACGCGCTTCTCTACGAGGAGATCGGGCGCCGCCGCGCACACCCCGTGCCCGGCGCCACCGACGTCCTGTCCCGGCTGATCGAGACGCGCGACGAGAGCAGCCGCCCGCTCAGCGACCAGGAGCTACGCGACGAACTGATCACCCTCCTGGAGGCCGGGCACGAGACCACCGCCACCGGTCTCGCCTGGGCCTTCGAGCGGCTCCTGCGCAGCCCGGACGTCCTCGCCAAGCTCCGCGCCGAGCTCGAACGCGGCGCGGAGGAGCGCTACTTGGAGGCCGTGGTGAAGGAGGTCCTCCGCGCCCGCCCCGTCGTGTACGACGCGCCGCGCCTCCTCGACGCCCCGCTGAAGCTCGGCCGCTACGAGGTCCCCGCGGGCTGGTACGCGGGACCGCTCATCTCCCTCGTCCACCGCGACCCGACGGCCTACCCCGACCCCGACGCGTTCCGCCCGGAGCGGTTCCTCGGTGCGGAGGCGGCGCGGGCCGGGCGGGCATGGATGCCGTTCGGGGGCGGGCGCCGCTACTGCGTGGGCGCCCAACTGGCCCTGCTGGAGATGAAGGTGATCATCCGTGAGGTGCTGACCCGCACGGATCTGACCGTCCCCGACCCGGCCCCGGAGAGCCCTCGCACCCACCACGTCACGCTGGTCCCCGCCCACGGCACGGTCGTCCTGGCCCGCCCCACCGACTCCCCGCACTCCCCCACGCCCGCCGCGGCCGCGCCCCGGCGCACGGTCACGGTGCGCACGGACATCGACGGCGTCACCCCACAGGCGGCCTGGGCGGCGGTCGCCGATGTGACGCGCATGGGTGAGTGGAGCCCCGAGTGCACGGGCGGCACCTGGCTCGGCGGCGCCACCCGGGCCGTGGCAGGCGCCCGCTTCACCGGCACCAACCGCACCGAGCACGGCCGCTGGACCACCCGCTGCACCATCACCCGCGCCCGCCCCGGCCACACCCTCGCCTGGGAGGTCAACTCCCTGCTCCCCGTGTCCCGTTGGACGTTCACGTTCACCCCGACCGAGCACGGCACCCGCGTCGAGCAGACCTGGCACGACCTGCGCGTGGGGCCTTTCGGGACGCTGCTCGGCCGGGCGTACGAGCGGCTCGGGCGCACGGGGCCGCGGGCGGATCACAACGAACGCACGATGCGGACGACGCTGGCGGCGATGAAGAGGGAGCTGGAGGCGGCGCCGGCCGACACCGTCGGCCCCTGAAGCCACCGTCAGCCAGCCGAAACACCCGTCCTCAGTGCCCGCCCCGCGGCTCCTCGCACCCCGTGCCCTCGACATAGACGCCGTGCGCCTCGACAGTGACCCCGGTGCCGACCGCGCCGTCCACGGAGCCCTCCAGGCAGACCGGGGACAGGTCGACGACATAGCTGACCCGGCCCTCGCCGAAGCCGCCGGTGGTGATCGCGGACGCCCGGTAGCCGAGCTTCTTCAGCGCGGCCCGCACCTGCTCCTGGGTCGCCTCCCGGGTCTGGGCGAGGGGCGCGAGGGCGCCGCGGATCCGCGCGGACTCGGCGAGCCCCGTGCAGCGGCTCTCGCCCTTGAGCTGCACCGTCGAGCGGTAGGCGTGGTTGTCGGCGTAGTTGGGCGGCATGTCGCCGGGGGTGTCGGGGGTGTCCGCGGTCGGGCGCGTGGGGCTCGGCGTGGGCGACGCCGGCTCGCCGGGGCAGGGGGCGTCGGTCGCGTCGGTTCCGGCCCGCTCCGGCGTACGGGCCCCGGGAGCCGCCGACGCCCCGGCGCTCCGGTCGCCGCCCGCCGCGTCCCGGTGCTCGTCGCCGCAGCCCGTGACGGCCAGGGCGAGGGGCAGCGCCACGAGCGCGGCCAGGGCGGTGTGTCTTCGTATGCGGGGGTGCGGGTGCGTGCGCGGAGTCATGCGGTGAGTATCGCCGACGCTCGGCGGGCCGGACCTGAGTAGGAGTACTCAGTGCTTCAGCACGCAGGACAGCGGAACCCGCCGCTCACGACGGCGGAACCCCGTTCGCTCAGGACAGCGGAGCCCCGCCGCTCAGGACAGCGGGGCCCCGTCCGGGACGCGGTCCGCGAGAACACGCCGGAAGTGCGGGCAAGGTGTCGAGGTCCTCGTGGTCGCAGTCCAGGGCGCAGTCGATCAGGTCGAGCGACGCCCGGGCCGCCGCGATGCGCCGCCGCAGGGCCGCCTGTTCCCGGCGGAGGACGGTGCGCCTGGCCTCCGGGTCCGTGGTGGCGAGCAGTTCGCGCAGCGCGGGCAGGCCGAGCCCGGCCTCCTTGCCGCGCAGGATGACGGCGACCCGTGTCAGGTGCGCGGCCCCGTACCGGCGCCGCCCCGCCGCGTCCCGCCCCGGCGTGAGCAGGCCCATCGCCTCCCAGTGCCGCAGTACGTGGGTGGCGAGCCCGAAGCGCTCCGCCAGCGCACCGATGGGAAGGGCCAACTCACCGCCCGGGTACGCTCGTTGAGCGTCTCGCGCGGTCTCCCTTGACTTCATGTCGGCATTAAGTCGCAGGCTCACCGGCATGGTCGACACACCGCACAACAGGACCGGCACCCACACCGGCAGCGACACCCCGGCCCGCCCGGGCGCCGCCGCCGTGGACGCGCTCGTCTCCGTCCTCGACGCCCTCGACACGACCCCCGAAGCGACTCTGCTGCGCCACCACTCGTACGAACTCCTGGGCGCGGGACCGGACTCGGCGGTCCTGGATGTGGGCTGCGGGGCGGGCGTGCCGTCGGGGAGCTCGCCGAGCGGGGCGTGCGGGCGCAGGGCGTCGACCTCGATGAGCGCATGGTCGCGATCGCACGGCGGCGCCGTCCCCGGCTCGCCTTCAGCACCGGCGATGCACTGCATCTCCCCTTCGAGGACGGCTCGTTCGGCGGGTATCGCGCCGACAAGGTCCTGCATGACTGCGCCGACCCCGCCGCCGTCGTGCGCGAGGCACGCCGCGTCCTCGCGCCCGGCGGCCGAGCCGTGCTCATCGGCCGGGACTGGGACGGCCTCCTCGTCGACGCGGACGACGCCGGCCTCACCCGGGCCCTCGTGCACGCCCGCGCCGACCTGGTCAAAGGACCGCGCACCGCCCGCCGTTACCGCGCGCTCCTGCTCGACGCGGGGTTCCGGGACGTCGCCGTGGAGGCCCATCTGGGCGTGTTCACCGATGCGGCCGCGCTGCCCGTGCTCACCGGGGTCGCCGAGGCGGTGCGGGCGGCGGGGCTCGCCGACCCGGACGACTGCCGGGAGTGGATCGGCGAGCAGGAGCGACGGGCCCGCGCGGACCGGCTGTTCCTGGCCGTTCCCCTGGTCGTCGCCCACGGTCAGCGCGGCGGCTGACGGCCCGGCTCCGCTCCCGAGAGCAGCCGCGCCCCCAGCGGAGTCACCGCGTGCCGCACGGAGTTGCGCACCCGGACGCTGGAGATCAGTCCGCCCTCACGCAGCACCGCCGCGTGCTCGCTGGCCGAGGAGACCGACAGGCCCGCCCGCCGGGCCAGCTCCGTGGTCGTCGCGCAGTGTTCGGCGAGGGCTTCGAGGGCCGCGGCCCTGCTGTGCCCGAGCAGTCGCGCGAGCTGCTCCTCGCGCCGTGCAGCAGCGCCCCCGGAAGGGGAGTTGACGCGCGTCGCGCCGAGGGGCGGAGCCGGGTAGACCAGCACCGGCGGCAGCGCCGGATCCGCGAGCATCACGGGGGTGCGGCGGCAGAAGTACGAGGGCGTGAGCAGCAGGCCGCGGCCGCCGAGGTGGACGTCCTTGTCGAACGGATAGTCCACCTCCAGGACCGGCGGGCGCCAGCGCATGGCGGGCCCGAAGCCGCTCAGCATGGCGTCCGCGCCGGACCACAGCTGGGTGTGCGCCCGCAGCGTGCGCTCCGCCTCGACGCGGGCGGCGACGCGCCACCAGGACGGGCGCAGGGCGGCCTCGTGATAGGCGCGCAGGGCGCTCGCGAGGCGGCGCAGCGCGGGCACCTCTCCGTCGGCCAGACCCCTGGTCCAGCCCGGCAGTCCGACCCCGGCGGCGAGCGCGGGCAGCTCCGCGCGCAGCCGCCGCCGGGGCGTCGACAGGACGGCCTCGAGGCCGTGCCCGAGCCCCGCCGCGCCCGCGGACGGCGTCAGGAAGTCCGGGAAGTAGCCGCGCGGCGGGACCAGCGGCAGCAGGACGCGCAGCGGCCCCGGACCGTACCGCGAGGCGTGGTGCCGCCAGGCCGTCAGGGCCGGTTCCGGCCCGCGCTCCTGCAGCCGGTGCAGGCTCAGGACCGTCTCCCAGAGCGGATCGGGGCCCTCACTGACCTTCGTACGGGCCAGGTCGTCGGCCTCGAAATGCACGCGCAGCACCACGTTCTCCCCCGGTTCTCGCCCGCCGCTCCCCCGAACGCCGGCGTCAACGACCTTGGCGCGGCCCACCGGCGGTGGCAACACGTCCGGCGTCCCGCTGGGACGGTGGGACGGCCGAGCGGATGTGAGCTGCTACGTTCAGGCGCAGTGGGACGACACTCGGGGGGTCGAACATGTCGGACGACGATGAACTGGCCGTTCTGTTACAGGCGTTGAAAGAGCGCAGCGGACGCAGCTACACCGCGCTCGCCCGCCGGACCGGACTCAGCCGCTCGTCGGTGCACCGCTACTGCCTGGGCCTCACCGTGCCCGGCAGCTTCGGCACCGTCGAGGCGGTGGCGCAGGCATGCGGAGCCGACCAGCGGGAGCGCGACCGGCTGTACCGGGCCTGGGCGAGAGCCGACGCGCAGCGGGAAGCCGACGCACAGCACGACGGTCCGGGGGCGCCGGACGACCCGGGGGAACCGGAGGGCCAACCCGCCACTTCCGTAACGGAGTCGGTGCCTCCTCCCGCGCCTCCCCGGCCCCGACGCGACCGCCCCTCCCGGCGACTGCTCGGGGCCGGTGTCGCCTTCCTCCTCGTGGTCGCCGCCCTCGCGGGCTCCGTCGCGTACCAGGCCGCGCACGACTCCCAGGGGGACGGCGCCGCCTCCGGGCACGCCACGGACTACTGGGCCGACGATCCCATCCCGGTCCCGGCCGCCTACGTCGGGATGACCATGAACAGCCACACCGGTGCCATGCCCGGGTTCGGTGTGGGCTCCGTGCGGCTGTGGGAGAGCGACACGCGGTGGGCCACCGTGGAGCCCGAGCGCGGCCGCCCGAAGTGGACGTACATGGAGGACCTGGTGACGGGCGCCCGCAAGGCCCGCCTCCCCGTCCTGTTCACCTTCGGAGGGACGCCGCGCTGGGCGGCGCCCGGCGGGCGCCGGTCGGCGTACGGCGACGCGCTGGCCTCGCCGCCGCGCCGGCTGGCCGACTGGGACCGCTTCGTGCGGGAGGTCGCCACCCGCTTCAAGGGGCGCATCGACGCCTACGAGTTGTGGGACAACGTCGCCTCGCCCTCGCACTACGCGGGCAGCCCGCGCACGCTCGCCACGATGGTGCGGCACGCCTCCGGCATCATCAAGACCATCGACCGGGACGCCACTGTGGTGTGTCCGTCGATCGGCAGGCTCTGGGAGGCGGCGGGACAGGACTTCCTGCGGGCGTTCATGCGCGCCGAGGGCTACCGCCACTGCGACGTCGCCGCCTTCAAGCTGCACCCGCACCGCGCGGACGGCCCGCCCGAGGAGATCATCGAACTCGCCGCCCGGGCCCGCAGGATCCTCTACGAGAAGGACCTCGGCATCCCGATCTGGAACACCGGCCCCGGCAAGGACGTCGCCACCGTCGGCCCGCTCGGCGCACGCCGGGCGGCGGACTACGGGGTCCGGTTCTATCTCGCGGGGCTCTACAGCCGCTTCTACGACGTCGAGCGGATGTACTTCTACAGCTGGGGCAGCACGGCCGTGCCCGTCGTGGTGCAGACCCCCGTCGGCCCGCCGACCGAGGCCGCGCGGCGCATCGGGCTGCTGCGGGACTGGCTGGCCGGGGCGGCGGTCACGGACTGCGGCCGCGGCGCGAAGGTGCGGCTGCCGGGGGACGCGTACGAGTGCCGCTTCGAGCGCGGCCAGGAGCGGTTCGCGATCCGGTGGACGGCGTCGGGCGGGAAGGACGCGGCGGCCGCGCCGCTCGGGGCGGGGGCCCGGCGGGTGCGCACCCTCGACGGCGCGGAGCGGGCGGCCCGTCCGGGGGAGCGGCTGCGCTTCGGCGAGGAGCCGGTCCTGGTCACGTACCGGAGGATCGGCAACCGATAGGCGACGGCGGCCCGTTGGGGTGGTCCCGGCTGTGCGCCGGGGCCGTGGCGGGGACGGGAACCCCTTGAGAGACTGCCGTCTCCCCGATCATCGCCACAGCCCCGACGTCGCGGACAGGTGGACCGGACCTGCCCTTCGGAGGAGCCGCCTGAGCGGCCGCGCCGGTCTCCCCTGAGGTCTCGCAGAGAACCTCGTGCCCGGCGCCGCCACGAGGAAGGTCCGCCTCTCGCTGGGCACCCGTCACAGGAACGGAAACGAGAGGCGGTCACGGGACGAACCGCCTCCGCGGGAGAGGAGACGCTCCGTCCGCGGGCCTCGCGGACTGCTCCTACAGTGCTCCGGCGCACGGCTCGGCAGCAGGGGACGAAGGGCCCCGGAAGGGGGCCGTTCGGCCCTCCTCCGTTTTCCCTTACGGGCCCGGCGCCCCGTGCCGTGCGGGCACGACCGTGCCGGGCCCTGCCGTCACCGCGCCGCGAAACCGTGCATGTCCCGCAGATCGGGCAGCGGCGCCGGTACGCGGTTGCAGAAGAACTCGGGCCTGCTGCCCGGCCCGTGGGCGGGCGCGTTGCGGATGGTGTTGTACGTGATGAGGGCGAGGTTGCGGGTGGCCGCCGAGGTGTTGGGGGACGAGCCGTGGACGATGTTGCCGTGGAAGAGGACCACGCTGCCCGCGGGGCCGGTGGCCGTGAACGTGCCGCGGGCGTCGGTGACTTGGGCGCGGGCCCCCTCGGGCAGCGCGTAGGTGAGGCGGGCGGAGACCATGCCCGACCAGCCCCGCCCGTCCGCCGGCTCGCGCCCCGCCCCCTGCCCCGTGGTCGCGAGCCGCCGCTCCTGCTCGCTGGTCACGGCGTGGCTGCCCGGCACCAGGCGCAACGGCCCGTTCTCGTACGTCACGTCGTCGAGGAACAGCGCGGCCGTCAGGACGTCGGGGCGGGCCATGCCGTCCCGCTCGCGCCAGAAGTCGAAGTCGCGGTGCCACTGCCAGCGGTCGCCGGTCCTGGCCGCCTTGGGGTTGAGCTTCCACTGGAAGACGTACATGTCCTCGTCGAGCAGCAGCCGCGCGACGGCGGTGAGCACGGAGTTCTCCGCCGCCTCCCGCCAGGGTCCGTCCTTGCGGTGCAGCCCGTACACGGCGCGCACGGTGCGGCCGTCGTCCTCGTAGAAGCGCTGCGGGCCGTCCTCGGCGAGCACGCGCGGCAACTCGCCGCGCAGGCGGCGCAGCAGACCGACCGGGAGCAGCGACGGCAGGAAGACGAAGCCGTCCCTCTCGTAGCCCTGCGCGAGTCCCGCCACGGCCCCGCCCCCCGCTCGCCCGGCATCGGTGTCGGTCACGGCACATCACCCCTCACGCCGGTCCCGGGGCCGTCATGTGGCGGCCCATGTACCGCGGGTACCCGGCGAGTTGAGCCCTGCCCCCGCAGATGTTCGGCGACTCCACGGCGTACGGCATCGGGCCGAAAACGACCGTGGTGATGTGCCGCTCGCGCTCCGTTCACGGGCCGCGCGGGACGCGGCCCGCGGCGGGCGCTGGCCGGTATCCGCCCCGTCCGGCCCGGGTGCGCCGGGCCGACCGGCCCACCGCGAGGGCCGTTCGACCGGGAACAGGGCCGCTCGGCCCCTGCCACCTCCGGGGCCCGCGGCAGAAGGTGGGGTAAGCCCACACCGGCGGGCGGCGCGCGGCTGTCAGGAATGCCGGAGGGGGACATTCCTGACAGCCGTCGCGCATTCGGGGGACAAGGAGGTAACGGGATGATCAGCACCGTCACCCTGACGCAGGGCCTGCCCGCTCGCCACCGCGCGCGGCTGCTGCGCTTCGCCCGGGACGCCGCGTTCACGCCCGGCACCCGACTGTTCGAGGAGGGGTGCCGTGCCGACCGTTTCTGGGTGCTCAAGTCGGGAACGGTGGCCCTGGACATGCGGATGCCCGGCCGTCGGGCCCCGGTCCTGGAGACCGTCGGCGCGGACGAACTGGTCGGCTGGTCCTGGCTGTTCAGCCCCTATGTGTGGCGGCTCGGCGCGGAAGCTCTCACGCCGGTGCGCGCCCATGAGTTCGACGCGATGGCGGTCCGCCTGATGTGCCAGGACGACCGGGATCTGGGCATGGAGGTGTGGCGCTGGGTCGGCAAGGTCCTCTGCCACCGCCTGGCCGCGACCCGTTCGCTGCTGCTCGATGTGTACGAGCCGTCCGGCGACGCCGAAACCCTGCGCGCCGGCTGACACGGGCGACGGCCCCCGCATCGACGGGGGCCGTTCGGCCCCTGGTGTCCGCCGGCCCCGACCCCGCACGATCTCCGGCAGGACGAGTGGCGTGGAGGCCCGCATGTCAGGCCAACGCGGCGCCTCGACACAGGCGCCCATCAGAGTGTTCCTCCTGGACGACCATGAGGTGGTGCGCCGGGGGGTGCGCGACCTGTTCGACGCCGAACCGGACATCGAGATCGTCGGCGAGGCGTCGACGGGGGGCCAGGCGCTGATCCGCGGTCCCGCGCTGCGGCCCGACGTCGCGGTGCTCGACGTGCGGCTCACGGACACGGACGGCGTCACGCTCTGTCGCGACCTGCGTTCGCTCATGCCGGAGTTGGCGTGTGTGATGCTCACGTCCTTCGATGACGACGACGCCCTGCTCGACGCGATCATGGCGGGCGCGGCCGGGTATGTGCTGAAGCAGATCAAGGGCGCCGACCTGGTCACGGCGGTGCGCACGGTGGCGGGGGGCCGGTCGCTGCTCGACCCGGCGTCGGCGTCGCGGCTGATGGGCAGTCTGCGCACGACCGGAAATGGGAGCGCTCCCGACCCGGACGACCCGCTCGCCGGGCTCACCCGGCGGGAGCGCGAGATCCTGCGGCTGATCGGCCGCGGGCTGACCAACCGGCAGATCGGCAGGCGGCTCGACCTGCCCGAGGAGACGGTCAAGACCGATGTCGGGCGGCTGCTCAGCAAGCTCGGCGTGACCCGGCGCATCCAGGCGGCGGTCCTGGCCACGCACTTCGAACCCCCGCCGGACAAACCCTTTTGAGGCCGACGCCTTCGGATCCGCCGTCATCGGGCGCAGCAGGGCTGCGCACTGGCCCGACGGCGTCACGGTGCCCTAGGGCCTGTCCGGCGGATCTTGCCGCGGTCGCGGGCTGTTCCACGCCGATCTGCGGCGTTGTCGCCCTCCTCCGCCTTGCATCTCGACGCACCACAGCCCGCTCACCAGCGACGGACGGCACAGCTCGGAATCATGCGGCCTGATCCGCCGGACAGGCCCTAGAGGGCTGCTTCCTGAACGGGATCCGGGGACTCCGGGTCCTCTGGATCGGCGGCCGGGGCGGCGGCCCGCAGCGCCGCCTCGACCCGGCGGTTGCTGGTCATGGACGCCGTGATGGCCGTCATCGTCAGGAGGAGGCCGGCTGCGGTGTAGAGCGGGGTGCGGACGTCGTAGGTGGTGGCCAGCCAGCCGCCGAGGAAGGCGCCGAACGGGGCGGCGCACATGGCGAGCATGCGGGAGGTGGAGGCGACCCGGCCCATCAGGTGGCCGGGGACGATCGCCTGCCGGAGGGAGGGGCCGAGCACCATGGTGGCGCCCATGCCCGCTCCGCAGACGGCGAGCGCGAGGCCGGCGACGTACGGGTTCGGGGCGGCGGCGAGCCCCAGGATGGCGAGTCCCTCGACCGTGGCCGTGGAGGTCAGCGCGGCGCCGGTGCCGAGTCGCCGGCCGAGGAAGGAGGCAATGCCCGCGCCGAGCAGTCCGCCGGTGGCCTCCGCCGTGAGGAGCAGGCCGAAGCCGTAGGTGTCGATGCCCAGACGGTCGTGCGCGAAGAGGGCGAGCACGGTCTCCACGGCGAGGAAGGCGATGTTCCCGACCGCCGGTCGCAGCGCGAGGCCGAGCAGCAGCCGGTCCCGGAAGACGTACGAGGCGCCGGCCCGCGCCTGCCGCAGCAGCGACTCGCGGACCTCCGGCACGGGCCGGGGCATGGCGGGCAGCGTCCGTACGAGCAGTGCGGAGAGCGCGAACGACACCGCGTCGGCGAGCAGCGGAACGGCTCGCCCGAGCGCGAGCAGGGCGCTGCCCGCAGGCGGCCCCGCGAAGCCGGACATGGCGGTCTGGGCGCCGCGCAGGCGGGAGTTGGCGCGCTCCAGGAGCGCCGGGTCGCGGCTGAGCAGGTCCGGCAGATAGGCCGTGGCGGCGGTGTCGAAGAAGAGTCCGCCGAGGCCGAGGAGGAAGGCGACGGCCGCGAGCAGCGGAATGCTCAGCACGTCGAGTGCGGCCGCCGCTGCCGGTATCGCGAGCAGCACCGCACGCGCCGTGTCCGCGACCCACATCGTGCGCCGGCGGTCCCAGCGGTCCACCAGCGCACCGCCGAGCACCCCGAAGAGCACCCACGGCAGCGTCCCGGCGGCCGTGACCACGGCGAGCGCCATCGGGTCCCGCGTCAGCGTCAGCGCGAGCAGCGGCAGGGCGGCGTGGGTCACCCCGTCACCGAGCGAGGAGATCGTCTGTGCGGTCCACAGCCGTCCGAACCCGGTCGGCAACTTCCGTATGTCCGAGGTCACTTGGCGTCCCCCTCGGCCGGTACGCGCGCTGCCGGGTGAAACAGCGCGAAGACGAGTGACGCGTCGGGCAGCGACGGGTCGGACAGCGTCCGGTACTCGTCCGCCAGCGCCTGCAGCCGCTCCCCCAGCTCCGCGAACTGCTCCTCGGTGAGCCGCAGATGCGCCATCCGTACGTGCCGCTCGCCGTCGGCCGGCGACGCCTCCAGGTCCGCCACGGCATGCCGCATCAGCACGTCCGGCCCGCCCTCGCCCGGGTCGGGCAGCACGATCGACCGCGCGGCCATCGCGTAGTACCGCTCGGTGACCCCCCGCACCTTCCGCGTCCGCACCACCTTCACCAGGCCGGCCCGCTCCAGGAGGCGCACGTGATAGCTGGAACTCCCCTTCGCGAGGCCCACTCGCGCGGCGATCTGCGTGATCGTGGCGGGCTCGAAGCGGAGGACGGCCATGATCCGGTGCCGCGTCAGATTGGAGACGGCGCGCAGCTGTTCGTCGGTGGTGACGTGAAACGTCTCGGGAAGGTCGTCGGTAGGCATGCGAGCAATGGTCAACGATTCTTGACCATTCAGCAAGAGGTTGAACAAGCAATGGGGCAAGGAAAGTTGAGCCAGGGGCCCCCTCCCGCGGCTCCTGGGGTCCTCGGGCTCTCAGCGCTCGCCGTTCGTCCGGTTCCGCAGCGGCACCGTCCACTCCAGACGGGTGCCGCCGCCGTCGGCCACCGAGAGCGCGAGGGCGCCGTCGAGGCCCGCGGCGCGCTCGGCGAGGTTGCGCAGGCCGCTGCGCGGGCCCTCCTCGGCCACGCCGACGCCGTCGTCGGTGACCGTGACGGTGAGCCGCCCCTCCTTCACGGCGAGGGAGACCTCGGCGGCGTGGGCGCGGGCGTGCCGTGCGGTGTTGGACAGGGCCTCGCCGAGCACCGCCACCACCTCGTCGGCCACGGTGCGCGGCACATCGGTGTCGATGAGCCCCTCCATGCGCAGGCCCGGCGTGAAGCCCAGCACCTGCACATACTCCTCGACGGTCTTGGCGGCGCGCATGCGCAGGCCCGAGCCGCTGTGGCTGCCCTCGTGGTCGCGGAGCCCGAAGACGGTCGACCGGATGATCTTGATGGTGGTGTCCAGGTCGTCGACGGCGCGGCGCAGCCGGTCGGCGGCCTCGGGGTGCTGCACGAACCGCTGGGCGCTCTGCAGGGTCATGCCGGTCGCGAACAGCCGCTGGATGGCGAGGTCGTGGAGGTCGCGGGCGATCCGGTCGCGGTCGGCGAGGACGCTCATGTGCTCGGCGTCGCGGCGCCGGTCGGTGAGTTCGAGCGCCAGGGCGGCCTGTCCGGCGAAACCCACGAGCGGCTCGGTCTCCCAGTCGCTGAACGGCGGCCGGCCCGCCCTGCGGGCGAGCAGCAGCACTCCCCGTACGCCGTCGCGCGTGCCCATCGGCACCGCCACGGCGGGCCCGAACCCCTTGAACCGCTCGGGCGCGTGGGTGACGCGCGGGTCCCGGGAGACGTCCTCGGTGGTGACGAGCGCCCCGGCGCGGATGGCGGCGCCCGCCATCGTGCCCTCCGTGGGCAGTATCCCGCCCCGGTGCGCCTCGGCCCCCTCCCCCAGGGCGAGCACGGCGTGCAGCTCGCCGGTGCTCTCCACCATGAGGTCGACGACGCCGAGTTCGGCCGAGGAGATCTGCCGGGCCTGTTCGACCATGGCTTCCAGGACCTCGGCCTCGGGGGTCCCGGACAGCAGGTCGCCGGTGAACTTGGCGCTCGCCTCGAGCCAGCGCTGGCGCAGCCGGGCCTCCTCGTAGAGGCGGGCGTTCTCGATGGCGACACCCGCGGCGACGGCGAGGGTGGAGAGCACGGACTGGTCCTCGGCGTCGAACTCGCCGCCACCGCGCTTCTCCGTCAGATACAGGTTCCCGAACACGGAGTCCCGCACCCGGATGGGCACCCCGAGGAAGGTGTGCATCGGCGGATGGCCCGGCGGGAAGCCGTAGCTCGCCGGGTGCTCGGAGAGCTCGCGCAGGCGCAGCGGCTCGGGGTGCCGGATCAGCTCCCCCAACAGGCCGTGCCCGGAGGGGAGATCACCGATGCGCCGGTGGACGTCGTCGCTGATCCCCACCGGCAGGAACTCGGAGAGCCGGTCGCCGCCGCCGATCACGCCGAGCGCGCCGTACTCGGCGTCGACCAGCACGACGGCCGACTCGACGATGCCGCGCAGGACTTGGGGGAGGTCGAGGCCGCGGCCCACGGAGAGGACGGCGCCGAGGAGGCGGTGCAGCCGGTCGCGGGTCTTGCGGACCGTCGCGATGCGCACCTGGAGCTCGTCGAGGAGGTCGTCCAGGGGCAGCCGGGCCAGCGGCTCGACTCCTTGCGTCACGTCCCCGCCCATGCCCGCCTCCGACCTGGCCCCCACCGGGAGGGAAGCCCCTCTCTCAGGGTAGCCAGGCACCGCTCTTCATGAGCCGCCCTCGCCTCAACTACGTGCCCCGGCAGGTGAGTTGACGACGCGTCCGGGACTCGCGCCCCGGAACGCGCGGAGCCCCCGGAGCCCTCGGGCGCCCCGGCGGCCCCTCACTCCCCGGGCGCCCCTTCCGCCCCTTCCGTGGCGGCACCGCCTCCGGCCCCCGTCGCCGTGAGCCGTTCGACGACCGCCGCGAGGGTGTCGACGACGTACCGCTCGGCGGCCGCCGCGTCGACGCCCGCCCGGGCGAGGACCCCGGCGCCGTCCTCGTGCTCCAGGAGGGCGAGCAGCAGGTGTTCGGTGCCGACGTAGTTGTGGCCGAGGCGCAGGGCGGCGCGGTAGGTGAGCTCCAGGCACTTGCGGGACGCGGCGTCGTACGGCGCGAGCTCGGGCACGTCCGCGGCCGCCGCCGGCAGCGCTTCGTGCGCCAACTGCCGTACGGAGTCCAGGAGTACGCCCTGCGCGACGATCGCCTGGGCGCCGATGCCGTCCCGGTCGGCGAGGAGCCCGAGCACCAGGTGCTCCGGGCGTACCTCGGCGTTGCGGGCGGCCTGCGCCTCGTTGGTGGCGGCGATCACCGCGTTCTTGGCGCGCTGCGTGAAGCGGCCGAAGCCCTGGCCGGGGTCGAGGTCGGCGAGGCCGCCGGCGGCCCCCTTCGGCACGAACCGCTTCTGGGCGGCCTGCCGGGTGACTCCCATGCTCTTGCCGATGTCCGTCCAGGAGGCGCCGGAGCGGCGGGCCTGGTCGACGAAGTGGCCGATGAGGTGATCGGCCACGTCGCCCAGGTGGTCGGCGGCGATGACGGCGTCGGTGAGCTGGTCGAGGGCGTCGGTGTGGGCGTACTTGATGGCGTCGATGAGGTCGTCCAGGCGGACGGAACGGGTCAAGCCAACTGGATTCGTCATGAGGCAACCTTAGGTTGACAGTCACCGACCGTCAACCATGAGTTGACACCTACGGAAATTCGGTTGCGGTCCCTCCCGGGGGCCCTGGCACCATGACCCGGCGGCCGGACCTCATGACCGGCGACCTGAACTGACGACACGAGTACGGGAGCGAAACGGAATGCGCCGACACCTCGGAACTCCCCAGCGCCCTGACCGGACGACAGTTCCCGAGGTCTCGACCACCCATGCCTTCCACGCCCACCGCACCCACGCTGAACATCGGCGTCCTGGCCCACGTAGACGCCGGTAAGACCAGCCTCACCGAGCGGCTCCTGTTCGACGCCGGCGCCATCGACCGGCTCGGCAGCGTCGACTCCGGCACCACCCGCACCGACACCGGCAGCATCGAACGACGGCGCGGCATCACCATCCGTACCGCCGTGGCGCCCTTCACCGCCCGAGGCGTCCAGATCAACCTGATCGACACCCCCGGGCACTCCGACTTCATCGCCGAAGTGGAGCGCGCGCTCGGCGTGCTCGACGCGGCCGTCCTGGTCCTGTCCGCCGTCGAAGGCGTGCAGGCGCAGACCCGCGTCCTGATGAAGACGCTGCGGCGGCTCGGCCTGCCCGCGCTGATCTTCGTCAACAAGACCGACCGGCCGGGCGCCCGCACCGAGGCCCTCCTCGACGACATCCGCCGCAAGCTCACCCCGTACGCGGCGCCGATGACGGCCGTCCACGACGCGGGCACCCCGGCGGCCCGCACCGTCGCCCTCCCCCTGGCGGACGTCGCCCAACGGCAGCGCCTCGCCGAGGTGTTGGCCGAGACGGACGAGACGGTCCTGGAGCACCTCGTCGAAGGCCGCACACCGACGGCCGGAGAACTGCGACGGCTGCTCTCCGCCGCGACCGCGCGCGGGCAGCTGCACCCGGTCCACTTCGGGTCCGCGCTCAGCGGGGCCGGGGTGGCGGAACTCGTCGACGGGATCGTGGAGTTGAGGCACGGCATGCCCACCCCGCCCCTGCCCGCCTCCCCGGCCCTGTTGGCCTCCCCGGACCTGCCCGCCTCCCCGGACCTCCGCACCTCCCCCGCACCCCACGCCTCCTCCGCGCCCCACGCCTCCCCCGCACCCCACGGCGTCGTCTTCGCCGTCGAGCGCGGACCGGGCGGGGCGAAGACCGCCTACCTCCGCCTGTACGAGGGAAAGTTGGCCGCCCGGCAACGGGTGACGTTCTGGCGGCGCGAGGCCGACGGGACGCGCACGGAGGAGTCGGGGCGGGTCACTGTCCTCGATGTCGTGGGCCGGGACGGGCCGTTGACCCCCGGCAACATCGCGCGGCTGCGCGGCCTGCCCGGCATCCAGGTCGGCGACCGCCTCGGCGGCGCGGGCGAGGGGGGCGAGGCGGGCACGGCGGGCGAGGCACCGGACGCCGCCGAGCCGTACTTCGCCCCGCCCACCCTGGAGACGGTGGTGCACCCCTGCGACCCGGCCCAGGCGGGGCGGCTGCACGCCGCGCTGCTCGCGCTCGCCGACCAGGACCCGCTCATCCACACCAGGACCGTGCCCGGCGGCGCCACCTCGGTGCTGCTCTACGGCGAGGTGCAGAAGGAGATCGTCGCGGACACGCTCGCCGAGGAGTTCGGCGTCGCGGCCCGCTTCGAGCCCAGCCGCACGGTCTGTGTGTCCCGGCCCGCCGGGGTGGGCGAGGCCGTGGAGGAGATGGCGTTCCGCGACCGGGGGCCGAGCGGGTTCTGGGCGACGGTCGGGCTGCGCGTCGATCCGCTCCCACCCGGCTCCGGAGTGGTCTTCCGCTACGAGACCGAACTGGGCGCCCTGCCCTATGCGTTCCACCACGCGATCGAGGAGACCGTGCAGCAGTCCCTCCGGTCGGGCCCGGACGGCTGGGCGGTGACGGACTGTCAAGTCACCCTGACCCGCTCGGCTTTCGTGGGTCCGCTCAGCACGGCCGCCGACTTCCGCGGCCTCACCCCGATCGTCCTCGCCCGCGCCCTGGAGCACGCCGGGACCCAGGTGTACGAGCCCTACCACGCCTTCGAGGTGGAGGCGCCCCTCGACTCCGTCGCCGGGGTCGGCCGGCGTCTCGCCGCGCTCGGGGCCGAGATCAGGGAGAGCTCGGGCGGGCGGGACTCGGGGCTGCTGTCCGGTGAGATCGCGGCCCACCGGGTGCATGAGTTCGAGCAGGCGCTGCCGGGCCTCTCGCACGGGGAGGGGGTGTGGTGGTCGCGGCCGGTGGGCTTCCGCCCGGCGATCGCGCCCCGTTGACGCTCACGTGGTGCGGGCCGGACTCACGTCACCTCACCTCACCTCACGCCACCTCGCCTCACCTGCGCAGCCAGGCGCTCGCCTCGTGCAGCCAGTCGGTGAGCACCCCGGCGTCGCCGTGGGCGGTGAGCGTCTCGCTGTCCGGGGTCCTGCGTCCGTAGAGGAGCAGGACCAGGTCGGCGAGCGGGCCGTGCACGGTGGCGGTGGGGGTGGCGGTGCCGTCGCGGTCCTGCTCGGTGGTGCGGCGCCAGGTGAAGGGGTCGGCGGAGAGGTCGACCAGCCAGTCGGCGGGGGCTTCCGGGGAGGTGTCCGTGGCGTACAGGCGCAGCGTGCGGCCGGGGGCGCGCAGGGCGGTGCGGGCCTCCTCGGAGGCGTACGCCTGCGGCAGCGCGCTGAATCCCAGCCACTCCTCGACCGCGTCGACGCCCACCTCGTCCTCGACGACGTACTCCGCGCCGACGGCCGAGGCCGCGTCCGCCCGGTGCACCAGCGTCTCGTACGTCATGCGGCGGGCCCAGAACAGCGGTGTGCCGCCCGGCGCGACCGTCCACACCGCGACGTCGGGCCCCGCCTCGCGCAAGGCGTCCGCCAGTTGTTCGGCGCCCTCGCCGAGCCAGGCGCCGAGCGCGGCCGCGTCCACGTCGGCGTAGACGGAGGGGTCGTCGATCTGGTCGTGGGCGACGGGTCCGGTCGCGCGGGTGCGCACGATCGTCTCGGTCCAGCGGTGGGCGCCGCCGAGGTGGCGCAGGAGGTGGGCGAGCGTCCAGCCGGGGACGGTGGGGACGGGGGCCGCCGGGTCCGCGCCCTTGATGTGGGCCCTCAACAGCTCGGTCTGCGTGACGATTTCGGAGCAGTAGCGGTCGTGGCTCAGGTGCTTCATGGCCTCACGCTAAACCAGGTGACAGATGGGGAGGGCGGATTAAAGTGCCGCCGTGACCGAATCCCGCGCCTCCCAGGACTCCCCCGCCGCCTCCGGCCCGCGCCCCAAGGGCGACGTCCCCCCGCCCGGCATCAACGCCGACGAGCGGGAGACGCTCCTCGCCTTCCTCAACTACCTTCGCGAAGCCATCATTTCGAAGGCCCAGGGCGTCGACGAGGAGCAGGCCCGCGCCGTCGGTGTGCCGTCCGGCACCAGCCTTCTCGGCCTGATCAAGCACCTCATCGAGGCCGAGTTCAACTGGTTCGTGTGGGCCTTCCGGGGCGCCGACACCGAGATGCGGACGAGCGGCATGGAGCTCGGCCCCGACGACACCGCCGAGTCACTGATCGCCGCCTACCGCGCGGCAGGCGAGCGCACCGACGCGCTGGTGCGGGCCTGCGCCGACCTGGAGACGCTGTGCGTCCGTGACACCGGCGGCACACCGCCGCGGCGCTCGCTGCGCTGGGTCCTGGTGCACACGGTCGAGGAGACCGCACGGCACGCGGGCCACGCCGACATCCTGCGCGAGCACATCGACGGCTCGGTGGGCCGCTGAGCGGGGCGCCCCGCCAGGGCTCGGCCAAGGGTCACGACGACGCCAGGAACTGCGTGGCCGCCAGCTCCCCGTAGAGGGGGTCCCGGGCGACCAGGTCCGCGTGGGTGCCCACCGCGCGGACCCGGCCCGCGTCCATGACCACGATCCGGTCGGCGAGCGTGACCGTGGACAGGCGGTGCGCCACCACGAGGACCGTCACCTCGCGGGCGACCTCGGCGACGACGTCGCGCAGCGCGAGTTCGTTGACCGCGTCGAGCTGGGACGTCGCCTCGTCCAGGAGCAGCAGGCGCGGCCCGCGCAGCAGCGCCCTGGCGATCGCCACCCGCTGCCGCTCGCCGCCCGAGAGCATCGAACCCCGGTGCCCCACCAGGGAGTCGAGGCCGTCCGGCAGCCGCTCCACCAGGCCGTCGAGGCGGGCCTGCTTGAGGACCCGGTGGACGTCGGCGTCGCTCGCGGCGGGCGCGGCGAAGAGGAGGTTGTCGCGCAGGGTGCCCGCCAGGACGGGCGCGTCCTGCTCCACATAGCCGATGGCGGCGCGGAGTCGGGCGAGCGGCCACTCCCGTACGTCCCTGCCGTCGACGAGGACCCGGCCGCCGCTCGCCTCGTAGAACCGCTCGATCAGCCCGAAGACGGTGGTCTTGCCCGCGCCGGACGGGCCCACGAAGGCCGTCATGCCGGGTCCGGGTATCGCGAAGCTCACGCCCCGGTGGACGGCCGACAGGCCCTCGCGGTAGCGGAACGTCACGTCCTCGAAGGCGACCGAGGCGGCTCCCACGGCCTGCGCCGACTCCGCGACTTGGGCAGCCTCTGCGGCGTCGGCAGATTCCACGGCTTCGGCAGACTCCGCGGCTTCGGCAGCTCGCCCGTCCACAGGCTCCTCGACTCGCCCGTCCGCGAGCTCCTCCGTCTCCAGCCGCTCCGCCGCCACGATCCGCGCGAGCGCCGCCGAGCCCACCTGGTACTGCGAGGCCGCCTCGACGAGCCGGGACACGGGGTCGATCAGATAGAAGAGGAACAGCAGGAACGCCACGAGCGTCGACACCGAGATCGCCCCGGACGCCACCCGCGCCCCGCCGATGCCCAGCACCGCGAGGAACGACACCTGCACCGCGAGCCCCACCGAACTCCACGCCACCGCCTGCCACTTCGCCGAGCGCACCCCGTGCCGCCACGCCTCGCGCGCGGCAGCCCGTACCGCCTCGGTCTCGCGCTCCTCGGCGCCGGACGCCTTGAGCGTGCGGAACGCGCCGAACGCCCGCTCCAGGGCGGCCGAGATCGAGCCGACCGCCTCCTGGGCGCGCCGCGTGGCCTGCGCGATCTTCGGCATCACCAGGCCCGTGGCGCCGCCGATCAGGACGATCACACCGAGCGTGACCGCGAGGAGCACCGGGTCCATGAGGCCCATGAACAGGATCGTGCCGAGGAAGGTGAGGCCGCCCGTGACCGCCGACACCACGGACTGCGTGGTGACCGCGCGCAGCAGCGTGGTGTCCGAGGTGATGCGTGACATCAGGTCGCCGGGCTGGGTGCGCTCGACCTCCGAGAGCCGCAGCCGCAGCAGGCGCCCGATGAGGGAGCCCCGGGCCGCGAGCACCACGGACTCGGCGGTGCGCTCCAGGACGTACGCGCCGACCGACTCGATCGCCGTCCCGCACACCACGAGCGCGGTGAGCAACAGCAGCACCCCGGCGATGGGTTCGTCGTCGCCGAGCCGGTCGACGAGGGTCTTCGCGGCGAGCGGCTGCACGAGTCCGCTCAGGGAGCCGATCAGGGTGAGCACGGCGCCGCACACCACGACGCCCCGGTGCGGGCGGAAGTGCCGGTACAGGGCGCGCCAGGTCTCCCCGGCGGACAGCTTCTCGGGGGCGGTCTCGGGGCCGGTATCGGGAACGGCGGGCGGAGCGTGTTCAGTGGTCACAGGGACAAGGACGCCGTCCGGGCTGATCCACCTGCCCGGCGTTCGACCTCACGTCCGCACGTACTGGTGTGCACGGGTTCGCCGCACCGCGTGATTCGCCGGGATCCGCGCGTACCCCGGCGTTCCAGCGGTAGTTAAGGCAGGTGCCGAACCCGCAGCAGAAACAATTCTGCACTGCGGGTGCGGCGCGTAGGGCGTTGGGGCGGGCGGCTTGGCTCGCGGTGGAGCGGGACGCGAGCGGAGTGGGAGATGACGGGTGGGCTCATCGGCCGGGCCGGTGAACTGGCGGCGCTGCGGCGCCTGTTGGCGCAGGGCCGCCTGGTGACGGTGGTGGGTGCGGCGGGCGTCGGCAAGAGCGCGCTCGCCGCGCACGCGGCCGCCGCCGTGAGCGGGCAGCTGCCGGACGGCGTGGTGCGGGTGCGCTGGTGGGACGGGGCTCCGGCGCGCCGGCAGTCCGCCGTGCAGGCGCTCGCGGAGGCGCTCGACGGCGGCACGGCCGAGCGCGCCGAGGATCCGAAGGGCGGCGCTCGACGGCCGGTCGACGGCTCCGATGTCGTGGCCCGTCTCGTCGGCCGCCGCGTCCTGATCCTGCTGGACGACATCGATCCGGTACGCCAGGAGTGCGCACGTCTCGTCCAGGCGGTCCTCCAACAGGCGCCGGGCGTACGGCTCCTGGTCACCGGGCGGCACCCGATGGGCCTGGGCCACGAGTCGGTGCTGCGGCTGCGGCCGCTCGCGACGACGGAGCCGGACGAGAAGGGAGCGGGCGGGCGGGCGGCGGCGCGGGGCCAGGAAGCCGAGGACGTAAGCCCCGGGCCTGCCCAGGATCCCGGGAACTCCGGGCTCGTGCGGGACTCCGGGAACACCGGGCCCGTACAGGACTCCGCGAGCACCGGGCCCGTACAGGACTCCGCGAGCACCGCAACCACACACGACCCCGGAAACCCCGAGCCCGTACAGGACCCCGAGAACTCCAGGCCCCTACAAGACTCCGCGAGCACCACAACCACACCGGGTCCCCGGAGGTCCGGAACTGCCGGGGCCCCGGGGAACACCCTGGACGCGGCGCTCGCCGGAGATGTCGCCGCAGGCCGGGCGGCGGGCGCCGAGTCCGCCGACCCTCCTGCCCCGCGCCCCGGTCCCGCCGTCGCCCTCTTCGTCGCCCGCGCCCTGGCCCTGCGCCGGGACCGGGACGACGCCCATCCCTTCAGCGCCGAGGCCGAGTCGCGCACCGTCCTCGATCTCTGCGCGGCCCTCGAAGGGGTGCCGCTGGCCATCGAACTGGCCGCCACCGAGTCGGCGTCGACGTCGGTGACGCAGGTGGCGGGGCTGCTCGGCCTCGGGCACGGGTGGCTGGGCGCGCCGGACGCGCCCTTGCGCCGGCATCGGTCGGTGCGGGCCGCCGTGGGGGCGAGCTATGCGCTGTGCGACCGGGCCGAGCGCTCGACGTGGGCGCGGCTCAGCGTCTTCGAGGGGGACTTCGATGAGGACGCGGCGACGTATGTGTGCGCGGGCGGCGGGCTCGGGGCGCACGAGGTGCCGTCGTGTCTGGCGCGGCTCGCGCTCGCCTCGGTCCTGGAGACGGTGCGGGGTCCCGGCGGGGTGCTGCCGCCGCGGTACCGGCTGTCCGCGGCGGCCCGGGGGTTCGCGGCCGAGCGCCTGGAGGCGGCCGGTGAGGTGGCCGCCGCCCGCGGCCGCCACCTCGGCTGGTACGCGCAGGTCGCGGCCGGCGCCCACCAGCTGTGGAGCACCGGGCGGCACGAGCGCGCGACCCGTCTCGTACGGGACGAGGAGCGGCAGTTGTACGCGGCCCTGGAGCACGGCCCCGACCACGGCGACCGGGGTGTCGCCGCCCTCGCGATGGTGCGGGACCTGTGGTTCTGGTGGGCCGTGTGCGGCCAACTCACCCGCGGGCGCGAGCAGTTGCGGCGACTGCTGCCGCTGGCGCGCGCGGACACGCGGCTGTGCGGGCAGGCGCTGTGGCTCGCGGGCTGGCTCGCGGTGTGCGCCGGGGACGCCGGGGCGGAGGAGCTGCTGCGGCAGGCGTGGCGGGTGGCGGTGCTGTCCGGGGACGACGCCACGGTGGGGCGGGTCGCGCACGCCGAGGGCACGCTCGCGCTGCGGGCCGGGCAGACCGAGCGGGCCATCGAGCGGCTGCGGGAGGCGGCCGACACGATCCCGGCCCACGCGGTGCACGGCCCGTCGGCGGCGGTCAGCCTCGCGGTGCTCACCGTGGCGCAGGCCGCGGTGCGCCCCGCCGAGGCGCTGCGCAGCGCCCGCCGCGCGACGGCCCGCCCACAGGCCCGCCACGACGCCTGGACGCACGCGATGACGCAGTACGCGCACGCCCTGGTCGAGTTGGCACGGGGGCGCCGCAGCCGGGCCTGGCGCCGCGCCCACCAGGCCCTCGCGGCGGTGACCGAGGTGCCGAGCGCGGCGGGCGCGGCCACCGTGCGGGCGCTGATCGCGGCGATCGAGGGGCGGTCGGGTCAGCGGGCCGGGGGCGAGGGTGGTGGCGGGGGCTGTGCCGCCGCCCGGGCCACGCGGGCCACTTGACGAGCCGAGGCGAGGCGGTAGGGGACGTCGATGACGACGACGCCCTTGGTGAACAGGAGGCGGGTCTTCAGGCGCAGCGCGGACTGGTTGTGCAGGGGCTGCTCCCACCAGTGGCCGACGACGTACTCGGGGATGACCACCGACATCACCATCTCGGGGTCCTCCTCGGTGACGCGGCGCACGTACCGCAGGACGGGCTGGACGACCGAGCGGTAGGGCGAGTCGAGGAGTTCGAGGGGGACCTGGATGCCGTGGGTCTCCCACTCCTCTTGCAGCCGGGCCGCGGCTTCCTGGTCCTCGACCACGGAGACGGCGGTCAGCGAGTGGGGGCGCAGCGCCTTGGCGTACGAAAGGGCGCGCAGGCTGGGCGCGTTGATGTGGGAGACGAGGACGATGACGTGGTGGCGGGCGGGGACGCGCGGGCGGGCGTCGGGGGCGACGGCGACTTCCGCGGCGACGGCGTCGTAGTGGCGGCGCACGCCCTTCATGCCGAGGAAGAGCAGCGGCATGGCGATGACGACGAGCCAGGCGCCGTGCGTGAACTTCGTGATGAGGACGATGACCAGGACGATGCCGGTGAGCACGGCGCCGAAGGCGTTGATGGCCATGGAGCGGTGGATGTGGCCCGAGCGCGCCGCGCCCTCGGGGGTGCGCAGCACCTTCTTCCAGTGCTTGACCATGCCGGCCTGGGAGAGCGTGAAGGAGACGAAGACGCCGAGGATGTAGAGCTGGATGAGGCGGTTGAGGTTGGCGTTGAACGCGACGATGAGGGAGATCGCGGCGAGCGCCAGGAGCAGGATGCCGTTGGAGTAGACGAGCCGGTCGCCGCGGTGGAAGAGCTGGCGCGGGGCGTAGCGGTCGCGGCCGAGGATCGAGGCGAGCATCGGGAAGCCGTTGAAGGCGGTGTTGGCGGCGAGGATGAGGACGCCCGCGGTGACGGCCTGGAGCAGATAGAAGAAGAAGTCCCAGCTGCCGAAGGTGGCCCGGCCGATCTGGGCGAGCGCCGTCGCGGTGGCCGTGCCGGGCGGCAGCCCCAACTCGGTCGGGTCGGCGGCGACATGGACCTGGTAGACCATGGCGAGCACGGTGATGCCGAAGAACATGGTCACCGACAGGGCGCCCATGACGGCGAGGGTGGTCGCGGCGTTGCGGGCCTTGGGCTTCTGGAAGGCGGGGACGCCGTTGCTGATCGCCTCCACCCCGGTGAGGGCCGTACAGCCGGAGGCGAAGGCGCGCATGGCGAGGAGCACGAGGGCCAGTCCGCTGTAGGTGGAGACCTCGCGGATGGGCAGGTCCGCGGACTCGGCGCGGATCGTCGTCCCGGTGGCCAGGCGCACCGCCGCGACGGCGAACATCAGGTACACGCAGCAGATGAACGCATAGGTGGGGACGGCGAAGAAGCGCCCCGACTCGCGTACGCCGCGCAGGTTCATCCAGGCGAGCAGCACCACGAAGAAGACCGCCATGGCGACGGCGTGCCCGTCGAGCCGGGGGACGGCGGAGGTGATCGCGGCGACGCCGGAGACGATGGAGACGGCCACCGTCATGACGTAGTCGATGAGCAGGGCGCTGGCGGCGGTGAGCGCCGCGGTCTGGCCGAGGTTCTCGGCGCTGACGACGTAGGCGCCGCCCCCGCCCGGATAGGCGTGGCAGGTCTGCCGGTAGGAGGCGACGACCACGACGAGCAGGACGACGATGGCGGCGGCCGCGTACCAGGCGAGGTGGAGCACGGCGATGCCGCCGAGCGCCAGGATGAGCAGGATCTCCTCGGTGGCGTAGGCGACCGAGGAGAGCGGGTCGCTGCAGAAGATCGGCAGGGCGAGCCGTTTCGGGAGGAGCTGCTCCCCCAGCCGCCGGGTGTCCAACGGGCGGCCGACCAACGCCCTCTTGAGCAAGTAACCACGCTTCATAAGCGGTGAAACTATGACTTACCGCCACGGCTTACGGGCTGCCACGCCACGGCCCCGCCGCCTTCACGCTCCACCCCCGCCCGCTTGAGCGCATCGGGTCAAGTTCAGGGAAAAACATGGTTTTGTCCGATTAGTTCCTCTCCTCGCCGTCAACAGATGGGGCGTCTGTGACGTGAGCGAAGGGAGAGGGCATGAGTGCGGTGAACCGTGCGATGGGCCGAAGGAGCGCTCTGGGCTGGGGACTTGCGGTGGCGGCGGGCGCGGGGCTCGCCGGGTGCGGGGACCAGGAGCCCGCCGCAGGACCGCCCGGACACGGCGGCGGACACGGCGGCGGCGCCCACCGCCCCGGGCGCCCCGCGCAGCCCGCCCGCAAGCAGCCCCGGCTGATCGGCGACGGCTCCACCTCGTTCACCGGCACCCAGCCGAACCAGCCGGAGCGGCCGCGTCCGCTCGAACCGGGCGAGACGCCACCGCAGTTCGTGGTGTTCTCTTGGGACGGCGCGGGCGAGGTCGGCAACGGTCTCTTCCCGCGCTTCCTCGAACTCGCCGAGAACCACGGCGCGCACATGACCTTCTTCCTCTCCGGGCTCTACCTCCTGCCCGAGTCGAAGAAGCGCCTCTACCGCCCGCCCGACAACCCCGTCGGCGCCTCCGACATCGGCTATCTCACCGACGCGCACATCAAGGAGACCCTCACGTACGTGCGCCGGGCGTGGCTCGCGGGGCACGAGATCGGCACGCACTTCAACGGGCACTTCTGCGCGGGCACCGGCAGCGTCGCCCGCTGGACGCCCGCGCAGTGGCGCGACGAGATCGAGCAGGCCACCGGCTTCGTCACGAAGTGGCGCACCCACACCGGCTTCCACGACCTGCCGTCGCTGCCCTTCGACTACGACAAGGAACTCGTCGGCGGCCGCACGCCCTGCCTGCTCGGCCAGGACAACCTGCTGCCCACCGCCCGCGCGCTCGGCTGGCGCTACGACGCCTCCTCGCCCGGCGGACTGCAGCGCTGGCCGGTCAAACGGCTCGGGATCTGGGACCTGCCGCTGCAGCAGATCCCGTTCCCCGGGCACCGGTTCGAGGTCCTGTCGATGGACTACAACATCCTCGCCAACCAGTCGAAGAACTCCACGCGGGCGCCTTCGTACAACTACCCGGGCTGGCGCGCTCAGGCGACACGGTCCTATCTCGCCGGGTTCCGGCGCGCGTACGAGACGAACCGGGCGCCCTACTTCATCGGCAACCACTTCGAGGAGTGGAACGGCGGCATCTACATGGACGCCGTCGAGGAGACCCTCAAGGCGGTGGCCGGCAAGAAGGACGTACGCCTGGTCTCCTTCCGGCAGTTCGTGGACTGGCTGGACGTGCAGGACCCGGCGGTCCTGGCCCGGCTGCGCACCCTGGGCGTCGGACAGCGGCCGGACGGCGGCTGGCGGCGCCACCTCAGCGCGGCCGGGGCGCCGTCCGCGGTGCGCTGACACCGAGTCCGGGGCGCGGGGCGAGCGCGAGGACACCGACCTTGCCGGTGTGCCGGTTGGTCTGCACGAGCCGGGCCGCCTCGGCGACCTCGGACAGGTCGTACGTCGTGGACAGGGCGGGGCGCAGCCGGCCGAGGTCGAACAGGCGGTGCACGGCGGCCTGCTCCTGGAGGTTGGCGCCGTGGCTGCCGATGACCCGCTTGAGCCGCATCCACAGATAGCGGTTGTCGAACTCGTGCCGGTAGCCGGTGCTCGACCCGCACGTCACCACCGTCCCGCCGCGCCGCACCACGAACACCGAGACCCCGAACGTGGCCCGGCCCACGTGCTCGAAGACGATGTGCGGGTCCTCCCCCACGGCCGCCCTGATGCGCTTGCCCAGCTTCTTGCCGATGACCGTCGGGTCGGCGGGCTCGGCGCCGGTCAGCCCGAGCTCCGTGCGGTCGATGACCGCGTGGCAGCCGAACGCGCGGGCCCGCTCGGCCTTCTCCTCGCCGCTCACCACGCCGACCGCGATGCCCCCGCCATGGCGGACGAGCTGCGCGGCGTACGCCCCGAGGCCGCCGGCCGCGCCCCAGATCAGCACGACGTCGCCCTGCGTCATGCGGGCACCCCGGTCGCTCACCAGCATGCGGTACGCCGTGCCCGCGCACAGCGGGTTGCTGGCGGCCTCCTCCCACGTCAACCCGCCCGGTTTGGACAGGAGTTGGCTGGCGCGGGCCACGCAGTAGTGGGCGAGGCCGCCGAAGTTGGTCTCGAAGCCCCAGGCGAGCTGGGCGTCGCCGAGCATGCCGTCGGCGTGCGTGGCGGGCTCCTCGTCGTCGACGTAGGCGGGCGTCACGACGACCCGGTCGCCCGCCTTCCAGCGACGCACCCCGGCGCCCGCCCGGACGACGACGCCCGCCGCGTCCGAGCCGATCACGTGGTGCGGCTGATCGTGCCGCGCGGCCCAGCCGCCCCTTTTCCCGAAATGGCGCAGGAAGGAAAAGGTGGACATCGGCTCAAACATCGCCGACCACACGGTGTTGTAATTGATGCCGCTCGCCATGACGGCCACCAGGACTTCGTCCGGGGCGAGTTCGGGCATCGGCACCTCGCCCACATGCAGGGATTTACGGACGTCCTTGTCCGCCACTCCGGAAAAGCTGTCGGCGTCCTCCGCCCGTAGATGCGCGGCGGTGAAGTGCGTGGGGACGGGCAGGCGCTCGAGCTCGTCGGCGGCGGCTCCCGCGACGACTGCCTCAGCGAGCACATCCATGACGGTCCTCCCTCGGCACGGCTTGGCCGCGGCCCGGGGGCGGGCCGCGGCGATTGACCCGAGACTGCGGCGGGCCGCCTTCCGCTCACAAGCGGATCGCCGGCATTTCGCCCGGATCGCTAATCGGCGGGAGCCCTTTCATCACTTCTCGACAGCCACCGCAATTCCCCTCTGCCCGCTGTCAGTTCCGTGATGAACGGACGTGCACGCATGCGCCTTCGGTGACTGGAGCCCCCGGCGCGGCCGTCAGTAACGTCCCGGTCGCCCGCACCGAGCGAGGGAAGTGAGCACCGCCATGACCCAGCCGCAGCCCACGACCGCCGACACCGCACCGGGAGCGCCCATGGGCAGAGCCGACCGGATCGTGGTCGGCGTCTTCGTCGGCGTCCCCTTCGTCGCGGTCCTCGCCTCCGTGGTGGTGCTGTGGGGCTGGGGCGTGGGCCTGCACGACCTGGTCATCGGCGCGGTGATGTACGCGGTCGCCGTGCACGGGATCACGGTCGGCTACCACCGTCTGTTCACGCACAAGGCATTCCGGGCCGCCCGCCCCCTGAAGATCGCCCTCGCCGTCGCCGGAACCCTGGCCGTCGAGGGCGACGCGCTCACCTGGTGCGCCGACCACCGCCGCCACCACCGGTTCGCCGACCGGCCGGGCGACCCGCACTCCCCCTGGCGCTTCGGCACCTCCGTGCGGGCGGTGGCCAAGGGCATGGTGTGGGCGCACATCGGCTGGACGCTGCACAACGAGAAGACCGACAAGGAGCGCTACGTTCCCGATCTGCTCGCCGACCGCGACCTGGTGCGCCTCGCCCGTCTGCAGCCCCTGATCGTCCTGTTCTCGTTCGGCGCGCCCGCCGTCGTGGGCGGGCTGTGGGGCGAGGGGGCCTGGGACCCGGGCGCGGCCTGGTCGGCGTTCTTCTGGGCGGGCCTCGTGCGGATCGGCCTGCTCCACCACGTCACGTGGTCGATCAACTCCATCTGCCATCTGACGGGCGCGCGCCCCTTCAGGGCTCGCGACCGCTCCGGCAACGTGTGGTGGCTCGCCCCCTTCTCCGGCGGCGAGTCCTGGCACAACCTCCACCACGCCGACCCCACCTCGGCCCGGCACGGCGTCCTGCCCGGCCAGCTCGACTCCAGCGCCCGCCTCATCCGCCTCTTCGAGCTCGCGGGCTGGGCGACACAGGTGCGCTGGCCGGACGAGCGGCGTCTGGCCGCCCGCCGCCGTCCCACGCCACCGGGGCCTGTCCGGGAGGCGCCATGATCCCGCGTAGACTCGGCGCCTGTGGCGAACACCCAGTACGAAGACCTGTTGCAGCTAGTCCTCACCTCCGGAACCCCCAAGGCCGACCGGACGGGCACCGGCACCCGAAGTGTCTTCGGGCACCAGCTGCGCTACGACCTCTCCGCGGGATTCCCCCTGGTCACCACCAAGAAGGTGCACCTCAGGTCGATCGTGTACGAGCTGCTGTGGTTCCTGAAGGGCGACTCGAACGTCCGCTGGCTGCAGGAGAACAACGTCACCATCTGGGACGAGTGGGCCGACGCCAACGGCGACCTCGGCCCGGTCTACGGCGCCCAGTGGCGCTCCTGGCCCGCCCCGGACGGGCGGCACATCGACCAGCTCAGCGAGGTCCTCGACACGCTGCGCCGCGACCCCGACTCCCGCCGCATGATCGTCTCCGCGTGGAACGTCGCCGAGCTCGACAAGATGGCGCTCGCCCCGTGCCACGCCTTCTTCCAGTTCTACGTCGCCGACGGCAAGCTCTCCTGCCAGCTGTACCAGCGCAGCGCGGACCTGTTCCTCGGCGTCCCGTTCAACATCGCCAGCTACGCCCTGCTCACGCACATGGTGGCGCAGCAGGTCGGCCTGGAGCCGGGTGACTTCATCTGGACCGGCGGCGACTGCCACATCTACGACAACCACGTCCAGCAGGTGACCGAGCAGCTCACCCGCACCCCGTACGCGTTCCCGGAGCTGCGGCTGCGCCGGGCCGACTCCCTCTTCGACTACGCGTACACCGACGTGGAGGTGGTCGGCTACGAGCACCACCCCGCGATCAAGGCCCCGGTCGCCGTATGACCACCGATGACCGCATGCACGCCGATGACCGCATGCACGCCGATGGCCGGATGACCGTCGGGCTGATCTGGGCGCAGAGCCTCGACGGCGTGATCGGCGCGGACAACGGCATCCCGTGGCGGCTGCCCGAGGACATGGCGCACTTCAAGGCCACCACCCACGGCCGTCCCGTGGTGATGGGGCGCAGGACGTGGGATTCGCTGCCCCCGCGCTTCCGGCCCCTGCCCGGCCGGCGCAACATCGTGGTGACCCGCGATGCGCACTGGACGGCCGAGGGCGCGCACCGCGCCGGGTCCATCG
The DNA here is from genome assembly GCF_042740175.1 of Streptomyces sp. NPDC059009. Lineage (NCBI taxonomy): Bacteria > Bacillati > Actinomycetota > Actinomycetes > Kitasatosporales > Streptomycetaceae > Streptomyces > Streptomyces sp. NPDC059009. Next base: position 117,429 of record NZ_JBHYJB010000017.1, on the reverse strand, counting down.
CCGCGGCCCTGGAGCGCGCCGCTGAGCCGTCGGGGTCGGGCGCCCCCGCCGAGGTGTGGGTGATGGGCGGCGGCGAGATCTACCGGGCGGCCCTGGAACACGCCACGACGCTCTCGGTGACCGAGGTCGACGCGCCGGTCGACGGCGACACCTACGCCCCGGACATCGACCCGACGTGGACCGTCGCCGAGGACGGCGACTGGCAGACCTCCACGTCGGGCCTGCGCTACCGCATCCGCACGTACACCAGGGCCTAGGGCCTGTCCGGCGGATCAGGCCGCATGATTCCGAGCTGTGCCGTCCGCCGCAGATCGGCGTGCCACAGCCCGCGACCGCGGCAAGATCCGCCGGACAGGTCCTAGCCGGCCCCGCGCAGCACCGCCTCCCGCCACAGATACCGGTCCCCTATCCCGTCGTACGCGATGTGGCCCGTGTCGAGGTCGACGAGGAGCGGCGGGCAGCCCAGGAGCATGTCGCGGGCGTCGCGGGAGGCGAGGTACTGGACCGCGTTGTACGGGACGACGAGGATCTGTCCTCGCCGCGTGATCAGTTCGGCGTCGACCGCCATGAGGGGCTCGCCCTCTTCCCAGCTGTGTGTCAGGAACGTCTGGGCGGCCTCGATGGCTTCAGTGAGCCGCATAGGAACCCCCTTTGCCTACGCAGGTCCCTCCCACTGTGCGCGGGGCCCCGGCGGACGTCCTTAGCAATCCGTGCCGGGTACTTCGCGGCGCGCGCCATCCCGGTAGGCGCGCGGGGAGACCCCGTACGCCGCGTGGAAGGCGCGGGTGAAGTCGCCGGGGCGGCGAAAGCCCGCGTGGGCGGCGATGGCGTGGATCGGGCGATGCGTCTGGAGGGGGTCGGCCAGGTCGCGGCGGCAGCGGTCGAGGCGCTGGGCGCGGATCCACGCGGCGGCGGTGACGCCGTGGGCCTGGCACAGGCGGTGCAGGGTGCGCAGCGAGATGTGGTGGGCGGCCGCCACCGCGGCGGCCGTCAGACCGGGGTCGCCGAGGTGCTCCTGGACGAAGTCCTGGATCTGCAGGAAGAGCGTGTTCTCCCGTGATTCCGGGGGCAGTTGGCCCTCGGCGTCCAGGACGTCCGCGACGAGGCCGCCGAACAGGTCGAGCAGCACCCGGGAGAGCCGCGGCGCGTCCTGCGCGCGGAAGGCGTCGGCGTGGGCGCTGGTGTGGGTGAGGAACTGGGCGAGCAGGGCGCCGAACCCCGCGTCACAGGGGAGGCGGCGGGCCACCAGGCGGTGCACCGCGTCGGGCGGCAGCGGCACCAGGGCCTTGGGGAACTGGGCCACGATCTGCTCGACCGGGGTGTTCCCGCCGTCCGCCGCGACGGCGCCGCCGTGGAACTCGCGCGCCGAGTCGTACAGGAGCAGCTCGCCGGGGACGGAGACCGCGTCGCGGCGGTCCTGGGACAGGGCGTGGCCGCCGCGCACCGTCAGGGACAGCTGGAAGTAGTCGGGGTCCCGTCTTCGGATGTGGCGCGGGGTGCGTGAGACCGTCACGGGCGCGTACGCCAGGGACGTCACCTGGATCCGGCCGAGGTCCAGGACCCGTGCCCGGGCGCGGAAGTCGGCGGCGTGCTCGCTCCCCATGCTGGTGGGGATCAGGGCCTGGGCCGTGAGGTCGTGCCACCACCCGAACCGCTCGGCCGCGGGCAGCTCCTCCGTCGTGTACCGGGTCACCATCATCACGCGTCCCCCTTGTGCGCTCGACCCTCCATGGACCGGGAGTGGTTGACCATTGAACCGGAGAGGCGGCGTTCCGGGGTGGCTTTGGGCGGGCCGTTCCGTGAACCGTTACCGAGCTGCCCGAGCAGAATCCCGCCCAACACCAGTATCAGACCGCCTCCTTGATGGAGCGTCAGAGTGTCGCCCGCGACCACCGTCCCGAGCAGCACCCCGGTCACGGGGTTGAGCAGCCCGACCAGACCGACCGTCGCGGCCGGGAGATGACGCAGTCCCGCGAACCAGGCCGCGAAGGCGAGGGCCGTCGCCACCACGGACACATAGCCGAAGCCGAGGACCGCGGCCCCGTCCAGGGCCGGGGGCGCGCCTTCCACGGCGACGGCGAGCGGCACCAACACCAGTCCGCCGGCGATGAGTTGCCAGGACGTGGAGGCGAGCACGGGCACCTCGCGGCCCCAGCGCTTGGCGAGCACATAGCCGAGCGAGGACAGCAGCATGGCGGCGACGGAGGCGAGCACGCCCAGCGGATCGGCCGCCACGTCCCCGGTCAGGAGCATGAGACAGACGCCCCCGACACCGACCGACGCCCCGGCCAGGAGCGGCAGTCGGGGCCGCTCCCCGAGCAGCGCCCAGGCGATCAGCGCCATGACGAGCGACGAGGTGGCCATCACCGTGGATGCCGCGCTGGTCGACAGGAGCTGGGCCGCGACATAGACGAGCGCGAAGAACCCGCCCATGTTCAGCACGCCCAGGACCAGGGACTTCCACCACCAAGCCCCGTACGGCCGGGCCCGGGCGACCGCGAGGAGCAGCAGCCCGGCGGGCAGCGCCCGGATCGCGGCGCCGTACAGCGGCCGGTCCGGGGGCAGGAATTCATGCGTGACGTAGTAGTTGGTGCCCCAGGCGACCGGGGCTACGGCGGTGATGAGACTCCAGCGCAGCGCACCGTGTCCGCCGCCGAGGCCCGGCGCGGAGCCGGAGCCGGGCCCGGGGGCCGAGCCAATATTAGCTTCCATGGAAGGTATTATGTCTTCCATGGAAGCTGAACGTCTCGACCACGTCGCCCGGATCCAGGCCGAGTGGGCCCAGGAGCGGCCCGACGTGGACGTGCGCCCGCAGGCGGTCATCGGCCGGCTGCACCGGCTGGCCGGGCTGCTCACGGATCAGCTGTGCCTGGTGTACCGGCGCCACGGCCTGAGCGAGGGCGAGTTCGACTGTCTGGCCGCGCTGCGGCGGGCGGGCGAGCCCTTCGAGCGGGCGCCGGGTGAGCTGGCGGCGCACACGATGGTCACCACGGGCGCGATGACCAAGCGGATCGACCGCCTGGAGCGCGCCGGGCTCGTCACGCGCCGCCGCTCGACGGCGGACGGGCGCGGCCGTGTGGTCGCTCTGACGTCCGCGGGCCGCGACCTCATCGACCGGGCCTTCACCGAGCACATGCACAACGAGCGCCGCCTCCTCGACGCTCTGGAGGCCGACGAGGCGCGGGAGTTGGAGCGGCTCCTGACGGCGTGGCTGGCGCGGGTCGAGCCTCCGACGGCTCCCTGAGAGCCGAGCCGGGCCGAGCCGGGCCGTCCCCGGCGGCGGCCCTCACCGACCCTCACCAGCCCTCACCGGCCTCTTTGCGCTCCCTCCAGGCCGAGCCCCGCAGCAAGCACCGGCCACGACGCCTTGAACTCCCGCTGCCAGGACGGCCACGCGTGGGAGCCGCCCTCGTAGAAGTGGACCGTGGCGGGGACGCCCACGCGCTCCAGTTCCCGCGTGAAGTCATGGGCCTGACCCCACAACGTGCCCTCCAGGACGGCGCCTTCGAGGTTGCCGTAGTCGGTGCTGGGGATGCCGCTGCCCTGGCTGACGTACAGCCGGGTGCCTGCGAGGTTCTTCGCCTGGGCGCGGGGGTTGTGCCGGGTCCAGTTCGCGCGGTCGAGGACGGGGCTCCCCCAGAGGCTGAGGGGGAGCTGGAGCTCACGGGCGACGATGGCGCCCACGACGGTCACCATGCCCAGCGCCGTGGTGTCGAGGACTCCGCTGTACGAGGCCGCGGCGCCGAACGAGCCCGGGTGGCGGGCGGCGAGGGCCATGGCCCCGTAGCCGCCGGTCGAGACGCCGGCGACGGCGCGCCGGTCGGCGGCCCGGTAGCGCTCCTTCAACAGGCCCATCAGCTCGTCGACTTGGAAGGTCTCGTAGTCGGGGGTGCCGCGGCCGAGGTTCCACCAGTCGGTGGGGATGCCGGTGGGGCCCGAGGACGGCAGGACGGTGAGGACGTCCTGGTCGGCGAGGAAGTCCTCGGCGTCCGTCTCCCGGGTCCAGGAGGTGTAGTCGTCGTGCGCGCCCTGGAGGAGATAGAGGACGGGCCACTTCCGCCCGGGCTCGGCCTCGTACCGGGCGGGCAGGATGACGCGGACGGGCAGCCGGCTGCCGACGGCGGGCGAGTCCACGGTGAGGTCGAAGGTCCGCTCGCCCACGTGCCGCACGCCCACGAGGCGGGCGGTGCCGTGAGGAGTGGGGGCGGAGGCGGTACGGGAAGGTGTGGCGCCCGGTGCGGCCGGGGCGCCGAGCGCCACGGTGCCGCCCGAGACGGCCAGGGCCGTGGCGGCGGCGAGGCCCACCAGTGGTGTGCGTGATCTCTTGAGACGTGAACTGCGGTGCCGTCCTGTGGACATGGCGGTCCTCTTCTTCCGGAAGGCGGGGGTCACCAGGCGCGCAGGTCGCGGGTGAGGTGCCCGGCGAGGGTGTCGACGACCGGAGGGTCGAGCAGCGACAGGTGGTGGCCCGGGAGCGGGGTGACGGTCAGGTCCGGGCAGTGGGCGTCCCAGCCGAGCGTCGCGTCGTCGCGTTCGTAGCGGGCGTCGCGGACGGTGTGCGGGGCGGGTTCGCTCGCCCGGTACAGGAGGGTGCGGCCGGAGTACCGGCGCGGGATGTGGCGCTCGCCGTCGCGCAGGTCGAGGTAGGAGGTGCGCTGGTGCTCGAGCACGGCGGCGGGCAGCTCGACGGCCTGCTCCAGCAACTTCAGGACCAGGTCGGCCTGTTCGGCGTCGTCGCACCGCGCCAGCTCCTCGTACGGCAGCGGGAGGGGGTGTCCGTAGGTGCGCTCGACGTAGGCGGCGAAGCCCTCGAAGCGCCGCCGGGCCACGTCGAGCGGGGTCTCGTCCGGGGGCGCGGGCAGGGGCAGCACGGAGTCGAACAGGACGAGCGCCCCGACGGTGCCGTGCGCGGCGAGTGCCCGTGCCGCCTCGTGCGCGAGGAGCCCGCCGTACGACCACCCGCCCACCAACCACGGCCCGTCCGGGCACACTGCGCGCACCCGCCGCGCGAACTCGGCGGCCCGGCCGACGACGTCCCCGGGCTCCTCCAGCCGGTCGAACCCGTACACGGGCCGCCGCCCGGCGAGACGCAGCGCGAGCCGCCCGTACACGTCGGAGGAGCCCCCGGCCGCGTGGGCGAGGAAGAGAGGGGCGCCGTCACGCGCGCGTTGCGGGAAACCAGGAGAGCCAGGGGAGTCAGAGGAGCCGGAGGAACCGGAGGAACCGGAGGAACCAGGGGAGTCATCCGGACCGTCACCTCGGGGAAACACCCGCAGCCGGCCCGGAACCGGGACCCCGAACTCCCCCTCCCCCTCGGCCGGTTGAGGCGACCCGTCCGACAGCCGCCCCGCCTCCGCCGCCCGCGCCCCCGTCAACAGCTCCGCGACCCCCGCCACCGTCCCCTGGCGCAGCAGCGCCCCGGACTCCACTCGGACTCCGAACTCCCGCTCCACCGCGCCCTTGATGCGGGCGGCCGTCAGGGAGTCGAGGCCGAGGTCGGTGAGCGGGGTGGCCGGGTCGATGCGTTCGGGGCGGTAGCCCATGACGGCGGCGACGCAGGCGCGGAGGCGGTCCAGGGTGCTCTCGGCGCGCGGGCCGGGCGGTGGCCGCACCCCGACCCGCTCGCCGGTCGTCTCGCCGATCCAGAAGCGGCGGCGGTGCCAGCGCGGGGTGGGCGCGTCGACGATACGGGCGCCGGGGTGCAGGGTCTCGCGCAGGCCCGGTGCCGTGACGCCGTGGACGAGCAGCGTCGCGAGGGCCGAGCGGAAGGCGAGGGCGGCGTCCGTGTCCTTGCGGAGCGTGGGCAGGACGAGGGCCGGGGCGTCGGGGCAGACCCCGCGGAGCGTCTCACTCAGGGGGTGTAACTGCGTGCCGTGCGGGGCGACTTCGACGAACACGCGGTGGCCGTCCTCGGCGGCGGCCCGTACGGCCTGGGTGAAGCGGACCGGACGGCGCAGGTTCGCCACCCAGTAGGCGGTGTCGTACGGGGCGTCGGCGCGCGGGTCGTCGAGGACCGTGGAGTAGCGGCGGCAGCCGGGCGCCGCGTGCCGCAGCGTGCCGAGGTCCCAGGCGAACTCGCCGAGGAGCGGCTCGACCTCGGGCGAGTGCCCGGCGCCCTGGACGGAGAGGGAGCGGGCGAAGCCGCCCTCGCCCGTGACCCTTTCGACGAGGCCCGCCACGTCCTCGGCCGCACCCGTCACGACGCTCTGCACGGGTGAGGCGTGCACCGCCACCGTCAACGAGGGGTATGCGGCGGCCAGTTGGGTGAGCGATTCCGCCGGGCGGTCCACCACCGCCATCGCGCCGCCCCTCAGCCCCGCGAGGAGCCGGGCGCGCACCGCGACGATCCGTGCCCCCGTCGCCGGGTCCAGCGCCTCGGCGGCGACGGCGGCGGCGATCTCCCCGAGGGAGTGGCCGATGACGGCGGCGGGCTGGAACCCGTACGAGCGCCACAGCTCGGCGAGGGCGACCTGGATGCCGTAGAGGGCGGGCATGACGCGCTCGGGGGAGGTCAGGTCGGCGTCGGGGGCCAGGCTCGCGCGCAGGGAGATCCCGGCGTGCGCCCGCAGGACGGGTTCGAGGCGGTCGACGGCGGCCGCGAACACCGGTTCCGTGTCGAGGAGTTCGCGGGCCATGCCGGGCCACTGGGCCCCGTATCCGGAGAAGACCCAGACCGGTCCGGGCCCGCCCGGCGCAAGGCCGCCGGTGATCAGGTGCGGGTCCGGGGCGTGGGCGGCGTGGCGGGCGAGCGCGGTGGCCGCCGTGGCGCGGTCGCGGGTGACGACGGCGGCGCGGTGGCGGCCGCGCCCGGAGCGCCCCGCGAGGGTGCGGGCCAGGTCGGCGGGGCGCACTCCCCTGCTGTCGGGGGAGCCGAGCCAGTCGGCGAGTTCGCCCGCGTGGGCGCGGACCCGGTCGTCGGTGACGCCGTCGAGGAGCAGTACGGAGGGCTGATCACCGTTCCTGCGTTCGCCCGACTGGTCCCTGGACGGCTGGCGTTCAGTGAGAACGGCGTGGGCGTTGGTGCCGCCGAAGCCGAAGGCCGAGACGCCCGCCGTCGCGGTGCCCGAGTAGCGCGGCCACGGCTCGGGCCCGGTGACCACGCGCAGGCCGAGGGCGGGCAGGTCGGCGTGCGGTCCCGGCCGGGTGAAGTGGAGCTGGCCGGGGATCTCGCCGTGGTGCAGGGCCAGGACCGCCTTGATGAACCCGGCGATGCCCGCGGCGGCTTCGAGGTGCCCGATGTTGGTCTTCACCGAGCCGATGAGGAGCGGCTGTTCGGGGGCGCGGCCCACGCCGAGCACCCCGGCGAGCGCCGCCGCCTCGACGGGGTCGCCGAGCGCGGTGCCGGTGCCGTGCGCCTCCACGTAGTCGACGCGCGCCGGGGCGGTGTGGGCGCGGGCGAGCAGAGCGCGCTGGGCGGCGGCGCTGGGCGCGGTGAGGCCGCCGGAGCGGCCGTCGGAGTTCACGGCGGTGGCGTCCACGACGGCGAGGATCCGGTCCCCGTCCCGCTCCGCGTCCGCGAGCCGCTTCAGTACGACGACTCCGCAGCCCTCGCCGCGCACCATCCCGTCGGCGGCGGCGTCGAAGGACTTGCACCGCCCGTCGGCGGCGAGCGCCCCGGCACGCTGGAAGGCGAGGGTGACGGCGGGCGACAGAAGGAGGTTGACGCCCGCGGCGAGCGCCGTGTCGCTCTCGCCGCTGCCGAGGCTGCGCACGGCGTGGTGGACGGCGACCAGCGAGGAGGAGCAGGCCGTGTCGACGGACATGCTGGGTCCGCGCAGGTCCAGGAGGTACGAGAGCCGGCCCGCGGCGATGCTCAGGGCGACCCCGGGCGGGGTGAGGGCGTCGACCGACGACGGGTCGGCGGTCGCGAGGTGGGCGTACTCGTTGCCGCTGATCCCGACGAACACGCCGGTGGCGCTGCCCGCGAGCGCCGGGGCGGGCAGGGCGGCGTGGTCGAGGGCCTCGCGGGCCACTTCGAGGAGGAGGCGCTGCTGGGGGTCCATGGCGGCGGCTTCGTGGGCGCCGATGCCGAAGAACTCGGCATCGAAGCAGGCGATGCCTTCTCCCTCTCCCCCGCTCGCTCCTTCTCCGTCCTCGGCAAGGAAGGCGCCGTGGCGGCTGATGTCGCCCGGGAGCGTCGTGCCGTCGGGCACGAAGGGCGGCCAGCGGTCGGCGGGGACGGTGCCGACGGCGTCGACGCCGTCGCTCAGGAGCCGCCAGAAGTCGGTGGGCGAGGCGACGCCGCCGGGGAAGCGGCAGCCGATGCCGATGACGGCGACGCGCGGGCTGTCGGCTGAACTCCGCTCAGCCACCTGCCTGTTGGGCCCTGCGGGGCGCTCGGCCTCCGGAGCGCCGCGCTCGACCCGGTCGAGGAGCGTGCCGAGCGTGGGCGTCTCCCACAGCAGGGTGGCGGGCAGGTGGCCGCCGGTCAGCTCGGTGAGGTGGGCGGCGAGGGCGACGGAGTCGCGCGAGGTGAGGCCGAGCTCGGCCAGGGGCCGGTCGTCGTCGACGGCGTCCGGGTCCTGGCCGTACCACTCGTGCAGCAGGCCGGTGACGGCGGCGCGCAGCTGCTCCCGGGACGGGCTCGCCGCGCTCATCACGCCTCCTCGCCCACGCCGGTCAGGGCCTCGCCCATGGCGGGCAGGGTGCCGTCGAGGTGGCGGGCGCGGCCCGCAGCCCGGGCGATCTTGCCGCTGGTGGTCCTGGGCAGGGTGCCCGGCGGCACCAGGACCAGCTGGTGCAGGCGCAGTCCGTGCCGCGCCGACACGGCGGCCTTGGCGGTACGGGCGGCGGCGCGGGCGTCGTCGTGGGTCGGCTCGGTGTCGCGCCGGTGTTCGGCGACGACGACCAGCACTTCGTCGCCGAGCGCTGCTTCGCCGAGCGCTGCTTCGCTGAGCGCTGCTTCGCTGAGCACCTCTTCGTTCCCGCCGCTCTCATCCGGTCCGGGCACACTGAACGCCGCGAGGTGGTCGCGGCGGACGAGGGCGAGGGCGGACTGCACGGTCTCCTCGATGTCCTGCGGATAGTGGTTGCGGCCGTCCACGACGATCAGGTCCTTGAGGCGCCCGGTGACCACGAGCCGCCCGCCGACGAGCGCGCCGAGGTCGCCGGTGCGCAGCCAGCCGTCCTCGTCGTCCGCCGCCCCAGGCGCCCGCACACCGAAGACCTCGGCCGTCAGGGCCGCCTTCTTCCAGTAGGCGCGCCCGACGTTGGGCCCGCGCACCTGGATCTCCCCGACGCGGCCCGCCTCCTGGCCGATGCCGGTCGCGGGGTCCGCGATGCGCAGCTCCTGACCGACGGGGCCACCGCAGACCACGAGGCGTGCGACGGGGTCCCCGCCCGGCTCCCGCGGCTCGACGCGCCCTTCGGCCAGAGCTCCCGCGTCGCAGCTGAGGGTGGTGGGGGCGGCGGTGTGGGGGTCGGTGGTGACGAAGACGGTGGCTTCGGCGAGCCCGTAGGCCGGACAGTGCGCCTCGGGGCTCAACCCGGCCTCGGCGAAGGCGTGTTGGAAGCGTTCGACGGTGCCGGGGCGGACGGGTTCGCTGCCGTTCATCAGGACGCGGACGCGGTCGAGACGCAGTTCGGGCCCTTCGTGGAGGGCGCTCTCGGGGACGCGGGAGGCGCAGTAGTCGTACGCGAAGTTGGGCGCGGCGCTGATCGTGCCCGGGTAGGCGCCGAGCAGCCGCAGCCAGCGCACCGGCTGTTCCAGGAAGGCGACCGGGTCCATGAGGACGGCCGGGAACCCGCCGACGACGGGCGCGGCGACGCTGAGCAGCAGCCCCATGTCGTGGAAGAGCGGCAGCCACCCGACGGTGGTGCTGCGCCCGGCCGCCGCGTCGAAGGCGGCGATGGCCTGCCGGGCGTTGGCGACGACGTTGGCGTGAGTGATGACCACGCCGGCGGGGCTGCGGGTGGAGCCGGAGGTGTACTGGAGGTAGGCGATGTCGTCGGGGGCGGGGCGGCGGGAGGGCGGGGGCGCGTCGGTGGGGGCGCCCCCGTCGGCGCGGACCAGCGGCAGCGGCGGCAGCCCCTGCCCGGCGTCGAAGGCGCGCACCGCGGGAGCGGTCGCCGCGTCCGTGAGGACACAGGCAGGCTCACAGTCGGCGAGGACCGCCGCCAACCGGCCGTCGTGGCCCGGTAGTTCGGGGCTGAAGAGCGGTACGGCGACCACGCCCGCGTACAGGCAGCCGAGGAACGCCACCGTGTAGTCGAGCCCCTGCGGCAGCAGCAGCGCCGCCCGGTCTCCGGGGGCGGCCACGTCCGCGATGCGCCCGGCGGCGGCGCGAGCCCGCGCGTCGAGGGCCTGCCAGCCCAGGGTGTGGTGCAGCCCCGCCGACCTCGCGTCCGGGAAGTCGACGTAGGTGACGGCGCGTTCCTGTGCGCGGTGCGCGGCCCAGTGCCGCAGATGGTCGGTCAGCAGGGGGCCTTCGGGTGAGCGGGCGGCTGTCATGGCGGCGGCTCCTGGCGGACGACGGCGGGCGGTGAGCGGCGGGCAGCGAACGGTGAGCGGTGAACCAGGTTCCGCCGCCGCGTGACCGGGTCGAAAGACCGGTCACTGACAGTCGGCGCGCGGGCGGCTGTCACTTCGCTGACAAGGGGCCGTCGTGCGCGGGCACTGACGAGGGCGGGGCGGCGGAATGCCCGCATGCCAGGCCGGCGGCGCTCTGTGGTACCAAGACACCCATGACGGACAAGCCCGCCGCCCGCACCGGATACCACCACGGCGACCTGCCCGCCGCCCTCACCAGGGCGGCGCTCGAGCTCCTCGACGAGCAAGGGCTCGAGCGGGTCACCGTCCGGGAGGTGGCGCGGCGCGCGGGAGTGTCGCCGGGGGCGCCGTTCCGGCACTTCGCCGACCGGCAGGCGCTGTTGACGGCGGTCGCCGACGTGATCATCACGGACTACGAGGCGTGGCAGCTCGCCCAGCCGCTGGAGGAGTACGGGGGTCCGGTGCGCGCCTTCGGCCTGGGCTTCATCCGCTATGCGATCCGCCACCCGCACCGCTTCACGCTGATGCGGACCCGGGTGTTCGGGCCGGCGCAGCCCGACGGGCTCCAGCACCGGCTGATCGGCATCGAGCGGTCCTTCACCGAGATGCTCGTCGAGGGCCAGCGGCTCGGTGAACTGCGCGAGGGGGACCCCGAGGTGATGCGTCTGACCGCGCAGGCCGTGGTCTACGGGCTCTCGCAGATGATCGTCGACGGCTATCTGCCGCCCGACCAGGCGCTGGCCGAGCAGATCCTGGACACCTTCGGCCTGGGCATCGTCAACCTCCCCTGAGACCGGGCTACTTGGCAGTACCGGAAACCTTGACCACCTCTTCGCACCCTGGTGTAATCACCGATTACATCACTGTCGCCAGGAGGCCCCGCCATGCGCCTACCGCACATCCCGCGCTTCCCGGAACCGGCGGCCACCGGCACGGTTCCGGTCCGGGCCTCGCCGCAGCGGGCGTACGACGTCATCAGTGATCCCCCGGTCATGATCCGGCTCGGCGAGGAGGCCCATCGCGCGCGGTGGCTCGGCGGTGCGCGCACGGCGGCCGTGGGCGCGCGCTTTCGCGGGTACAACCGCAACGGCCTGCGCCGCTGGACGACCGAGTGCCGCGTCACCGACGCGGAGCCGGGCCGCCGCTTCGCCTACGAGGTGACCGCGACGCCGCTGCGCCTGCCCATCTCCCGCTGGCAGTACGACATCGAGCCCACCGCCGAGGGGTGCGCGGTCACCGAGACCAACTGGGTGCGCGCGCCGCTCTGGTTCATCCCGCTCGCCATCCTCATCACCGGCGTCGCCGACCGCCCCGCCCACAACTCCCGCAACATCACGACCACGCTCGACCGCCTCGCCGCCCATCTCGCACCCGCCGAGTGACCGGCCGTCCGACCCGCCCTGGAGGCAGCACCATGTTCGCCAAGACCCACCGCGGCTTCACCACGGCGGCCGCCGAGGGGGACCAGGTCGTCCTGCTTCTCGGCATGCGCATCAACCACTTCTGGGCGCCGCACCACTGGATCCCGGTGATGTTCGCGATGTTCCGCATGCTCCACGAACTGGCGAAGGCCCCGGAGCGCGGCCTGCGCGGCAAGCTCCTCCTGACCGCCTCGCCGCGCACGTACTACGTCGTCCAGTACTGGGAGTCCAAGGAGAAGCTGTACGCCTACGCGTCCTCGCCCGACTTCTTCCACCACAGGGTCTGGGGCATCGCCAACCGCAAGCGGCGCGCGGGCAAGCTCCGTGGCCATGTGGGCCTGTGGCACGAGACGTACATCGCCGCGCAGGGCTCGTACGAGTCGATCTACTTCGACATGCCGGCCAGCGGTCTCGCGGCGGCCACCGGGGTCCTGCCCCTGGAACAGCGCGGGCGCACGGCCGCGGCGCGGCTCGCGCACCGGCCGGAGCAGGAGCCGGCGGCGCGCGAGGAGTCGGCGGCGTAGCCGGCGTGGACGGGCCGGTCCGGAGGGGAGCTCAGCCCGTCCACGTCCAGTCCTCCACCTCCGGCAGATCCGTGCCGTGCTCGCGAATCCACGCGCGATGGCGGGTCCGGGCGTCGGCCAGGGTCTGGCGGACGGCGGCGGCGCGCACCGAGAGGCCGGGGACGCGGTCGATGACGTCCATGGCCAGCCGGTAGCGGTCCAGGTCGTTGCGGACGACCGCGTCGAACGGGGTGGTGGCCGTCCCCGGCTCCTTGTAGCCGCGCACGTGCAGATGGGGGTGGCCGGTGCGGCGGTGGGCGAGCCGGTGGATCAGCCAGGGGTACCCGTGGTACGCGAAGATCAGCGGGCGGTCCGGGGTGAAGAGCGCGTCGTACTCGAAGTCGGCCATGCCGTGCGGGTGTTCCTCGTGGGGCAGCAGCCGGGCGAGGTCGACGACGTTGACCACGCGGACGGCGAGGCCGGGCAGGTGGTGGCGGAGCAGGCCCGCCGCGGCCAGGGTCTCCTGGGTGGGGACGTCGCCCGCGCAGGCGAGCACCGCGTCCGGGTCCCGGGAGCCGTCGTCGGTCCCCGCCCAGGCCCAGACCCCGGCGCCGCGGGCGCAGTGGGCGCGGGCGTCGTCGAGGGAGAGCCAGTCGAAGCAGGGCTGTTTCCCGGCGACGACGACATTGACGTGATCGCGTCCGGCCAGGACGTGCTCGGCCACGCACAGCAGCGTGTTGGCGTCCGGCGGCAGATAGACGCGGACGACCTCGGGGCTCTTGTTGAGCGCGTGGTCGACGAAGCCCGGGTCCTGGTGGGAGAAGCCGTTGTGGTCCTGGCGCAGGACGTGCGAGGTCAGCAGGTAGTTGAGGGAGGCGACGGGGGCACGCCAGGGCAGTTCGCGCGCCGTCTGCAGCCACTTGATGTGCTGGTTGACCATCGAGTCGACGATGTGCGCGAACGCCTCGTACGAGCAGAACAGGCCGTGCCGCCCGGTGCGGAGATAGCCCTCCAGCCAGCCCTGGCAGAGGTGTTCGGAGAGGACCTCCATCACCCGGCCGTCGCGGGCGAGGTGTTCGTCGGTGGAGCGCAGGGCGCCCTGCCAGGCCCGGCCGGTGACGTCGAAGAGGGCCCGCAGCCGCTGGGACACGGTCTCGTCGGGGCCGACCACGCGGAAGTCGCGGCGGTCCCGGGTGTCGCCCATGACCTGGGCGAGCAGGGCGCCGAGGACGCGGACGGGCTCGTGCAGGGTGACGCCCGGCTTGTCGACGCGGACGGCGAAGCGCTCCAGGGGCGCGACGGGCAACTCCCGTAGTCGCAGGCCCCCGTTGGCATACGGGCTCGCGCCGAGGCGCCGGTCGCCGTCGGGGACGCAGGAGAGCACCTGCGCGGTGGGGCGGCCGTCCTCGTCGAAGAGCTCCTCGGGGCGGTACGAGCGCAGCCACCTCTCCAGCTGGGCCAGGCGCTCGGGGTTGTCGCGGACGCCGGACAGGGGCACGTGGTGGGCGCGCCAGGCGCCCGCCACGGGGACGCCATCGACCTCCGCGGGGCCGGTCCAGCCCTTGGGGGTGCGCAGCACGAGGAGCGGCCAGCGCGGGCGTTCGGTGGCGTCGTCGGCATGGCCCGGGGGCGTTGCGTGCCCGGCGTCGCGGGCCGTGGCCGCCGGGTGCCGGGCGCGGGCGACGTCCTGGATGCGGGTGATGTCGTCGACGGCCCGGTCCAGGGCGGCCGCGAGGTCCCGGTGCACCTGCTCGGGCTCGTCCCCCGTGACGTGCAGCGGCTCGTGGCCGAACCCCCGCAGCAGCGCGTCGAGTTCGGGCTCCGGGAGGCGGGACAGGACCGTCGGGCCCGCGGTCTTGTAGCCGTTGAGGTGCAGGATCGGCAGGACGGCGCCGTCGTGCACCGGGTCGAGGAAGGTCGTGGAGTGCCAGGACGCGGCGAGCGGCCCCGTCTCGGCCTCCCCGTCCCCGATCACACAGGCGACCAGGAGGCGCGGGTTGTCGAAGGCGGCCCCGTAGGCGTGCGCGAGGGAGTGGCCGAGCTCGCCGCCCTCGTGGATCGAGCCGGGCGTCTGGGGCGCGACGTGGCCGGGCACCCCGCCGGGGAAGGCGAACTGCCGCAGCAGCCGCCGCGCCCCGGCCGCGGTGCGGGGCACGTCGGGGTAGGTCTCGCTGTAACTCCCGTCGAGCCAGGCCCCCGCGAGGACGGCGGGCCCGCCGTGGCCGGGCCCCCAGACGCACAGCACCGCCGACTCCCGTTGTCTGATGAGGCGGTTGAGGTGGGTGTAGAGGAGCGTGAGCCCGGGGACCGTGCCCCAGTGCCCGGGCAGCCGGGGCTTGATGTGCGCGGGCCGCAGCGGTGTGCGCAGCAGGGCGTTGTCCTTGAGGTAGATCTGGCCCGCCGCCAGATAGGTGGCGGCCCGCCAGTGCGCGTCCAGCGCCGCGAGCTCGTCGTCCCCCGGGCCGCCCGCCGCGGCACGGCCGCCGTCTCGCGTCACCGTTCCCATGCGGTCCTCCGTGGATGAGTCCTTCGTACGAGGCGTGCGCGGTGTACGAGGTGTGCGAGGTGTGCGACGGGACCCACGTAGAGGTGTTCCCTCAAGGCGTGCACACGAGCCGTGGCGGCAGCTGGTGGCGCACGGAATCGGCCACGTACGGCGTGGTACGGGAGGTGTGGTGCGGCGCGGGAGGTGTGGTGCGAGCGGCTCGGCGCGGGAGATGTGGTGCGAGC
This sequence comes from Streptomyces sp. NPDC059009, assembly GCF_042740175.1. NCBI lineage: Bacteria > Bacillati > Actinomycetota > Actinomycetes > Kitasatosporales > Streptomycetaceae > Streptomyces > Streptomyces sp. NPDC059009. Next base: position 102,286 of record NZ_JBHYJB010000017.1, on the reverse strand, counting down.
GGTGGGCGCGGGAAGCGCACTGCGGCTCGGCGCGGGAAGCGCGCTGCGGTGCCACGTGACGCCGAAGGACGCCCGCGCGGTCGGGTCCTGACCCCGTCGCGCAGGCGTCCCCGGGGCGGCACAGCGCGCTGGGCGCGCCCAGATGTGCCGCTTCTCCATGGTCTTTCCCCCAGTGTCGCGCGGCCGCGGCTCGCGCGCGAGGGCCGAGTGGTCCCAACCCCCGCCCCCACAGGGCCCGTTCGGCCCTGGTACGGACCGCCCCGCTGAGCGAGGATCAGAGGGAGGGCCGACACCAGGTCATACGGGCAGACACCGGGCGGCCGGCGGACAGGCCAGGGACAGCAGGGACAGGGGCAGGCCCATGACCGCAGCAGCGCGCACTTTCACCACAGGGGACCCGGTCCGGGTCTTCCTCCTCGACGACCACGAAGTGGTCCGCCGCGGCCTCACCGATCTGCTCGGCTCCGAGCCGGACATCGCGGTGGTGGGCGAGGCAGCCACGGCCGAGCAGGCGCTCAGCCGCGGCCCCGCCCTGCGCCCGGACGTGGCCGTCCTCGACATCCGCCTGCCGGACAGCGACGGCATCTCCGTCTGCCGCGAACTGCGCACCCGGCTGCCGGGGCTGGCCTGTCTCATGCTGACGTCGTTCGACGACGACGACGCGCTCCTCGACGCCATCATGGCGGGCGCGTCCGGCTATGTGCTCAAGCAGATCAAGGGCGCCGACCTGGTCTCGGCGGTGCGCACGGTGGCCTCGGGACAGTCGATGCTCGACCCGGCGACCACGGCGCGCCTGATGAGCACGCTGCGCGCCGAACCCGCCCCCGAGGACACCGACCCCCCGGCGCTGCGCGGCCTTTCGTCCCGCGAGCGCGACATCCTCGCCCTCATCGGCGAGGGCCTCACCAACCGCCAGATCGGCAAGCGCCTCTTCCTCTCCGAGAAGACGGTGAAGAACCACATCTCGCGGCTGCTCGGCAAGCTCGGAGTGCAACGCCGCATCCAGGCCGCCGTCATCGCCTCACAACTGGAGCGCCCCCGGTCGTGACCCGAGCGTCCGGGCCGGGTTCAATGGGCTCCCAACAGCTAGGTCCGACAGGGCCGTCGAGGGGGTGACCGGACAGGTGAGCGCGTTCACCGAAGCGCTGCTCGAGCGCCTACGGGAAGCCAGGGCCGCCCTGGCCGAGGCGCTGGAGGCCGAGGACGCCTACGCCGCCGCGGTGGCCCAGAGCGATCTGGACGACGCCCTGTGGCTGGCCCGCCGCCACGGCGTCCCGACCGGCGACCCGGACGAGCAGGCCCCCTGACACCCCCGGCCTGACATCTCGACCTGACGTTTCGACCTGACATCCCGACCTGACGTCTCGACCTGACGCCTCGACGCTCCCTCGGGTGACAGACAAATCGCGGCGGGCCGCCGCGCACTGTCACGCGCGTGACGGGGGACGGCGTCGTGGCTGTCGGGCTCCCCGGGGGACGCGGTACAACGCGGTACGCACCCGAGCGGGTACGCCGCCGTGCCCTGTCCCCTGTGCGGAGGGAGCCGATGTCATGGTGAACGGAGTCCGGACGGCCACGGACGACGCCTCGCAGGAGCGGGCCGAGGACGTCTCGTACGTGGCGTTCAGCGCGTTCCCCGCCGAACTCGCGGGCCTGCTCGAGCCGTTCCTCGACGACGTCACCAACGACGTGGTCGCCGCGATCCGCACCGAGATCCCCGAGTACGCCCGCCCTCGCGACGACACCTATATGCACGTCGTGCGCAAGGGAGTCGAAGGCGCCCTCCAGGACTTCCTGGCCCGCATGGGCAAGCCGGACAAGGACTGGGCGCCGGTCAAGGCGACGTACGAGCGCATCGGCAGGGGCGAGGCAGAGGAGGGCCGCAGCCTGGACACCTTCCAGGCCGCCCTGCGGGTCGGGGCGCGGGTGACCTGGCGGCGGATCAACACCCTGGTGGAGGCGGGCCTGTTGCCCCGGCAGGTGCTCTCCGCCTTCGGTGAGGCGATCTTCGTGCACCTCGACGAGATGGCCGCCGCCACGGCCGCGGGCCACACCGAGGCCCGCCTGTACGCGGCGGGCGAGCTGCAGCGGCGCCGCCACCGCCTGATCGACCTGCTCACCACCGAGCCGCCGGTCTCCCCCGAGGCCATCGGCGACCTCGCGCGCTCCGCGCAGTGGCCGGTCCCCCGCGAACTGGCCGTCGTGGCCGTCGACACCGCCGGCCCCGCCGCGGGACACACCGCGGGGCCCGTCACCGGCCCCGCCGCGGGACCCGGCACTGGACCCGGCACTGGACCAGGCGCTGGACCGGGCGCTGGACCGGGCGGCACCCGGCCCATCGTGCCGCCCGAGTTCCTGGCCCGCTTCGACACCCGGCCCGGCGTGATCGTGGTGCCCGACCCGCAGGGTCCTGGCCGTGCCCGCGCCATCGCCGCGGTCCTGCACGGGATGCGCGCTGCGGTCGGCCCCACGGTCGCCCCGGCCGAGAGCGCGCGCTCGCTGCGCTGGGCCACCGAGGCCCTGGAGCTCGCGCGGCGCGGCGTGCTGGCGGGGCCGGGCCCGCTGCACTGCGCGGACCACCTGGCCACGCTGCTCCTCTTCCACGACGACGCCCTCATCGACGCGCTCGCCCGGCGCCATCTGCTCCCCCTCGACGCGGTGCGCTCGCCCCAACGGGAGCGCCTGGCCGAGACGTTGCTGTGCTGGCTGCGGTGCGGCCACAACGCGAGCGAGGTCGCCACCCGGCTCGCCGTGCACCCCCAGACGGTCCGCTACCGGCTGCGCCAGCTGGACGAGGTCTTCGGGGAACGGCTGCACGACCCGGCGGCCCAGTTCGAGATGCAGCTGGTGCTGCACGCGCTGAGCCTGCGTGCGGGGCGGGCGTAGCCGCGTGCGGGCTGCCCCTGGTGGGCGCGTGACGCCGGCGTCGGCCGGTGCGCGCGGCCGCCGCCCGCTCGCCCTTCTCGGCCTCTTTCCGGTTCCTGTCCGGAATGCCGCACACCACGCGCGCGTTGACTAGCTTCGAGACCGATAAACGACGGGATCGAAGAGGCCGAGGACGGTGTCGTCCTCCGGGTGACCGATCGCCCGACGGGGGCTGAGCGACGCGCACGTTCCTCGCCCGCTTCCGCCGTGGCTTCGATTGACCGTGCTGTGACGATGAGTTGACGGCCTCCACGGAGTCATTACTGGTGACATTACTAGTGACTCGCCAACACCCTCCCAAGGTGATGAATCGGAGGTGCGTCATGTGCGCACACCAGCCCCAGTGCCCGTCCGCCGAGCTGTCCGACCACGATGCCGCGGCGATCGTCGCCGCCCACCCCGAGCAGGGGTGGTACCTGCTGTGCAACGGCACGATCGTGTTCGACGACAGCGGTGAACTCCTGCCGGACGGCCGGGTGGTGCCCCCCAGGGGCACCGAGCTCGCGATGGCGGCATGATCCGCCCGGGCCACCGGGGCCACTTCTGCAGCCCGGCCCACCCGCCTCGCCCGGCACGCGCTAGACCGGCACCTCGGTGACCTTTCCGTCCACCACGTCCAGGCGCCGGTCGACGCGCACCGCATCCAGCAGCCGGCGGTCGTGGCTGACCAGGAGCAGCGTTCCTCGATAGGAGTCGAGCGCGGACTCCAACTGCTCGATGGCGGGCAGGTCGAGGTGGTTGGTCGGCTCGTCGAGGACCAGGAGATTGACCCCGCGGCCCTGCAGCAGGGCCAGCGCGGCCCGCGTCCGCTCACCGGGCGACAGGGTGGCCGCGGGGCGCGGGACATGACCGGCACCGAGGCCGAACTTGGCGAGGAGCGTGCGCACCGCGCCGGGCTCCAGGTCCGGCGCCGCCGCCCGGAAGGCGTCCAGGAGCGGCTCGTCCGCGTGGAAGAGCGCCCGGGCCTGGTCGATCTCCCCGACGCGCACGCCGGAGCCCAACGAGGCGCCGCCCGCGTCCGGTTGGAGGCGGCCGAGGAGCGCACCGAGCAGCGTCGACTTGCCGGAGCCGTTCACGCCGGTGATCGCCACGCGGTCGGCCCAGTCGATCTGCAGGCTGACCGGACCGAGGGTGAAGGAACCCCGGTGCACCTCCGCCTCCCGGAGCGTGGCGACGACCGTGCCGGAGCGCGGCGCGGCGGCGATGTTCAGCCGCAGCTCCCACTCCTTGCGGGGCTCCTCGACGACCTCCAGGCGCTCGATGAGCCGCTCGGCGCGGCGTGCCTTGGCGGCCAGGTTCTCGCTGCCCTCGACCCGGCCCTTACGGATGATCTTGTCGTTGTCGCGCGGGTTCCGGTTGGCGTTTCTGACCCCCTTCTCCGCCCAGACCCGCTGGGTGGTGGCCCGCTCCTCCAGGGCGGCCTTCGTCTCGGCGTACTCCTCGTACGCCTCACGGGCCCGGCGCCGGTCCCGCTCGCGCTCCTCCACGTAGGCCGCGTAGCCGCCGCCGTAGTGGCGCACCTGCCGCTGCGCCAGGTCGAGTTCGAGGACCTGGGTGACGGTGCGGGTGAGGAACTCCCGGTCGTGGCTGACGATCACGGCGCCCGCGCGCAGCCCGCCGACGAACCGCTCCAGGCGTTCGAGCCCCGCCAGGTCGAGGTCGTTGGTGGGCTCGTCCAGGAGGAACACGTCGTACCGCGAGAGCAGCAGGGAAGCGAGGCTCGCGCGGGCGGCCTGGCCGCCGGAGAGCGAGGTCATGGCCTGCTCCAGGCCGACGGTGAGCCCGAGCGAGTCGGCGACCTGCCCGGCCCGCTCGTCCAGGTCGGCGGCGCCGAGGGCGAGCCAGCGGTCCAGGCTCTCGGCGTACGCGTCGTCGGCGCCGGGCACGCCGTCGGCGAGGGCGTGGGTGGCGGCGTCCAGGGCGCGCTGCGCGGCCGCGACTCCGGTGCGCCGGGCCAGGAAGTCGTAGACGCTCTCTCCTTCCCGGCGCTCCGGCTCCTGCGGCAGGAGGCCGACGGTCGCGGTGGCCGGGGCGAGCCGCACCTGGCCCCGCTCCGGCTCGGCGAGCCCGGCGAGGATGCGCAACAGGGTGGACTTTCCTGCGCCGTTGGCCCCGACGAGTCCGACCACCTCGCCGGGCGCCACCGCGAGGTCGAGCTGCTGGAAGAGGGAACGGTCGCCGTGGCCTGCGGCCAGGTTCTTGCCGGTGAGGGTTGCGGTCATGAGGATGCCCATCGCGTCGGTGGTCTTCGGGGGATGCGATGTGTGCGAGCACGACGCGGCGACCATGCGAAGGGGCCTGTCGGTGCAGGCATCGAGGTCGCTTCCACGCACGGCACCGTCGCGGCACGGGGCCGCGGTGACGTGACAGGCGTACGGACAGGGCCGTACGGGGCGTGGTGTTCGCGTACCTCAGATGCGCAAGGTCCACCTCGATCGGAGACGACAGAGCCGTCGGCAACCTTAGACAGGGGTCGACGGCACGGGCAACGCATTTCCTTTCCGTCAGCGGGATTCCGGATTCCCCTGGGGCCGTCCGCGGAATTCCGGATTCCCCTGGGGCCGTCCGCGGAATTCCGGATTCCTCTGGGGCGGTGGGCCGTTGCAGGCGCCACACCACGTGACGCCGCTGCCCGCGGGAGCCGCGGACGGTGCCGCCGGTTCGCGCCCGACTTCCGTGCATCCCAGGCGGCGTGGGATGCCGCTGCTCGCGGCGTCGGCGTCGGCGTCGTGCGTGATCTCCAGGTACGCCACGTCGGGCAGCACGAACATCTCGCACCTCGGTCACCAGGGCGGCCGTCGCCCGCGTGGCGATGCCCTGCCCGGCGGCCGCCGGGTGCGGCCAGTACCTGAGGCGCCAGCCCCGCGGTGCGGCCCAGCGACAGCTCCGGCACCTGCCGACGAGCGTGCCGTCCCGCGCGACGGCGTGGTGGAGGTCCGCCAGGATCTCGGCGATCTCCTCCAGGGCGAAGCCGAGTTCACGGTAGAAGAGGATCTGCTGGAGCCGGGCCAGGTCGGCCTCGCAGTACAGGCTGAAGCCTGACGTGACGTGAGGGTCGAGTCAGGCCCGACCGGGGCTCAGCGGGCGCGACGGGCCTGGCGGGCGCGGTGCAGCGAGGCGGGGGTGCGGCCGATGAGGCGTCCGGCGGTGCGGGTCAGGTGGGCCTGGTCCGCGAAGCCCGCCGCGGTGGCCGCCCCCGCGACACCGCCGCCCGCCACCGGATCGAGGAGCGCCCCGACCGCCGCGCCGAGCCGCCGCCACTGGCGCAGCGCGCTCAGCGGAACACCCGCCTCCGTACGGACCAGGGCACGCAGCCTGACCGGCGAGAGTCCGACCTCGGCGGCCACCTCGCTGAGGAGCCCGCTCCGTGCCGCGGCCGCCACGGCGTACGGGACGCGGGGGTCGACGGCGCGCGGAGGCGGCCCGGTGAGCGCGCGGCCGAGTTCAGCGCGGAAGGCGGCGGGGTCCGGCGCGTCCAGGTCTCCGAGGGCGTCCAACAGGCGCCGCGCCCGGCCGGGTTCGAGGAGCTGCGGCGCCCCGCCGGCGCGCAGCAGCCACGGGTCCAGGAACACCGCCACGAACCCGGACGAGCTCCCGCAGGTGTGCGCGAGTCCCGGCGGCACGACGGCCCCTGTCCCGATCGCCCTGCTTGCCCTGCTCGCCCCGGTCCCCCCGGCCAGTCCGCTCGCCCCGGCCGTCCCGTTCACCGTCACGTGCCCGCCGAGGGGCAGGACCACCTTCCACGCGGGGTGCCGGTGCGCGGCGACCTCGTACGGCTCGGGCTCGGCGAAGACCGTGAGCCCGCCGTCGTCCGCGGCGAACACGGCCCGGCCGTCCACACGCCCGGCCAGGCTCCCGTCCACGCGCCCGTTCACGCGCCTGTCCACACGCCCGTTCACGCCTGGCTCTCCGTCGCCCCCTCCGGCGCCCGCTCATCCTGCACCCTCTCCTCCGGAGACGGGGACAGAGGGGGAGGCGGGGACGTCGACGGCGCAAGCCCGTGCTCCCCGCGCGGCAGGAAGAGCGGCGTCGCGAGGAGCAGCACTCCGGCGGCCGCGATCGCCGGGCGCGGACCCGTGACCGCGGCGAGCAGACCCCACACCCCGGTGAGCGCCGCGATCGTGGCCTTGCTGCTCACCGACCACGCCGACAGGATCCGGGCGACCCGGTCCTGCGGGATCCGTTCGAGGCGGTAGGTGGCGAGCACCGGATTGAAGACGCCACAGGACAGGATCAGGCCGAACTCGACGGCCATGACCAGCACCAGACCGGGGACGCCGGGGCCCACGAAGGCGAGCCCGACCGGCCAGCACGCGCGCAGCGTGCCCGCCGTCAGCAGCACCCGGCGCTGCCCGAACCGGGTCACGAGCGGCTGGGCGAGCCGGGAGCCGATGAGCCCGCCGACGCAGGGCACCGCGAAGGCGAGCCCGTACTGCCAGGGCGCGAAGCCGAGGTCGCCGAGCAGGAGGACGGCAAGCAGCGGCGAGGCCGCCATGATCAGCCCGTTGTTCAGGACGGCGTTGAGGAACAGGGGCCGCAGCGCCCGGTCGGACAGGATGAACCGCCAGCCGTCGAGCAGCTCGCCGCGGCGCATCCGCGGGGCGGCCCGCGCGTGCGCGGGGAGCGGGTCCTTGCCGCCGATCGCCCGGATCCCGAGCGCGGAGAGGAGGAAGCTCACCGCGTCGGCGATCACCGTGAGGACGGGGCCGAACAGGCCGACCGCGGCGCCGCCGAGGGGCGGTCCGACCACGGACGTGGTCCACATCGTGGCCTCGAACCGGCCGTTCGCGACGAGCAGGTCCTTCTTCGGTACGAGTTCCTTCAGATACGCGCCACTGGCCGCGCCGAAGGTGATGTCGGCCGCCCCGACCACCACGGAGACGGCCATGAGCTGGCCGAAGGTGAGCAGGTCGAGGGCGTACGCGGCGGGGACGGTCAGCAGCGCTCCGCACCGGACCAGGTCCATCGCGATCATCACGGGCCGCTTGCGGCGGAACTCCACCCACGGCCCGAGCGGCACCGCCGCCACCGCCCCGACGGCGAGGCCCACGGCCGTGAGCAGGGAGACCTGCGCGACACCGGCGCCGAGGACGAGGATCGCGATGAGGCGGAACGCGTCGAAGGCGAGCCACGTCCCCAGCGTGCTGACCGCATACGCGCCCCACAGCCACCCGAACCGCCACCCGAGCGACCGCCGCTCCCCCACTCCCGCCGCCACCTCTCGCCTCACGTCCACGCGCCGCCGACCGCACGGCGGCCCCCATCAAAGCCGGAACGCCCTCCCGGATCAAACAGCCGAGAGTGCACCCGGCTCCCACCGGGCCACCGAGCGACCGGGCCACCGGACCACCGGGTCACCGGGTCACCGGGTCACCGGGTCACCGGGTCACCGGGTCACCGGGTCACCGGGCCACGCGTCTCAGGCCGCGCGATCGTTCCGTTCAAGACGGCACCCGGGTACGCGCCGCACGCTCACCCCATGACCACGCCCTCGTACGCCTGCGCGGCGACCGCCCTCGCGGCTTTCCTCACCGCCACCGCCCTGGCCCACCTCGCCCTCCCCGCCTACTTCCGCTCGCTGGTACCCGCCTGGCTGCCGGCCCCGGCGGCCCTCGTCGCCGGGAGCGCCGTCGCCGAACTGGCCGTCGCGGGGCTGCTGTTCGCCCCGGGGACCCGTACGGCGGGAGGCTGGGCCGCCGTCGTGCTGCTCTCCGCCTTCCAGGTCAGCCACCTGGACGCGGCCCGGCACACCCGCACCGCCACCCGCTTCCTGGACGGGGTCCCGGGCGTGGCGGCGCGGTTGCTGGTGAACGCGGCGTATCTCGCCTGGGCGGTCTCGGTGGCCCGCGCCGGATGAAAGCCATTGACGCCGGCGGACGTTCGAGGGTCGGATGACACCTCATGACCCCACCGCAGACGCGTCCGGACCAGCACCCCATCGACGACGGCCTGGTGCGGCGGCTCGTCGCCGGGCAGTTCCCGCGGTGGGCGGACCGCCCGGTGCGGCGGTTCCCTTCGGGCGGCACCGTCAACGCCATGTACCGGCTCGGCGAGGACCTGGCCGTACGGCTGCCGCTCACCGCGGGCGGGGCCGGTGACGTGTCGACGGAGCAGGAGTGGCTGCCCCGCCTCGCCCCGCTCCTGCCGGCCGCCGTCCCCGAGGTGCTCGGGACGGGCCGGCCGGCCGAGGGCTTTCCGTGGCCGTGGGCGGTGCAGCGGTGGCAGCCGGGCGCCAACCCCGAGGCGGGCGCCCTGGCCGAACCCGCGCTGCTGGCGAAGGACTTGGCCGAGTTCGTGGCGGCGATGCGGGCCGTCACGCTGCCGGACGCGCCCGACGCCCACCGGGGCGGCCCCCTCACCACGCTCGACACGGGGACCCGGGCGGCGATCGAGCAGCTGCGCGCGCTCCCTCAGGAGGGCGTCGACTGCGACGCGGTGACCGCCGTCTGGGAGGACGGGCTGCGCGCCCCCGCCTGGGACGGGCCGCCGGTGTGGCTGCACGCCGATGTGATGCCGGGCAACCTCCTGGTGGACGGCGCGGGACGGCTCACCGCGGTGATCGACTTCGGCTGCCTGGGCGTGGGCGACCCGGCGTGCGACCTGTTCCCGGCGTGGAACCTGCTGCCGCCCGACGCGCGCGAGGTCTTCCGCGCGGCGCTCGACGTGGACGAGGCGACGTGGCGGCGCGGCCGCGCACGGACCCTGTCGCAGGCGCTGATCGCGCTGCCGCACTACCGCGAGTCGAACCCGGCGATGGCGGGCAACGCCCGGCACGTGATCGGCGCGGTGCTCGCCGAGGTCACCGGGTGACGGCCCGCCCGCCGCACCGGGCGGCCTCGGGAGTCCGGAGCCGCCCCGCACGGGCCGCGCCCCGCGGGGTACCGTCCGGCGGGTGACCTCACTGCAGCCCAGCACCCTGGCCGCGTTCCAGCGCGCCCGCTATGTCAGCCTCACCACGTACCGCAGGGACGGCACCGCCGTGGCCACGCCCGTCTGGCACGCGATGGACGGCGACCGGCTGTACGTCCGCAGCGCGGCCGACGCCTGGAAGGTGAAGCGGCTGCGCCGCGACCCCCGCGCCGAAGTCACCGTCTGCACCGTGCGCGGCCGCATCGCCCCCGACGCCGCCCGGGCCACGGGGACCGGCCGGCTGCTGGACGCCGAGGAGACGAAGAAGGCGGGCGCCCTGCTCCGCCGCAAGTACGTGCTGGCCCGGCTCGGCGACTGGTACTCGGCGCTCACCCGCCGCCACTCCCGGCACCCCGTCATCGGGCTGGAGATCACCTTCTGATCCCGGAGCGGCCGGGCCGGACGCGGGGCGTCACGAACGGCCGCTCCCCCTCACCACGTCACCGGCAGCCGCTCGAGCCCGCACACCCGGCTCCCCGAGCTCCAGTTCAGCTCGGCGGCCGGGACCGCGAGGGCGAGGCCCGGGAGGCGCTGGACCACGGCTTCCAGGGCGACTTGGAGCTCCACGCGCGCGAGGTGGGCGCCCAGGCAGAAGTGCGGGCCGAAGCCGAACGCCAGGTGTCTGTTGTCGGCGCGCCGGATGTCGAAGGCGTCCGGCCGAGGGAAGCGGTCGGGGTCGTGGTTGGCGGCCACCATCGGGGCGAGCACCGCCTCGCCGCGCCCGACCGTCGCACCGGACGGCAGCGCGACGCCCTGGGTCGCCACCCTCAACAGGGCGCCGTGGCCGGGGATTTCGGTGCGCAGGATCTCCTCCGTCGCGCCCGGCAGGAGCGACGGGTCGGCGCGCAGCTCGGCGAGCTGGTCGGGGTGGCGCAGGAGCGCGAGGACGCCGCGGCCGATGATGTTGGCGGTGGTCTCGTGGCCCGCGACGATCAACCCCCGTACCAGCCTGCCCAGTTCCTCCTCGCTGAGCCGGTCGCCCTCGTCGCGCGCGTCGATGAGGTCGTCGATGAGGTCGGTGCCGGGCGTGCGCCGGTGGTCGGCGACGAGCCCGTCGACGTACGCGCCGAAGTCGGCCGCGGCCCGGCCCCGCGCCGCCCCGTCCGCCGGAGTCAGCGAGAGCAGCGTGTCCGACCAGCCCCGGAAGCGTGCGCTGTCGCGTGCGGGCACCCCGAGGAGGCGGCAGATGACCTCGACGGGGAGCGGGAAGGCGAAGGCGGGGACCAGGTCGGCCGGGGCGCCCGCGGCGATCATCCCGGTGAGCAGCCGGTCGGCGACGTCCCGGATCTCCGCGCGCCAGGACTCGGCCCGCCGTGGTGTGAACGCGCCCTGCACGATGCGCCGCAGCCGCGCGTGCTCCGGCGGATCCATGTTGATGATGGCGTACGGGTCGTCGCCGATGCCCGTGTCGTCGGCGACCATGCGGGGCGCGCCGGGGTAGCGCAGATTGCGGGAGAAGGCCGCGCCCGAGTGCACGGCGCGGATGTCGTCGTACCGGGTCGCGAGGAGCGCCTCGTCGCCGCTCGGCAGGGTGACGGGGCTGACCGGACAGGCGCGGCGCCGCTGCGTGTACGCCTCGGGGCAGCCGCCGTGCGGGCCGGGCGGGAAGGGGTACGAGCCGGTGTCGGGCGGGGCCTGGGGGGTCTGCTCTGGCATGGCGAGCGCTCCTCTCGGGGGCCTGGACCCGCAGAGGATGACAGGTGACGCATCGTCATGACAGCGCTGCCGGGCGGCGAATGGCGGGCCGGGGCCGCGTTTCGGCCACCCCCCGGCCCCGCCTCCTCGCCCTCCTCGTCCTCCTCGTCTCTTACGGGGCGGCCTGCTGGACGTAGCCGTGGTCGAGCAGCCACTTCACGTTGAGGCGCTGGCCCTCGCCCGGGTCGAGGAAGACCGGGTCGAGCTTGATCTGCTGGCCGCCGCCGGGCTGCTCGAACCAGGGGGCGATGCTGCCCTGCCAGACGTGGAACGGCTTGCGCACCTGGTAGACCCGGTAGTCGCACGCGGGCGCGCCGTCACGGGTGTTGAGGTTCTGCGGCGGGAGCGCGCGCCGTGCGTACGGGTCTCCGGCAGGGGCGAGGTAGGAGCCGTACTCGGAGCCGAAGCGGTCGAGGACCTCGCCCGGTTCGAGCTGCTCGGGGTGCTTGTCGACGTGGCCGTCGACCGTGCCGAAGCCGTCGTTGGGCGGGTACTTCCAGGTGCCGCTGTCGGCGGGGCCCTCCCAGTACTTCTTGAGGAAGTCCGAGGGCGCGAGCTTGCCGGTGCGCTTCCAGTCCTTCAGGAGCGGGCCGACCGGCGGCTGCCCCTTCTTCGGCAGCCACTTCGGGCCGAGGCGGGCGTCGCCCTGGAACTCGCCCGTGCACGGCGGGTGCGGCGGCGCCCCGGTCGACGCCGACGCGGACGCGGCGGGTGCCGCCGCGACGGCGGTGGCGACGCCGAGTACGGCCACGACGGTTCGTATTCGGGTCACAAGGCTCTGGTCCACTCAACAGCTCCTCGGGTCACTGCACTGCGTCAACTGCCGCCCGGCTGCGGGCTCGCACACCGTATCGACGAGATCGCCGAGCGTGGTCACAAACCAGCCGCCCCCGTGCCGGGGCGTCAACGGCCCCCGAAGGCGGTGAGCGTCCGCTCCAGCACCGGCAGCGCCCGCACCACGCGGCGGGAGCGGATCAACGCGTCCCAGGCGGGCTCGAACTTCTTCCAGCCGCCCGCGTAGGCGAGGTGCCGCAGCCGTTCGTGGCCGCCGGGCTGGGCCGAGGCGCCGCGCCAGATGTTGGACCAGCGGTAGAAGTCCCGGTAGGCGCGCCAGTAGCCGTCCTCCAGCTGACGTGGCGTCATGCCCCGTGGGCGGTACACGACATGGCGGGTGTCGTAGCGGTCCCAGTCGCGGTGGACGATGCGGCCCTCGGCTTCGAGCTGGCGCCACAGACCGGTCGAGGGGTAGGGCGTCATGATGTGGAAGGTGGCCGTTTCGATGCCCTGGGACACCGCCCAGTCCACGGTGCGGTCGAAGACGTCGGGGCCGTCCTGGTCGAGCCCGAAGACGAAGCTGGCGTTGACCATGACGCCGAGGTCGTGGAGGCGGCGCACGGCGGCCGCGTAGTCCTTGCCGATGTTCTGGTTCTTCCTGCGCTCGGCGAGGTTGGCGCCGTTGACCGTCTCGAAACCGACGAACAGGCTGCGCAGGCCCGCCGCGGCCGCCTGCTCCAACAGCCCGGGCTCCAGGACCGACTTGACGGTCCCGGCCGCCTGCCAGATCCGCCCCGACCCCTTCATCCCGGCGAACAGCGCCTCGGCGAAGCGGCGGTTGCCGAGCAGATGGTCGTCGAGGAAGTACAGGTGGCGGCCGGGCAGCCGGTCGATCTCCGCGAGGGCGTCGTCGACGGCCTGGGTGTAGAAGGACTTGCCGCCCTCGAAGAAGGCGTCCTTGTAGCAGAAGTCGCAGTGGTGCGGACAACCACGGGAGACGACCAGGGAGTTGGGGACCAGGTAGAGGTGGCGCTTGATCAGGTCGCGGCGGACCGGCGGCAGTCCGGCGAGGGTGCGGAGCGTCGAGTCGTAGCGGCGGGTGGCGTGGCCGTCGCGGAAGTCCTTCAGGAACAGCGGCCAGGTGTCCTCTCCGGGCCCGGTGAAGATCGTGTCCGCATGGTGCGCGGCCTCCTCCGGGAGCGAGGTGACGTGCAGCCCGCCCATGGCGACGTGCGCGCCGCGGGCCCTGAAGTGATCGGCTATCTCGTAGCTGCGCCGCGCCGAGGTGATGTACGGCTGGAGAACCAGCAGGTCCGGCGTGTCGAGCGCGGCGATGTCGAGGCGCTCCACATGCTCGTCGTACAGCGTCACCTCGTCGCCCGGGTCGAGGTAGCCGGCCAGGGTCGCCAGGCCGAGCGGCGGGAAGAGCGAGTACTTCACGGGCCTGAACAGCGGGCTCGTGGCCTCGGTCAGAGCGGGAAGGATCATCGTCACACGCATGAACACCCAGACTCCGCGGGGTCGGTGGCGGTTCCGCCCCTGCTTCGACGCTGCGCACCGTTGCGCAGAACGCAACCAGTGTTGTGGCTCTTGCCTTGCCGGGCCCGGCCCTGCACTGTGGCTGCCACTGATCGCTCACCCGGAGGGGCAGACATGAGCAGCGGCGCGGCACGACCCGAGACGAGCGGCTGGAACAGGCGGCGCTTCATCGGCGTGCTCGCGGGCGCCGCCACCACGGCCGCCGCCGTGTCGGCCATGCCGGAGCCCCTCGCCTCGGCGGCATCGCCCGCCCGCCGCCCGCGCCGCCAACGCCCCCTCTATCTGGGCACCTACACCTCGCAGCAGGGCGGCGGCCCGGGCATCGGCATCGCCACGTACGACGAGGAGAGCGGCCGCATCACCGGCAGCGGCACCATTCTGGGCGTGCCCGACCCCTCGTATCTCGCGCTGCATCCCAACGGCCGGACCCTGTACGCCGTGGACGAGCGCGAGCAGGGTGGCGTGAGTGCCGTCGCGCTCTCCCCCGACGGCGCGCACTGTGTGCTCGGGACGCGCGACACGGGCGGCGCGGGCCCCTGCCATCTGTCCGTGCACCCGGGCGGGCGCTGGCTGCTGAGCGCCAACTACGGGTCGGGGAGCGTGAGCGTCCACCCCGTCGAGCCGTCCGGCGGCCTCGGCGAGCGCACCGACCTCGTCGCGCACACGAGCCCGCCGCCCGGCCCGGGTCAGGACGGGCCGCACGCTCACCAGTTCAGCACCGCTCCCGACGGCCGCCATCTGCTCGCCGTCGACCTGGGCAACGACACCGTGTACACATACCGCCTCGACGAGAAGGCGGGAAAGCTGAGCCGGGTCTCGGACGCGAGAGTGAAGCCGGGCGCGGGCCCGCGGCATCTCACCTTCCACCCCGCGGGGCGGTTCGCGTATCTGGCCAACGAGGTGGACAACACGGCCGTGGTCTGCGCGTACGACGCGAAGAGCGGCCGCCTCACGCCGGGCGAGCCGCAGTCCACCGGGACGGGCGCGGGCACCAGCTACCCCGCCCAGTTCGTGGTGACGCGCGACGGCGCCTTCGCCTATCTCGCCAACCGGGGCCACAACAGCCTCACCCGGTACGCCGTCGAGGAGGACGGGGCACGGCTGCGGCTGCTGGACACGGTGCCGGTGGAGGGCGACTTCCCGCGCCACATCGCGCTGTCCCCCTCGGGCCGGCTGCTGTTCGCGGCCAACCAGAAGTCGGGTTCGGTGAGCGTCTTCAAGGTCGACGGGAAGAACGGTGAACTGCGGCTCGCGGGCGAGCCGTTCGCGGCGCCGATGGCGGTGTGCGCGCTGCCGCTGTAGCGCACCCACCGCCGTCGCCGGGTCAGCTTCCGGGCGGCACCGTGAACGTGACGTCGCGGGCGAAGGGGACGACCTCGACCTCGTCGCCGAGGGCCCATTCGGCGACGCGGGACACCTGTGCGGCGGGCACGACGTCACTGATGTCCTCGGCGGCCGGGATGTCCTGCGTCGCGTGGCCGTCGTGCGGCAGCACCACGCGGTAGTCGAGTTCGAGGGCGGTGCGCGCGGTGGCCAGGACGCACATCTCCGACATCACTCCGCACACGGCAAGGGACTTCACGCCCGCCTTGTCGAGGCGCTCGGCCAGGTCGGTCTCCTCGAAGCCGTCGTCGACGGTCTTGCGGAGCACGGCCTCGCCCCGGCTCTCGTCGACGGGCAGATGCAGCTCCCAGCCGGGCGTGCCCGTCTCGTCGTCGGTCCCGGCCGCTCCGTCGTTCTGCAGCTGGACGACGAGCGCGCCGCCCTCGCGCGCGGCGGCGACGAGGCCCCGCACCCGGTCGAGCACGCGCTCCGCGTCCGGCACCGCGGTGGCGCCGGAGACGAAGGCGGACTGCATGTCGACGACGATCAGGGCCTGGACGGGTTCCACATGCTCGCTCATGACGCACCATCATGCCTGGCGCCCGGGACGGCTCAGGCGCCGGGTGGGACGGCTCACGCCTCGGGTGGGGTGGCCCGCAGGACGGGGCGGCGCCGGGAGGAGGCCGCGCTGAGCAGGACGTGCATGCGGTCGGTGACCTCGGCGACGTCCTCGACGGGGACATGGAAGGGCAGGCGCACATCGGCCTGGCTCCGCGCGCGTTCCAGACGGAGCGTGAGCCCGAAACGGTCGACGGCGAGAGGGCGGACGCGGACGACGCCCTGGAGGCTCTCGGGAGTGATGAGCCGGGTGAGCTGCTCGACCGCGTCGGCGTGGGCGTCGGCGAGGTGGGTGAGCAGCCGCGACTCGGCCTCGGCGAGCGGGTCGGGGGTGGCGAGGGCGAGCTGCACGAGGTCGATGCCCTCGCGCCCCGACGCGGTCTCGTGGAGCACGGCGCGCACCGGCTTGAGGAGGAAGCAGTCGCCGTCCGGGACGAGTTCGCCGGAGAGCCACAGGCGTGCCCGGACCCGCTCGCGCACCGGCACGGGCGCGACGTCGGCGAACTCCAGGAGGGTGGACGGCTCGCCGCGCGGCGCGCACAGGACGGCGGCAGAGAGCGCGCTGTCCTGCGGGGCGTGCAGACGCAGCGTGCCCTCGGCGGTGACGCTGTGCGCGCCGACGAGTTCGTCCTTTCCGTACTCCGTGGTGACCGAGCAGGACCAGGCGGTGGCGAGCACGGAGCGGGCGCGCTCGGCTGCCGTGGGTTCGGTCGTCGTGGTGCTGGTGGGGCGGACAGCCATCCTCAACCTCCATTAGGTAAGCCTTGCCTAACTTAACGGAGATCGCCGGTCGCCGCCAGCACGCCTCCCGGCCACGTCGCCGCTGCGCCTCTCGGCCGGAGCGCCGCCGCGCGCACGACGAAGGCCCCGCGCGAAATGTCGCGCGGGGCCTTGCCGATGACGTACGGAAGACGGACGTGGTGACGTACGCGATGACATGCGTGATCACGTACGTACGGAGGTCAGTGCCCCCGCGCGATCCACTCCTCCAAGTGCGGTGCCTCGGCGCCGATCGTCGTGCTGTCACCGTGACCGGTGCGCACCTCCGTCTCGGGCGGCAGGGCCAGGAGCCGGTCCCGGATGGAGTCGATGATGGTCGGGAAGTCGCTGAACGTCCGCCCGGTGGCGCCGGGCCCGCCCGCGAAGAGCGTGTCCCCGGTGAAGACGGTGCCGAGTTCCGGCGCGTACAGGCTGACCGCGCCCCGGCAGTGCCCCGGGGTGTGCAGGACCGTCAACCCGGCCCCGGCGACGGTCAGTCGCTGACCGTCGGCGAGCTCCCCGTCCGGGGCCCGGTCGGGGTGGGTGCGCCGCCACAGCTCCAGGTCGTCGGGGTGCAGCAGCACGGGCGCGCCGGTGCGGGCGGCGAGGGCGGGGGCGGCGTCGATGTGGTCGTCATGGGCGTGGGTGCACACGATCGCGACGAGGCGCCGGTCGCCGACCGCCGCGGCGATGGCGTCCGCGTCGTGCGCGGCGTCGATGACGACGGCCTCGCTGTCGTCGCCCACGATCCAGACGTTGTTGTCGACGTCCCAGGTGCCGCCGTCGAGCGAGAACGTGCCCTTGGTGACGAGGTGTTCGATGCGCGCGGCCGCCATCAGAAGACCACCACCGAACGCAGCACGTCGCCGTGGTGCATCCGCTCGAACGCCTTCTCCACGTCGCCGAGCGGGATCGTCTCGGTGACGAACGCGTCCAGGTCGAGCCGCCCCTGGCGGTAGAGGTCGATGAGCATCGGGAAGTCCCGCGAGGGCAGGCAGTCCCCGTACCAGGAGGACTTCAGGGCGCCGCCGCGGCCGAAGACGTCGAGGAGCGGCAGGTCGAGCCGCATCTCCGGGGTGGGCACGCCGACCAGGACGACGGTGCCCGCCAAGTCCCGGGCGTAGAAGGCTTGTTCATACGTCTCCGGGCGGCCGACCGCCTCGATGACGACGTCGGCGCCGAAGCCGCCGGTCAGCTCGCGCACGGCCTCGACGGCGTCGCTCTCGCGGGAGTTGACGACGTGGGTGGCCCCGAGGCCGCGCGCCGTCTCCAGCTTCTTCTCGTCGATGTCCACGGCGATGACCTTCGCGGCCCCGGCGAGGCGCGCGCCGACGACGGCCGCGTTGCCGACGCCGCCGCAGCCGATGACGGCGACCGTGTCACCACGGCCGACCTCGCCGGTGTTGATGGCGGCGCCGAGGCCCGCCATGACACCGCAGCCGAGCAGCCCGGCGGCGGCCGGGGAGGCGGCCGGGTCGACCTTCGTGCACTGCCCCGCCGCGACGAGGGTCTTCTCCGCGAAGGCACCGATGCCGAGGGCGGGCGAGAGCTCGGTGCCGTCGGCGAGCGTCATCTTCTGCTTCGCGTTGTGGGTGTTGAAGCAGTACTGGGGGCGGCCGCGCAGACAGGCGCGGCACTGGCCGCACACCGCACGCCAGTTGAGGATCACGAAGTCTCCGGGAGCGACCTCGCTCACCCCCTCCCCCACCGACTCCACGACCCCCGCCGCCTCATGCCCGAGCAGGAACGGGAAGTCATCGTTGATCCCGCCCTCCCGGTAGTGCAGGTCGGTGTGACAGACCCCGCACGCCTGGATCCGCACCACGGCCTCGCCCGGCCCGGGATCCGGCACGGTGATCGTCTCGATCCGCACCGGCTCGCCCTTGGCCCGTGCGATCACGCCCTGAACTTGCTGCGCCACGACGACCAGCCCCTCTTTCTCTGCGTCTTCCTGGTTCCGCGCTTTCACCTGCGCTTCTGCGTCCTCATCCTCACAGATCGCACACGCCCCGTCGCCACCGCCGCCGGAACTCCCCGACGGCCCCGCGCACTCTCTAGGGTGGCCCTGTGCGTGATCAAGCCGCCCAGGCCCTTCTCCCGGTCAACGGCACCCTCGCGGCCGCCCTCCTCGTCCTCCTGCTCATCGCCGCGACGACGGCCGCGCTGTTCCGCCTCTCCCCCGACGGCTCACGCCACCGGGCCCGCGAGATCGTCACGGCAGGGGTACGGGCGGCGGCGCAGCTGGCGGCCGTGTCCCTCCTGATCGGCTGGGTGGTCCACCACACGTCGGCCCTGTTCGGCTTCCTCCTCCTCATGCTCGCGGTCGCGACGCGCACGGCGGGCCGCCGCATCACCCCGAACGGGACATGGTGGTGGGCGGCGATGCCGATCACGGCCCCGGTCGTCCCGGTGATCGCGTCCCTGATCCTCGCCGGCCTCCTCCCCCTCCGAGGCATCGCACTCATCCCCGTAACGGGCATCCTCATCGGCGGCGCCCTGACCGCGACGGTGCTCGGCGGGCGCCGCGCCCTCGACGAACTCCACTCCCGCTGGGGCGAGTTCGAGGCGGGCCTGGCCCTCGGCCTCACCGACCACGACGCGCGCGTGGAGGTGGTCCGCCCGGCCGCGTCCGACGCCCTCCTCCCCGGCCTCGACCAGACCCGCACCGTAGGTCTGGTCACCCTCCCCGGCGCCTTCGTCGGCATGCTCCTGGGCGGCGCGTCGCCCGTACTCGCCGGGGCGGTGCAGCTCTTCGTGCTGATCGCGCTGATGGCGGTGCAGGCGTTGGCGGTCGCGATCACCGTCGAACTGATCGCCACGGGCCGCCTCCACCGCACACAGCCCCCACCCCCGTAGCACGCACGACCACACCACACCACGTCCGCCCAACGCGTGCGCACACCACAGGAATTGGCGCACCCAGTTTGGTGCCGCGTCTGTATACCCTCGCGCACCCCGCGCGGCTTAGTCTTCACTGTGAAAACCGGCCGCACAGCGGCGGCCGGTCACCCCGGTCCCCGGACCCCGGACGCGCCCTTCACCCTGTCTCCCACACAGAGGTACCGCCGTCACGGGACACCTTCTTCCGACGCCCGTCCAGGGGACCGACGTCCGCCACCACGTTCCCGCACGCCCGCCCGGCGCCGCCCCTGGCCCGGCCCCCCTTCGGCCTGTTCCAAGCCGGGACGCACTCCCGCACGCCCCGGCGCCGAGGGGACCACGCGCGACAACACCGCGAGGGAGCCACGTGCTGTCGCGCAACGGCCGCCACCGGCACCGGCTCACACCGCCGGTGGCGGCCGTCCGGCCCGTGCGACGACCGTCCGCTGGACTGACGTCCCTGCCTAAGAGGCGAGGTCGTCATCCGGCTCCGCGAAGTCCCTGATGAAGGCCGAGCCGTCGCGCGGAGAAGCGGCCGCGTCGTCGGACTCGCCCGAGATCCCCAGGTCACGGCGCATCGCCTCGCGCATCGCGCCGATCAGGGCCCAGAGTCCATGCTGCGCCTCGGCAGCCGACTGCAAGGTCTCACCTGGGCGCGGATTCCCCTGTTCCAGGCGTTTCACCTGTCCATGGACACGGGTCAGAGTGCCGTTCAGCTCGCGAGCCGGAGCGACCACGGCATCAGGGGCGATCATCAGGGCCTCGGACCAGCGGTCACGGTAGGCGCTCTTCGTGTCTTCCAGGACCCGTCTGTCCTCCTCCCCGGCGCTCCGGTCCCGCAGCACGTACAGATGACGACTCAGGGCCGTGGCGAACTGCCGTGCGTCACGGTGCAGTTCGGAGTAGCAGCGCCGCCGCAGCTCACGGTTCTCGCGGGCCTCCTGGATCCGCTGGGCCATCTCCAGCTCGCGTCTCTTGGCCCGGTCGGCGCCCCGTTGCGTGAGGAGCGCGCCCCCGAGCGTGCCCGCCACACCCGTCACAGCGAGCAGCACCGCCCCAACATCCATGGGGGCAAGCGTAGGCTCCGAGCCATGTCTGTTTACGACGCAGTAGAGATCGAAAGCCTCCAGGGCGGCCCCGCGAACCTCGCTCAGTACGAGGGCAAGGCCGTCCTCATTGTCAACGTCGCTTCCAAGTGCGGACTCACGCCGCAGTACGAGGGACTGGAGCGCCTCCACGAGACGTACGCCTCGCGCGGCTTCACCGTCCTCGGTGTCCCCTGCAACCAGTTCATGGGGCAGGAGCCCGGATCCGCCGACGAGATCGCCGAGTTCTGTTCCGCCACGTACGGCGTGACCTTCCCCATGACGGAGAAGGTCGACGTCAACGGGGCCTCCCGGCATCCCCTCTACGCCCGCCTCGTCGAGACGGCGGACGCCGAGGGGCACACCGGGGATGTCCGGTGGAACTTCGAGAAGTTCCTCGTGGACGGCCGCGGTGACGTCGTCGCGCGCTTCTCGCCGCAGACCGAGCCCGATGCCGGCGAGCTCGTCGACGCCGTCGAGAAGGCGCTGCCGTAGTAGCCGGTAGGTCCACGGGAAGGCGTCTCCCGTAGGCCGATCAGGCGCCGACGTAGTCCGCGAGGTGTTCGCCCGTGACCGTGGAGCGGGCCGACGCCAGGTCCGAGGGTGTGCCCTCGTAGACGACGCGGCCGCCGTCGTGGCCCGCGCCGGGGCCGAGGTCGATGATCCAGTCGGCGTGGGCCATGACCGCCTGGTGGTGCTCGATGACGATCACCGACTTGCCGGAGTCGACCAGGCGGTCCAGGAGGCCGAGGAGTTGTTCGACGTCGGCCAGGTGGAGGCCCGTTGTGGGTTCGTCCAGGACGTAGATGCCGCCCTTGTCCGCCATGTGCGTGGCCAGCTTCAGGCGCTGGCGTTCGCCGCCGGAGAGCGTGGTGAGGGGCTGGCCCAGGGTGAGGTAGCCGAGGCCGACGTCCGCCAGGCGTTCAAGGATCTTGTGGGCGGCGGGAGTTCGCGCCTCGCCCTCGGCGAAGTACTCCAGCGCCTCCGCCACCGGCATGGCGAGGACCTCGGAGATGTCGCGGCCGCCGAGGTGGTAGTCGAGGACCGAGGCGTCGAAGCGCTTGCCCTCGCAGTCCTCGCAGGTGCTCGCCACCCCGGCCATCATCGCCAGGTCCGTGTAGATGACGCCGGCGCCGTTGCAGGTGGGGCACGCGCCCTCGGAGTTGGCGCTGAACAGGGCGGGCTTGACGCCGTTGGCCTTGGCGAACGCCTTGCGGATCGGGTCGAGCAGACCCGTGTACGTCGCCGGGTTGCTGCGCCGCGAGCCGCGGATCGGGCTCTGGTCGACCGAGATGACGCCGAGTTCGTCCGGGACCGAGCCGTGCACCAGGGAGCTCTTGCCGGAGCCCGCGACGCCGGTGATCACGGTGAGCACGCCGAGCGGGATGTCGACGTCGACGTCCTGGAGGTTGTTGGCCGAGGCGCCCCGGACCTGAAGGGCGCCGTCCGGCTCGCGCACCGACTTCTTGAGCGAGGCACGGTCGTCGAGGTGGCGCCCGGTGACCGTGTCGCTGGCGCGCAGCCCGTCGACCGAACCCTCGAAGCAGACCGTGCCGCCCGCCGTGCCCGCGCCGGGGCCGAGGTCCACGACGTGGTCGGCGATCTCGATGACCTCCGGCTTGTGCTCCACCACGAGCACCGTGTTGCCCTTGTCGCGCAGGCGCAGCAGCAGGTCGTTCATGCGCTGGATGTCGTGCGGGTGCAGCCCGGCCGTCGGCTCGTCGAAGACGTACGTGACGTCGGTGAGCGAGGAGCCGAGGTGGCGGATCATCTTCACGCGCTGTGCCTCGCCGCCGGACAGCGTGCCCGCGGGCCGGTCCAGGGAGAGGTAGCCGAGGCCGATCTCCACGAAGGAGTCCAGGGTCTGCTGGAGGGACGTCAGCAGCGGGGCGACCGAGGGCTCCTTCAGGCCCCGCACCCAGTCCGCCAGGTCCCTGATCTCCATGGCGCACGCGTCCGCGATCGAGATCTTCTTGATCTTCGAGGTGCGGGCGTGCTCGGCGAGCCGCGTGCCGTCGCAGTCCGGGCAGGAGGTGAAGGTGACCGCGCGCTCCACGAAGGCCCGGATGTGCGACTGCATCGCCTCCTTGTCCTTGGCGAGCATCGACTTCTGGATCCGCGGGACCAGACCCTCGTAGGTCATGTTGATGCCCGCGATCTTCATCCGGGTCGGCTCGCGGTGCAGGAGGTCCTGCAGTTCCTTCTTGGTGAACTTGGCGATCGGCTTGTCCGGGTCGAAGAAGCCGGACTCCGCGTACAGGCGGGTGTTCCAGCCGCCGCCGGTGTAGCCGGGGATGGTGAAGGCGCCCTCGTTGATCGACTTGGTGGCGTCGTAGAGCTGGGTCAGGTCGAGGTCGGAGACCGTGCCGCGGCCCTCGCAGCGCTGACACATGCCGCCGACCTTGTTGAAGGTGACCTTCTCCTTCTTGCCGCCGCCCACCGAGATCGCACCGGACGCGGAGACCGAGGGCACGTTGAAGGCGAACGCCCCGGGCGGGCCGACGTAGGGCTTGCCGAGGCGGCTGAAGAGGATCCGCAGCATCGCGTTGGCGTCGGTGGCGGTGCCGACCGTGGAGCGCGGGTCGGCGCCCATCCGCTGCTGGTCGACGCTGATCGCGGTGGTCAGACCGTCGAGGACGTCGACCTCGGGCCGTGCCCTGTTCGGCATGAAGCCCTGCACGAAGGCGCTGTACGTCTCGTTGATCAGCCGCTGTGACTCGGCCGCGATGGTGTCGAACACCAGCGAGCTCTTGCCCGAGCCGGAGACGCCGGTGAACACGGTGAGGCGCCGCTTGGGGATCTCGACGCTGACGTCCTTGAGGTTGTTCTCGCGCGCGCCGTGCACGCGGATCAGCTCGTGGCTGTCGGCCACGTGCACCTCGGCCCCGGACGCCCGCGGGTCCGCCTTCTTGGCCCTGCTCATCGTGTCTCCATCTCTCGGGCAAAAGCCGTCTTGCTCCGCTTATGGCGTGGTCAGCGTACGTCGGGGGCCGCTCCTGCGACCTCTTCGATGCGCAGCAGGTTGCCCGCGGGATCACGCAGGGCGCCGCCGCGGACTCCCCACGCCTGCTCCCCGGGCTCCTGGACGATCTCGGCGCCCGCGGCGCGCAGCCGCGCGAAGGTGGCGTCGAGGTCGTCGGTGGCCAGCAGGACGCGGGCGTAGGTGCCCTTGGCCATCATCTCGACGACGGTGCGGCGCTCCTCCGGCGTGATGCCGGGGTCGACGGCGGGGGGCTCGAGGACCAGGGAGGTGTCCGGCCGGTCGGCCGGTCCGACGGTGATCCACCGCATGCTGTCGGAGCCGACGTCCTTGCGGACCTCGAAGCCGAGGACGTCGCGATAGAAGGCCAGAGAGGCGTCCGGGTCGGTGTGCGGCAGGAAGCTCGCGTTCAGGTTGAGGTTCATGTCCGTCACGCTAGGCGCGGCCCGGGGCCGGGGGCTTCTCCGATCCTGATCGATGCGTCCGGGGCCCGGCCGGCCGCTATCGCTGTACGCGCCGCAGCCGTGCCGAGAGGTGGTGCTGCAGCGGCCGGCCGACCGCGGCGAGGTCGTGCACGAAGGAGAGGGTGTCGGCGTCGGGCAGGGTGTAGCGGCGGTGGGTGGCCTCGACCTCCTTGGCCGTGGGGGTGCGGGACACCTGCTCCGTGGTGAGCTCGACCGCGCCGTCGGCGGCCTGCCCGACGGCGATCTCGGCGATGCCGGTGGGCTGGGTGATCAGCGCCTCGACGCGGCCGTCGGGCTGCAGCCGCCACCAGCCGCTCTCCCGCGCCGACGGCCGCAGCGGCGCCCCGTCGGCGTCGAGCAGCCAGGCCCGGGCCTCGTACTTCAGGAAGGGCCTGCCGTCGTGGCTGAAGGTGACCTGCTGGGCGTATGCGAAGTCCTCGTCGAGCGTCGGGTACCCGCCCTCGCCCTGCCCGTGCCAGCTGCCGAGGAAGCCGAGCACGGGGGCGAGCAGCGGGTGCGGCGCGGGCTCCTCGTCCGGGTGAAAGGCGTCGGGGTACGGGGGCGCCGGTGCGGGGTCGAACATGGTGGTGCTCCTGGGGTCGGCGGTCAGCGGCGGTGCCGGTGCGGCTCCGGGGGCAGCCTAAGCGGTGGACCAGGGGGTGCGGGCAACTTACCTTTGGTGGCGTCGAGTTGATGAACCTCAGGTCAGGGGGCGTAGATGAGGAAGACCTTGTGTGCTCTGCTCGTGCCGGTGGCGGCCGTCGCCGCGGCGGTCCTGCCGGTGTCCGCGGCACACGCGGCCGACGGGTACGACCGGTGTCCCGACGGCAGTTACTGCATGTTCTCCGGGCTCGACGGCACCGGCGACATGATCGCCCTCAGGGGCAGCACCCCGGACCTCGGGACGGTCGGCATGAACGACCGCGCGAAGTCTGACTGGAACCGGACGGGCTCCACGATCTATCTGTGGTCGGACACCCACTACAGCGGCTGCACGGCCGTCACCTCGGCCGGGCCGACCGGCAAGGGGAACTTCTTCCCGACCTACCGCGACTTCTTCGGCTCGGTACAGTTCGACGGCCCGGGCGGCCCGAGCTGCGGCACCCCGCCGGGCGAGGACGGCTGACCCCGGCGGACGGCTGAGGCGCCGCCGGACGGCCCGCGGGCCACCTTTCGTCCGCGGGCCACCTTTCGGCGTCGGGCCCGCTCTCCGCCTCGGCCTACTTTCGGCCGCGCGCCGTAGACCTTCGGGCGCATCCCCGCCCGCACCCCGCTGCCTAGCGTCGAAGGCATGGCCTCCACGCACCACCGCCCCGCCCGCGTCCCCGCCAGCGCCCGGCGCCTTCTCGCCCCGGTCGTCGCGCTGTTCCTGCTGGCTCCGTTCGTCGGCGAGTTCCTGCTCGGGAACCTGACGGCCGCCGAGCTCGGGCTCGGGGTGGTGCTCGCGCCGCTGTACGGGTGCGGGGCGCTGCTGGTGCGGGAGACGGGGCGGCGGTACGGGGGCGGGTGGCCCGCGATGGTGCTGCTCGCCGCCGCGTACGCGCTGATGGAGGAGGGGCCCGTCGACCAGCTCCTGTGGAACGACGACTACGCGGGGCAGGACCTGCTGCACGGGCCCTCGTTCGTGCCGGGCCTCGGCACGGGTGTCGAGCTGGTCCAGTCGGTGCTCGCGCTGCACACGGTGTGGAGCATCTGCGTGCCCATCGCGCTGGTGGAGGCGTGGTTCCCGGAGCGCGCCCGCACGCCGTGGCTGGGGCGCACCGGGTACGCGGTCACCGCGCTCGTGTACGTGCTCGGCGCGGGCCTCGTGTTCTGGGGCAACTACGCGGACGAGCACTTCATGGCGTCGCCGGTGCAGTTCGCCACGGCGGGCGCCGTCATCGCGGCCCTGGTGGCGCTCGCCTTCCGGGTGCGGACCTGGCGCGCGGGCCCGGTGGCGGGGACCGCGCCGGGTCCGTGGGCCGTGGGCGCGGCGGCGCTGCTCGGCACGAGCGCGTACTGGGGCCCCGCCGTCCTCGTCACCGGCGACGCCTATGAATGGGTGGGCGTGGCCGTGTGGTCGGCGGTCGTCGTCCTCGGCGTCCGGGCCGTGTCGCGCTGGTCGCGGCAGCGCGGGTGGGGCACACGGCATGTGTACGCCCTCGCGGCGGGCGCACTCCTCACCTATGTATGGACGTCGTTCCCGGTACGCCCGGAGAGCGGCGGCTCACTCACCACGGACCTGGTGAGCAACGCGGTGTGCGCGGCGGTGGCGCTGGCGGTGCTGGTGCGCGCGGGACGGGCGGTGTCCCGCTTCGAGGGGCCCGCCGCGACGGGGCGTCAGGAGGGGGTGGCCGGTGTGGAGGTGACGGGGCGGCAGCGGCTGAGGTGACGGGGAGTACGGCGTCCGCGTCAGCGCGCGCCGGTGCGGAACCGGCGGGTGTGCGGCCGGTGGGGCAAGGGGCATACAGCCAGGCGGGCCAAGCCGATCTGCGGACCTCCGGCGCCGCTCCTACGGTGGCTGAATGGTCATCAGGAACCTTCAGCGCCGCCCCTTCCTGGCGCGCCGCTCCCTCCTCGCCTCGTCCGTCCGCACCGCGGCCCTCGCGATCGGGGCCCTGGTCCTCCTGCCCACCCCGGCCGCGGCGGTGCAGGGCCCCGCCGAGCCCGCGCCGCCCCACCCGCTGCCCGCGTACTCCTCCACGCTCCTGGACCGCCCCGGCACCCAGGCCAGACCCGGCCCCGGCGCCCCCGAACTGCCCGCCGACGTCTCCGCGCTGGCGTGGGTGGTGGCCGACGCCGACAGCGGCGAGGTCCTGGCCGCGCACGACGCGCACCGCCCGCTGCCGCCCGCCTCCACCCTCAAGTCCCTGTTCGCCCTGACCGCCCTGCCCCATCTGAGCCCCGACACCCGCCACCGCGTCACCGAGGCGGAGCTCTCCCGGGTGGGCGAGGGCAGCAGCATGGTCGGGGTCGAGGCGGGGCGCAGCTACCGGGTCGCGGATCTGTGGCGCGGGGTCTTCCTCAGCTCCGGCAACGACGCCGTGCACGTGCTCTCCGAGCTCAACGGCGGCTGGCAGCGCACCGTCCGGCAGATGCAGGCCAAGGCCCGCGCGCTCGGCGCCCGGGACACGCACGTCGTCTCGCCCGACGGCTACGACGCGGACGGGCAGGTCTCCTCCGCGTACGACCTCGCGGTCTTCGGCCGGGCGGGGCTCGCCGACCCGGAGTTCGCCCGCTACTGCTCGACGCCGGTCGCCGACTTCCCGAGCACCGGAGCCTCGTATCCGATCCAGAACACCAACCGCCTCCTGACGGGCGCCGACGGCGTCGCCCCGTATCCCGGTCTCGTCGGCGTCAAGAACGGCTATACGAGCCACGCGGGCAACACCCTCATCAGCGCCGCGACCCGCGGCGGCCGCACCCTCGTCGTGACGGTCCTGAACCCGCAGGCGGGCGGCGGCTACACGGTGTACGAGGAGGCCCGGCAGCTGCTCGACTGGGGCTTCGCGGCGGCCGGGCACGTGCGGCCGGTGGGCTCGCTGGTGCCGCGCGCCAAGGCGCACACCGCGCAGGGCCCGGGGCACCCGGCTCGGCAGGCGTCGCTGGTGCCCGCCGCCGGGGACGCCGGCGACTCCGACGTGTGGGCGCTGGTCCTGTCGTCGGTCGGCGGCGCGGTGCTGGTGCTCGCGGGGGGCCTGGTCGTGGCGCGGCGGCGGACGGCTACCGTGGCTGCCCGGCAGGGCGGTGAACAGGACGGCGCGGGAGGGGAGTTCGGGGCGTGAGCGAAGCGGTGGGGGTGGCCGTCCTCGGGGCGGGGCACATGGGCGCCGACCATGTGCGGCGGATCGCGCGGGCCGTGGGCGGGGCGCGTCTGGTGGCGGTCGCCGACCCTGATGTGGCGCGGGCCGAGGCGGCGCTCGACGGCCTGGACGTGGACAGCGGCGCCCGTCTCTACGGGGATCCGCTGGACGCGATCGCCGCGCCGGGCGTCGACGCGGTCCTCGTGGCGTCGCCGGAGAGAGCACACGAGGAAGCTCTCCTCGCGGCCTGCGCGCGCGGCCTGCCGGTGCTGTGCGAGAAGCCCCTGGCCCCGGACTCGACGGCGTCGCTCCGGGTGGTCGAGGCCGAGGTGCGGGCCGGGCGGCGGCTGATCCAGGTGGGGTTCATGCGCCGGTACGACACCGAGTATCAGCGCCTCAAGTCCCTCCTGGACTCGGGTGAGTTGGGCCGTCCGCTGATGCTGCACTGCCGGCACCGCAACGTCTCCTCGCCGCCCCACTTCACCACCCCCATGCTGATCAGCAGCTCGGTCTCGCACGAGATCGACGCGGCGCGCTGGCTGCTGGGCCAGGAGCTGACCGCCGTCACGGTGGCCATGCCCCACCCCTCGGCGAACGCCCCCGAAGGGCTCGGCGACCCTCAGCTGGTGCTCTTCGAGACCGCCAGGGGCGCGCTGGTGGACGTGGAGATCTTCGTCAACAGCGGCTTCGCCTACCAGGTGCGGTGCGAGGCGGTCTGCGAACGCGGCAGCGCCCACATCGGAGCCGAGCACGGACTCGTCACCGAGACCTCGTCGGGTGCCCAACGGGCCCTGGCCCAGGACTACTTGGCGCGCTTCGCCGATGCGTACGACCGGGAGGTGCGCTCCTGGGTCGAGGGGGTGCGCGAGGGGCGGACGACGGGGCCGAGCGCCTGGGACGGCTACCTGGCCGCGCTCGTCGCGGAGGCGGGCGTGCGGGCGCAGCGCGAAGGGGTCCGCGTGGCGGTGCCGGAGCCGGCGCCGCGGCCCGCGCTCTACGCTTGAGCGGCTCCGCGGGAGTCAGCCGCTACACAGACGCCGTGGCGCGCCAGTAACCCAGGGCGTGCACGCGCTCCTTGGGGACGGCGAGCTGCTTGCGGACATACGTGGCGAGGGTCCGGGTCGTCGCCGTGTCACAGGTGATCCAGATGTATGTGTCGTCGGGATCCTCGACCAGGGCGGGGAGTTCGGCCTTGACCTGCCGGACCAGACGGGCACCGGAGTCCTGCCGCTCGACGGTGCGCCGCTCGTGGTGGGCGGGGTTCAGGCGCAGCGGCACATCACGGTCACCGGGGTGCTGAGTCTCCAGCCAGAGGGTCGCGGGCACCGAAGGCATCGACTCCAGAAGGGAGTTGACCGCAGGGAGCGCGGCCGTGTCCCCGACGACCAGGAGCCGGGACGGCAGCGGGTCCGGCACCGCGAAGCCCGTGCCGTGGACGGTCGCCTCGACGGTGTCGCCCGCCCGGGCGGTGCGCGCCCAGCCGCTGGCCGGGCCGTCGTGCAGGGCGAATTCGAGGCTGAAGGTGCCGGCGGCCGGGTCGGGGTCGACGAGGGTGCAGGCCCGCTGGTGCGGCTTGCCCGCCGCGTCGAACCACATCCGCACCCACATCGTCGGGTGCACCCCGGTCGTGGCGAGCATGCCGCCGTCGGTGAGCCGCAGTCGCCGGTAGTGCTCGGTGATCTCCTCGGTCCTGGTGACGGTGAACGTGAAGTCCTTGCCGTTCAGCAGCTTGAGGACGACTCCCTGCCAGCCACGTCCCACCGCGCATCCCCTCCCGAGGCGTCCCGCCCGAACTCGCCGATGAGCTCTCCATGGCCCCATGGCCCCATGGACCCATGGACCCCACGGACTCAACGGACTCAACGGCCTCCATTGAGTTAGGGCAGCCTAACCTAAGAACCGAGGAGGCGGGCAAGACCCCGGTCCAGATCGAGCCGGTCCGCCTCGCCCCCGGACGGCACCACCGCGTACGACCGCTGCAGAAAGCGGCGCAGCACGGCCCGGTCGAACTGCACCAGGGCCAGCCCCGCCGGGGCGTGGAACTCCAGGACGGTGCGCGCCCGCCCGCACGGCCAGATGTGCACGTCACCGCTGCCGGCCGGGGCGCGCAGCCCGTCTTCCAGGAGCCGCCGCCCGAAGATCCAGGTCACCTCGGCGCCGTCGAGGGAGACGTCGGGCGGGAAGACGACCTGGACCGCCAGGGGGTCGGAGTCGGAGTAGCGGAGCGTCACGGGCACGGGGTGCTCGCGGCCCTCGGCGGTGATCAGGCGGGCGCGGGCGGGCTGCTCGAGGGCGACGGTCATGACGGGCTCCACTCTTCTTCGAGTCCTCTTCGAGGGGTGACTCATGTGCCCTTACGAGTCGCGAGCGACGGCCGTGATTACGCGATGCACGGATCAATCCCTGTGACCTACGCCACTCACCCCTTCAAAAGTCGGACATGTCGGACCTAGAGTTTCGAACTCGTCCGAACCCCGAACCCCCCGCAGTGGGACGGGAGAGTGTCCTGCCATGACCGACGGCCCCGCAGCCGCGCCCGCCACCGCCTCGTACGCCCGGATCTACGAGGCGGAGCAGCACCGCCTGCTCGCCTACGCGCGCTCGCTGACCGGCAGCCCCTGGGTCGCCGACGACCTCGTCGCGGAGGCCCACTTCCGCGTGTGGCGCCGCCTGGCCGCCGGGCACGAGATCGAGAACGTACCGGCGTACCTGATGACGACGGTGCGCCACCTCGCGTCGGCGGTGGGGCGCAGCGCGGCCCGCGAGACGCCGCACGACCCGCAGGCGGCCGAGCCCGTCGAGCGGGTCTCGGTGCACGGCCACCACGACGACGCGGCGGACCCGGCGACCCGGCTCGGCTCCGTCGACCTGCTGGCGCGCGTGCTCGACCAGCTGCCCGAGCGGTGGGTGCAGGCCCTGTGGCTCGCGGAGGCCGAGGGCCAGCCGCTGGAAGCGGTGGGGCGGCGGATCGGCGCGGGCCGCGGGGCGACGGCGGTGCTCCTGCACCGGGCCCGCGAGGGCATGCGGCAGGCGTTCCTGCGCGCACACCCCGGCACGCCCGACGACCCCGCGTGCGAGCCGCACTGGGAGCGCATGCCGGGTCACATACGCGGCGAGACCACGGCCGCCCAGTCCGAGCGGCTGGTGACCCACCTGGACGGCTGCGCCGACTGCCGGTCCCGGCTCGCGCTCCTGACCCGCGCGAACAACCGGCTGCCCGCCCTTGCCGGTCCCGCGCTGCTCATTTTCGTGCTCGGCGGGGCGGGGAAGTTCCTGGTGCCGGTGATGGCGGCGGGGGCGGCGGGGGCCGCGGCTTCGGGCTCTGCCGGTTCCACGGGTTCCGCGGGTTCCGCGGGTTCCGCCGGGGCCGCTTCGGCGGGGCACGGTGGTCCGCTGAACGCGGTCGCGCAGGGGGTGCGCGGTGCGCGGCACGGCATACGTCACGTGCTCACCGCCGGGGGCAAGCTCTCCGTCGCGGTGGGCGGGGCGGTCGGCGTCTCGGTCGCGGGGGCGGCGGTCGCGGCGGGGCTCGTGCTCGGTGGGCTGGGGGACGCGGCTCCGGCGTCGTCGGAGCAGGCGTCCGTGGCGGACAGGGGGGCCTCGGAGGAGGGGGATCACTCGTCGCGGGACCAGGGGCAGGACCAGGGGATCCAGGAGCAGGACCAGGACCGGGACCAGAGCCAGGATCAGGGGGACCGGGGGCAGAGCCCGGGGGCGGGGGTGCGGGTTCCCGCCCCGGCGGCCCGGCCCTCACAGCCTGCCGCGAAGCCGGTGGTCCCGGCCCCCGCGCGCCCCGCCGCTCCGGACCCCGCGAACCCGCCCGCGCCGGAACAGCCCGCCCCCCAGCCGGACGCCCCGCAACCGGACGCCCCGACCCCGACACAACAGCCCACAGAACCCGCCCAACCCCCGGCGCCCGCCCCAACTCCCCCGTCGCCCACGCCGGTTGACCCCACACCCGTGGACCCCACACCCGTGGACCCCACACCCGTGGACCCGACACCCGTGGACCCCACACCGGTCGAACCCACGCCCGACCCCGACCCGGGTCAGGGCACCGACCCCGGCACCGATCCCAGCCAGGGCCCCACCTGCGTCTGGCTCGGCCCTGTCGTCATCTGCCACAGCGCCTGACCGGGACGGCCTCCGCCCGGGCCCTCCGCCAGGGACCCCCGACCGGCACCCCCTGACCGGGACAACCCCCACCCGCGCCCGGCACACCCTCCGCCCCGCGACAGCTCCGGACCGAGGAAGGCCCTCCGCCGGGGCACCCGCCAGGCACCCCCCTGACCGGCACCTCCCGACCGGGACACCCCCCCCGCCCACGCCCGGCACACCCCCCGCCCCGCGACAGCTCCGGACCGAGGAACGCCCTCCGCCGGGGCACCGCCGACCGGGACGCCTCACAGGCGGCGCCGCGCCCCCGTACGTTGCACGATGGACGCATGCTCCTCGCTCGGCTCGCCCGTGTGTCCAAGGAGGTCGCCGCCACCTCGGCGCGGTCCCGGAAGATCGCTCTGCTCGCGGAGCTGTTCCGGGACGCGGAGCCGGACGACGCGCCCCTCGTCATCCCCTACCTCGCGGGACGGCTCCCGCAGGGGCGGCTCGGCGTCGGGTGGCGGGTGCTCAGCGAACCGGTGCCGCCCGCGGCCGAGCCGGCCCTGACCGTGCGCGAGGTGGACGCGGCGTTCACGGCGCTCGGCGCGGTGTCCGGGGCCGGCGCGCAGGCCGAACGCAGGCGGCTGGTCGAGGAGTTGATGGGCGCGGCCACCGAGGACGAGCAGCGCTTCCTGTTCGGGCTGCTCACCGGCGAGGTGCGGCAGGGCGCCCTGGACGCGGTCGCCGTGGAGGGGCTCGCCGGGGCGACGGGCGCGGACCCGGCCGAGGTGCGGCGTGCGGTGATGCTCGCGGGAGCCGTGGCCCCGGTGGCGCGGGCCCTGCTCACGGACGGGCCCGGTGCCCTCACCGCGTTCCGGCTGACCGTCGGACGCCCCGTCCTGCCGATGCTCGCGCACAGCGCCGCGTCGGTCACCGAGGGCATCGACAAGCTCGGGCCGTGCGCCGTCGAGGAGAAGCTGGACGGCATCCGCGTGCAGGTGCACAGGGACGGTCCCGACGGCGTGCGGGTGTACACCCGCACCCTCGACGACATCACCGACCGCCTCCCCGAACTCGCCGCCGTGGCACGAGACTTGGCCGGGGACCACTTCATCCTCGACGGCGAGGTCATCGCCCTGGACGGGGCGGGGCGGCCGCGGCCCTTCCAGGAGGTCGCGGGGCGCGTCGGCTCACGCGTCGACGTCGCGCGCGCCGCGGCCGAACTGCCCCTCTCCCCCGTCTTCTTCGACGCCCTGTCGGTCGACGGGCAGGACCTGCTTGACCTGCCGTTCGCCGAGCGGCACGCGCACCTCGCCCGCCTGGTGCCCGAGCCGATGCGGGTGCGCCGCACGCTGGTGGCCGACCCCGCCGACGCGGCGGCCCGGCAGACGGCCGACGCGTTCTTCGCGGACACCCTGCGGCGCGGCCACGAAGGCGTCGTCCTCAAGGCGCTCGACGCCCCGTACAGCGCCGGGCGGCGCGGCGCGTCCTGGCTGAAGGTGAAGCCGGTGCACACCCTCGACCTGGTGGTTCTCGCCGCCGAGTGGGGGCACGGGCGGCGCACCGGCAAGCTGTCCAACCTGCACCTGGGGGCGCGCGGGCCGGACGGCTCGTACGCCATGCTCGGCAAGACGTTCAAGGGCATGACGGACGCGATGCTGGCCTGGCAGACCGAGCGGCTGCAAAAGATCGCGGTCGAGGACGACGGACACGTGGTCACGGTCCGGCCCGAACTCGTCGTGGAGATCGCCTACGACGGCCTGCAGAAGTCCACGCGCTATCCGGCGGGCGTCACGCTGCGGTTCGCGCGCGTGGTGCGCTACCGCGAGGACAAGACACCCACCGAGGCGGACACGGTGGAGACGGTGCTCGCCAACCACCGGGCGGACGACGGCAATTGAGGTGGTCGGCCCGCGGCCGGCTCACCCTTGGTGAGGATCGGCGGGGTGACGGAGGACTGCGAGGGGCAGGAGGCGGCACGAGGGGCAGGAGGCGGCACGAGGGGGCGCGGCCGTCCGACGACGGTCCGCGCCGGGCCCGCCACGCGACAGCCGAAGAATCGCGGGAACCCCACGGGCCCCGCCTCCGACTCCTGATGCGAGCGAAGACCACGCTCTCCTCATCTCGCACCACCCAGGAGATCCCATGCCGTCCGGACGAACCGCCGCCGCGCGCCTGTCCGTTGCCGTCTCGCTGTCCGCAGCCCTCTGTCTGGTGGTGAGCGGCTGCGGGTCGGGCGGGGGCTCCGCCGCGCCCGACGAAGCCTCCCGGGACGGCGGCGGCTATCCGGTCACCGTCACCAACTGCGGCACCACCCACACGTACAAGAAGGCCCCGAGCCGGGTCGTCGTGATGAACGGCGGCTCGGTCGCCGAGGTCTCCTCGCTGCTCGCCCTCGGGCTGGGTGACCGGATCGTCGCCAATGCGCAGTCCTACGGGAGGTCCGAGGTGAAGGGGCGGGCCAAGGCCGTGGCCGCGCTGCCGACCGGCGGCATCAAGCTCAACGAGGCGATGGACATCCCGCGCGAGCCGATGCTCGGGCTGCGGCCGGACTTCGTGATGTCGACGTGGGGCGGCGGCTTCGCCGCGAGCGGCGGGTTCGCGACGCGCGACGACCTGGAGACGGCCGGGGCGGGTGCGTACACGCCGCACCGCAACTGCTCGCCCTCCGGCGACGACGGCACGGACGCGACGGTCGAGGACAGCTATGCGATGCTCCGCGACCTGGGGCGGATCTTCGACGTGCGGCAGCGCGCGGAGCGGATCATCGCCGCGTCGAAGAAGCGGATCGCCGCCGCCAGCAAGGCAGTTGAAGCGACGGGGACGGCAGGGACGACGGGCTCGAAGCGGCGGCCACGGGTCATGGTGACCTTCGCGGGCATGAGCATGGGCACCAACGACTTCAGCTCGGTGGCCGCGCACGGCGTCTACAACGACATCCTCGCCAAGGCGGGCGGCACCAACGCCTTCGCGGACACCTCTCAGACGATGTTCGCCGACCTCAGCAAGGAGCAGGTGGCCGCCGAGCCCGTCGACGCGCTCGTGGTCATCGCCTACCGGTACAAGGATCCGGACGCGTACGCCCGCAAGGTGCTCCGGCAGTTCCCGCAGTGGCCCGCCGCGAAGAAGAAGCGGTACGTCGTGCTCTCCGACTCGATGTATCTGGGCCCCAGTTCGGACCTGGCGGTGGAGCGCATCGCGCGGCTGCTCCACCCCGAGGCGTTCTGAACGCCATGGCGGTCGTCCGTGAACGGCGCGCCTCGCTGCGCCCGCTCCTCGTGTTCGGCGTGCTCTGCGCCCTCCTCGCCGTCGCCGTCCTGGTGTCCATCGGCGTCGGCTCGGTGTCCGTGCCGGCCGGCCAGACGTGGCTGATCATCCGCGACCATCTGGGCCTCGGCTCGTACGCCGGGGATCCGGTGCGGGCGCAGATCGTCTGGGAGTTCCGCATGCCCCGGGTGCTGCTCGCCGCGCTCGCGGGGGCCGGGCTCGCGGTGGCGGGGGTGGTGCTGCAGGCCGTCGTCGCCAACCCTCTCGCCGACCCCTATGTGCTGGGGGTCTCCTCGGGGGCCTCGTTCGGGGCGGTGCTCGTGCTCACCCTGGCCTCGGGCACGCTGGGCGGGCTCGGGGTGTCGTCGGCGGCGTTCGCGGGGGCGGTGGGGGCGGTGGCCCTCGTCTTCCTGCTCGGGCGGCGGGGCGGGCGCCTTGCGCCGACGCGGCTCGTGCTGTCCGGGGTGGCGGTCGGCTATCTGCTCCTGGCCGCGACGAGCTATCTGCAGCTGCGGGCCACACCCAACGAGCTGCGCGCGGTGATGTTCTGGATGCTCGGCAGCGTCGCGGGCGCACAGTGGCGTCAACTCCCCGTTGTCGCCTGCGTGGTGACGGTCTCCACGGCGCTCCTCGTCCTGTACGGGCGGCGCCTGAACGCGCTGCTCGCCGGGGAGGAGTCGGCGACCGCGCTCGGCGTGGATGTACACCGGCTGCGGGCGGTGCTGCTCCTCCTCTCCTCGCTCCTGACGGGCACGGTCATCGCGGTCGCGGGCGGCATCGGCTTCGTCGGCCTGATGGTCCCGCACCTCGTGCGCCTCGCCCTCGGCGCCGACCACCGCCGTCTGCTGCCGCTGTCCGCGGTGTCCGGGGCCCTGTACCTGGTCCTGGTCGACCTCCTCTCCCGGACCGTCGACCGCCCCAACGAACTGCCGCTCGGCATCCTCACGGCACTGTTCGGGGCGCCCTTCTTCCTGTGGCTGCTGCGCCGCAACAAGAGTCTGGACTCGGCATGAAGGACGTACGGGGCACGCATCTGCCCACCGACCACCGCACCACTCTCACGGTCACGGACCTGTGCGTCTCCCTCTCCCGCACCCCGATCCTGCACCATGTGTCGGTGCGCGCGGAGCCCGGCGCGATCGTGGGGATCGTCGGCCCCAACGGCAGTGGAAAGTCCACCCTGTTGAGGTCCGTGTACCGCTCGCTGCGGCCGGACGCGGGCGCGGTCCTGGTGGGCGGCGACGACATCTGGTCGCTCTCCGCCCGCGCGGCCGCCCGGCGCACCGCGGCCGTCCTCCAGGACCCCTCGGGCAGCCCGGCGGGCCTGACCGTCACGGAGGCCGTGGCCCTCGGCCGCACCCCGCACCACGGGCTGCTCGGCCGCGAGGGTGCGCGGGACCGCGCGGCCGTCGACGACGCACTGGACCGGACCGGCGTACGGGAGCTGGCCGACCGCGAGCTGACCACGCTCTCCGGCGGCCAGCGCCAACGGGTGCTGCTCGCCCGTGCGTTGGCGCAGCGCCCCGGCCTCCTCGTCCTCGACGAGCTGACCAACCACCTCGACGTCCGGGCCCGCTTCGAACTGCTCGGCCTGATCCGGTCCACCGGCACGACGACGCTCGCCGTCCTGCACGACCTGGACCTGGCGGCCCGGCTCTGCGACGAGCTGGTGGTGCTGCACGAAGGGCGGGCCACCGCGGCGGGCCCCGCCCTCGACGTGCTCACCCGCGGCCTGCTGCGCGACGTGTTCGGCGTCAACGCCTCGGCGGCACGGGGCGCGGACGGCGTCGTCCGCCTCACGTATGCGGCGGATCCGCTGGCTTTGTAGAGCGGTTGACGTGCGGAGGGAGGACATGCGGCGACGCATGCGCCGCACGCGGGGACGGCGCGCGTCACCGGGTTCCCGGCACTCCACCCCGCAGCCTGCGCCGCGCGCCCTCCACGAGCGCATACGTGGCGGCAGGGGTCCGCCCGAGCATCGCCGCCGCGTCGTCGAGCGCCACCGCGAACAGGTCGTGCAGCAGGAACGCGAGGCGCTCCGGGGCGGGCAGGGTCTCGAGG
Organism: Streptomyces sp. NPDC059009; assembly: GCF_042740175.1. Taxonomy (NCBI): domain Bacteria; kingdom Bacillati; phylum Actinomycetota; class Actinomycetes; order Kitasatosporales; family Streptomycetaceae; genus Streptomyces; species Streptomyces sp. NPDC059009. Next base: position 65,127 of record NZ_JBHYJB010000017.1, on the reverse strand, counting down.
ACGACGAAGAGGGCGAGAACAAAGGAGTCACGACCGGCACCCGCCTCGCGCCCGGAACCCACCTCGGAACCGACCTCGGGCCCAGGCCCCGTCCGGAAACCTGCCTCGGGCCCAGGCCCCGTCCATGGACCCGCCTCAGACCCAAGCCCCGTCCACGGACCCGCCTCAGGCCCCGGGCCCGCCTGGGGCCCCACCTCGGAATCCGCCTCGGCGCCCGCCCCCGGTCCCGGCTCTCTCTGTCCCGCGGCACCCCGCACCCGCAGCCGCCGCACGCACGCTCGCCCCACCTCCGCCGTCAGCCACAGGTCGAGGCCGGTCTCCCGGCCGAGCCTCTCCCGCGCTGTCGTCAGGGCCGCGTCGGCCGCCTCCGGGGAGCCCAGGAAGCGCTGGGCCAGTGCCCGCAGCCGGGGTTCGTCCCGCTCGAACTCCCGTATCCGCCATGGCTGTCTGTCCCGCACCCCGTCCCGCACAGTCCGCTCGTCCACCGGTCACGTCCCCGTCCCTCACGGCGCCGGCACCCGCCTCCGGCAGCCTCCTGCCACGTAGACGCGGCAGCCTCCCCAGATGTGACGTGGCCGTCCCGCGCGGCCGTGTCAGGGAGCGATCCCCTGGGCGCGCGCCGCCGCGAGCCAGCTGGGGAACTCGCCCAGGAGGCTGTCGTACAGCGCGTCGTCGGACAGGGCGCGCGGGTCGCGGCCCGCGTGGAAGAAGCCCGCGTTGTCGACGACGCGCTTCGCGGGGACGGCGAGGTCGTCGAGCTTGTGCAGGAAGCGGAACTCGTTGTCGTCGGGGTCTCCGAAGCCGATGAACTGCCAGAACAGGGGCAGCCGCGCGGCCTTGCACAGATAGCGCTCGGCCGCGGCCCTGCTGGTGGGGCCGCCGTCGGTCTGGAAGACGACCAGAGCGGGGGCCCGGCTCCCCGAGTCGAGGTAGTGGTCCAGGACGGCGTCCATCGCCCAGTGGTAGTTGGTCCGCCCCATGTGCCCGAGGGAGGCGTGCAGCTTCGCGATGCGGTCGCGGTAGTTGGAGAGGTCGAGGTCGGCGGCGCCGTCGACGTCCGTGCTGAAGAAGGTCAGCGGCACGGTGCCGTCGTCGTCCAGGTGCGCGGCCAGGCCCAGGATCTGCTCGGCGAGGTGCTGCACCGTGCCGTCGCGGTAGAACTCGCGCATCGAGCCGGACCGGTCGAGGACCAGGTAGACGGCCGCGCGGGCCCCTTCGAGCGCGTGCTTGCGCAGGCTGACGGCGGCGCTCTTGTAGAGGTTCACCAGGCCCGGAGCCTGGCGCTCCACCTTGGTCAGGCTGATGGCGGGGGCGGAGGCGGGCACGCGGTCGTTCGGAGGCACCCCGCAAGAGTGCCAGGTCGCGGCCCCCGGGGACTACGCCTAACGTGTGACGGGGGCGGCTCGTGCGACCCGGGGGGTCTGGAGGCCACCGATGGACCGAGCGCCCGCGCCCGAACCGGGACAGGAAGGCGTCACCGCCGCCGCCCCGGCCATGACCGGCACGCCCCCCGGCACCGTCGCCCCGCCGCAGTCCACCGGCGGGAAGCACGAGCACCGCTGGCTGATCCTCGCCGTCGTCGGCGTCGCCCAGCTCATGGTCGTCCTCGACGCGACCATCGTGAACATCGCCCTGCCCTCGGCCCAGCGGGACCTCGGGTTCAGCGACGGCAACCGGCAGTGGATCGTCACCGCGTACGCCCTCGCCTTCGGCAGCCTGCTGCTGCTCGGCGGGCGCATCGCCGACCTCGTCGGCCGCAAGGTCGTCTTCATCGCGGGCCTCGCCGGGTTCGCGGCCGCCTCCGCCCTCGGCGGCGCGGCGACCAGCTTCACCATGCTCGTGGTGGCCCGCGCCCTCCAGGGCGTGTTCGGTGCGCTGCTCGCGCCCGCCGCGCTGTCCCTGCTGACCACGACGTTCACCGATCCGCGCGAGCGCGCGAAGGCGTTCGGCATCTACGGCGCCATCGCGGGCGCGGGCGGCGCCGTGGGTCTGCTGCTCGGCGGCGTCCTGACCGAGTATCTGAACTGGCGCTGGTGCCTGTACGTGAACCTGGCGTTCGCCGTCGTCGCGATGATCGGCGGGGCCCGGCTGCTGCACGCGGGCGCCCCCGCAGACCGGCCGAAGCTCGACGTGCCGGGCACGCTGCTCGTGTCGGCGGGGCTCTTCTGCATCGTCTACGGGTTCAGCAACGCCGAGACGCACGCCTGGAGCGACGTACAGACCTGGGGCTTCCTGGTGGTCGGCGCGGTGCTGCTCGTCGCGTTCGCGTGGTGGCAGACGCGGGCCGTGCATCCGCTGCTGCCGCTGCGGGTGGTGCTGGACCGGGACCGGGGCGCCTCGTTCCTGGCGATGTTCATCTCCGGTGCGGGCATGTTCGGCGTCTTCCTCTTCCTCACCTACTACTTGCAGCAGATCCTCGGGTATACGCCGGTCAAGACGGGCCTCGCCTTCCTGCCGATGGTCGCCGTGATGGTGGTGGTCTCGGTGATCACGACCAACAATCTGGTGCCGCGCCTCGGGGCCAAGCCCATCGTGCCGCTCGGCATGGGGCTCGCGGCCGCCTCCATGGTGTGGTTCACCGCCCTTGATCTGACCAGCAGTTACCCGGCGCATGTGCTGCCGCCGCTGCTCGTCGCGGGCGCCGGGCTCGGCCTGGTCTTCGCACCGGGGATGAGCATGGCGACCGCCGGGGTCGCCGCGCACGACGCGGGTGTGGCCTCCGCGATGGTCAACACCAGCCAGCAGGTGGGCGGTTCGATCGGCACGGCCCTGCTCAACACGCTCGCCACCAGCGCGGCCACCAACTACCTCGTGGGCAAGCAGCCGTCGCCGGACCTCCAGGCCCGGGCGGCGATGCAGAGCTACTCGACGGCGTACTGGTGGTCGGCCCTCTTCTTCGCGATCGGCCTCGTCGTCACGGTCGTCCTGTACCGCAGGGGCGCCCCGGCCCACTCGGCCGACGCGGGCGGCGGCGCGGTGCACATGTAGCGAGTGAGTGCGAGGAGACCCGTACACCGAGGAGACCCGTACACCCATGAACTCCGCGGCCGCAGACGTCGGTTCACCGGCCGCCGCCGGGGTGGCCCTCGCCTCCGCGCGCGGCCGCTGGGTGCTGGCCTGCGCGGTCCTCGCCTCGGGCATGGCACTCCTGGACGGCACCGTCATCAACGTCGCGCTGCCCACGCTCGGCCGTGACCTGGACGCCTCGCTGTCGGCGCTGCAGTGGGTGGTCAACGCGTACATGCTCACGCTCTCCGCGCTGCTGCTGCTCGGCGGGGCGCTCGGGGACCGCTTCGGGCGGCGCCGGGTGCTCGTCGTGGGGGTGGTGTGGTTCGCGCTCGCCTCGGCTGCGTGCGGGCTCGCCCAGAACGTGGGCATGCTCATCGCGGCCCGCGCCCTGCAGGGCGTCGGCGGGGCGCTTCTGACCCCGGGCTCCCTCGCGCTCGTACGGTCGTCGTTCCGCCCGCGCGACCAGGCGAAGGCGGTGGGCGCGTGGTCGGGGCTCGGCGGGGTGGCGGGCGCGGTGGGGCCGTTCCTCGGGGGCTGGCTGATCGACGGGCCCGGCTGGCGCTGGATCTTCCTCATCAACATCCCGCTGGCGGCCCTGGTGCTGTTCGGGGCCCGCCATGTCCCGGAGAGCCGCGACGAGTCGGCGGCCGACCGCCCCTTCGACGTGCTCGGCGCGGTCCTCGGTGCGCTCTGCCTCGCGGGCATCAGCTTCGCGCTGGTCGGCGCGTCGGGCGACGCACCCGCAACAGCCGCTGTCCCAGGGGCAGTCGGCCTCCTCTCGGGCATCGCCTTCATCCTGGCGGAGCGCCGCCGCACCAACCCCATGCTGCCCCTGAGCCTGTTCCGCTCCTCGCTCTTCTCCGCCGCGAACCTCATGACGCTCTGCCTGTACGCGGCCATCGGCGGCATCCTGTTCATGCTCCCGGTCCAGCTGCAGACGACCCTCGGCTACGACGCCCTGCGCGCGGGTACGGCGACGCTCCCCATCACGGTCCTGATGCTCCTGCTCTCGGCCCCCGCGGGCGCCCTGGCCACCCGCCTGGGCCCCCGGCTCCCCCTCACTCTCGGCCCGCTCGTCGCCGCGGCCGGCGTCCTGCTCCTGCTCCGCGTCGGCCCCGACTCCTCGTACGTGACGGACGTCCTGCCGGCCGTCGTCGTCCTGGGCCTGGGCATGAGCACCTTCGTGGCGCCGCTGACGGCCACGGTCCTGGCCTCGGTCGACGCGAGCCGCGCGGGCCTGGCCAGCGGCGTCAACAACACGGCGGCCCGCATCGCCCAACTCCTGGTCGTCGCGGCGCTCCCGCTGGCGGTCGGCCTCTCCGGCACGGCGTACGCGGACCCGGTCGCCCTCAACACCTCCTTCCACCGGGCGGCGTTCGGCTGCGCGTCCCTCTTCGCCCTGGCGGCCCTGGCAGCGGCCGTGTTCGTACGCCCCACCCCGGAGCAGTGGCACGGCGACCCGGGCAACGCACCGCAGTGCACGTCCCATCTGGGCGTGCAGGCGCCGCCGTTGGAGCCGGGAGGTGAGCGGGGGTGACGACGGCTTGCGCCCCGTATCGTCGGGTCGGTCGTCGATGCAGTCGTGGACAGGTGGTGACGGGCGTGGTGGCCGGGTGGGAGTGGGACGAGAGTCTGTTCGCGGGGACGGCCGCCTATTACCGGCGTGGGCGGTTGCCCTATGCGCCCGGGCTCGCGGAGGTGCTCGCCGGGGTGCTCGGGCTCGACGGGCGGGGGCGGCTCCTCGACGTGGGGTGCGGGCCCGGCACGGTCGGGCTGACGCTCGTGGACCGCTTCGGTGAGGTCGTCGGCGTGGACCCGGACGCCGGGATGATCGAGGAGGCCGTGCGCGCGGCGGCCGCGCAAGGGGTCGCCGGGAAGACCCGGTGGGTGCGGGCGCGGGCCGAGGAACTGCCCTCTGGGCTCGGCGAGTTCACCGTGGCGACCCTCGCCCAGTCCTTCCACTGGATGGACCGCGCGCTGGTGGCGGCGACCGTACGGGACATGCTGCGGCCCGGTGGTGCCCTGGTACACATCTCCGACGCCAAGGAGGATCCGCCGGCCGCCGGGGGCGCACTGCCGTGGCCGGTGGTTCCGTATGAGGCGGTCCAGGAGCTGGTCGTCCGCCACCTGGGGCCGGTGCGGCGGGCGGGCCGCGGGGTGCTGCCGCAGGGAACGCCCGGCGGCGAGGAGGAGTACTACGCGCGGGCGAGGTTCGCCGGGCCCGAGCGCCATGTCGTCCCCGGCGGGGAGGAGTTGGTGCGCACCGCCGACGACGTCGTGGCGTGGGTGTTCTCCCTGTCGTCCGCGGCCCCGCACCTGTTCGGCGCCGGCCTCCCCGCCTTCGAGTCGGAGCTGCGCCACCTGCTGAGCGATGCCTCACCCGCGGGCCGCTTCTCCGAACGCGGGCCGGGAACCGAGGTCGTCGTCTGGCGGAAGGCCCCGTGACGAGACGCGCGTCACACCCCTCCCCGTGTCACATTCCGGCGAGGTCGTTCCGTCCTAGGTGTGTAGCCAACAGGAACGACCAAGGAGTGGGTCATGGAACCCCGTCTGAACCTCTTCGAGAACGCGGTCATCGGCAAGACCCTCAAGCACTTCATCGCGGCCAACAAGGCGATCGTGGGCTCGGCGCTGCCGACCGCGACGCAGGAGCTGGTGAAGATCCGGGCCAGCCAGATCAACGGCTGCGCCGGCTGCCTCGACATGCACACCAAGGACGCCGTGGCCGCCGGTGAGACCTCCGTGCGGCTCAACCTGGTCGCGGCCTGGCGCGAGGCCAAGGTCTTCACCGACGCCGAGCGCGCCGCCCTGGAGCTGGCCGAGGAGGGCACCCGCATCGCCGACGCGGCGGGCGGCGTCAGCGACGAGGTGTGGGCGAACGCCGCCAAGCACTACGACGAGGACCAGCTCGCCGCCCTGGTGGCGCTCATCGCCCTCATCAACACCTTCAACCGCGTGAACGTCATCACCCAGCAGCCCGCGGGCGACTACCAGCCCGGCATGTTCGACTAGCCGACCGGTCAGCGGGCCAGCCGGCCGGTCGGGGGACAGCCGGGTGGCCGCGCGGTCGGACGTCAGACGGACGCGGACGTGTCGGTTCCGCTCTCCCTCACGAAGAGCGTGACCGACACCGTCTCGCGGAAGCCGTTGCGCCGCATCAGCCCGGCCGACGCGGTGTTGCGCGACTCCACGTCCGTGACGACGGCGGTCGCGCCCGCCTCCGTGAGCGCCGCGACGCACGCCTGGACCAGCCGGGTGGCGATGCCCTGCCCCTGGTACGCGGGGGCGCTGGCGATCCACTCCAGGTTCCCCCAGTCCGTGCGCTGGTCGAACCCCATCGAGCCGAGCACGAACCCGGCCACGCGCTCCCCGTCGAGCGCCACCCGGCACGCCGAGCCCGCACCGTCCATGTGCGCGGCGATCGCGGACAGCGACCAGGACGTGTACGGCTTCACCGTCGTGTCGTACACCTCGTGGCCGAGTTCGAGGACGTCGGCCAGGTGGGCGGCGGTCATCGGGGCGAGGGTGATGGGGCTGGACACCGGGAGCCTCCCAGGCGGCGGGCAGCGGGCGGAGCGAGCGCTCAGGGGCGCGGGCGGGTTCACGGTAAGGGGACTTGGGGGCGCGCGCATTTCGGGGCGGCGGGCCCCCGGTGCCGCACGCCTGCCCTACGACGAGCCGGGCGCCTGTCGTACGGCCGGCCGCAGGGCTTGTCGTACGGTCTGCAATCCCCTTGATCCATACGCCCGTTGACGCCCCACCGGTGTGCAAGTGAATGCGGAGAGCGCGCCCCGGAGGACTTATGGTGGAGCGCATGTCTGCCCCTGAACTGATCCGCATCGTCTCCCGTTCCTCCCCCATGGCGCTGGCCCAGGTGGAGCGGGTGCGGGCCGAACTGGGTGCGCTGCACCCGGGAATCCGTACCGAGGTCGTGCCCGTGACGACGTCCGGTGACCGCTGGATGGGTGACCTCTCGAAGCTCGGCGGCAAGGGCGCCTTCACCAAGGAGGTCGACGCCGCGCTGCTCGCCGGGGAGGCGGACCTCGCGGTGCACTGCGTCAAGGACGTCCCGGCCGACCGGCCGCTGCCCGCGGGCACCACGTTCGCCGCGTTCCTGAAGCGGGACGACATCCGCGACGCGCTCATCCACCCGGGCGGGCTGACCCTGGACGAGCTTCCGGCGGGCACCCGCATCGGCACGTCGTCGGTGCGCCGCATCGCCCAACTCGCCGCCTCCCACCCCGAGTTGGAGTGCGTGCCGATGCGCGGCAACGCGGGCCGCCGGATGGAGAAGCTGGCTGCGGGCGACGCGGACGCGCTGCTCCTCGCCATGTCGGGACTGGAGCGCATCGACCGGCTCGACGTGGTCAGCGAGGTCCTTTCGGTGGAGGCGATGTGCCCGCCGATCGGCGCCGGGGTCCTCGCGCTGCAGTGCCGCGAGGACGACACCGAGACCATCGACGCGGTGACGGGCCTCGGCGACCCGGACGCCTGGCGGGAGGCGACCGCCGAGCGCATGTTCCTGCACGTCCTGCAGGGCCACTGCAACTCCCCCATCGCCGGGTACGCCCGCGCCGAGCGCGGCGGCGACCTCTCGCTGCGGGCCCGCGTGTTCACGCCGGACGGCAAGACGGTCCTCAACGCCCACGAGTGGGCGGGCCCCCTGGACCCGGCGACCCTCGGCACATCGGTGGCGGTCACGCTGCTGCGCCAGGGCGCCCGCGACCTCATCGACGGCATCCCGCACTGAGCGACTGGCCCTCCCGCTGAGCGGCTACCCCTCCTGCCCGGCCCCGTAGATGTCGTGCGCCAGGGCCACCAGGTCCGGGATGGCCGGGTGGCCGACGCCCTCGCGCCAGGCCAGGACGACGGGCACGGTGGGGGCGCCCGCGAGGGGCCGGTAGATCAGCGACGGGTGCGCGTGGTTGCTCGCGGTGGCCGAGGTGGAGACGCCCACGGCCCGGCCCGCCGCGATGGCGATGAGCCACTCGTCGGTGTTGGTCACCTCGAGGGTCGCGGCGGGGCGTGCCGTCGGCGGCCACAGGTCGAGGGTCGTGGTGCCGGACACGGTGTTGATCGCGATGGGGTGCGCCACGAGGTCCGCCAGGGTGACCCGCGGGAGCGCCGCGAGCGGGCTGTCCGCGGCCATGACGACCACCCGCTCCTCGTACAGGAGCGGTTCCGTGCGCAGCCCGGGCGAGGTGACGGCGCCGCGCAGCAGCGCCGCGTCGACCTTCCCGCGGGTGAGCCCGGCCGTGCGGTCGTCGACGCGGAGCAGCTCCAGCGGGGTGCCGGGGCGGGTCTCGTCCCAGCGGCGCAGCAGCGGGACCGTGCGGTCGCCGAACGCCGCCCAGGTGTGGCCGAGCCGCAGCGGCCAGCTCTTGAGGCCCCTGGGGTCGAGGGCCGTCTCCACGGCGGCGAGCGCGGCGGCGGCCTTGTCGCGGAACGTCTCCCCCTCGGCGGTCAGCTCCAGGTGGTGCGTGGAGCGGTCGACGAGCCGGGTGCCCAGGTGGTCCTCGAGCTGGCGCAGGGTGCGGGAGAGCGCGGGCTGGCCCAGGTGGAGGCGGGTGGCGGCGCGGGTGATGGCGCCCTCCTCGGCGATGGCGAGGAAGGCCCGCAGATGACGCAGCTCGATGGTCATGCCTACGGAGCATAACGGCAGTGGAATAGGCATTTCACGCGGCGGGCGTGGGTTCCTAGCGTGGGGGCATGACCTCCACGTCGCACCGCTCGTCCCCGGCGCACAACACCCCTGCGGGACGGACCGCTTCGGCGCCTTCGACCCCTCCAGCCCCTTCGGCCCCGGCACAGTCCGCCGTGGCCCTGGCGGCAACCGCCTCCGCCCCGGCGACGCCCACCGCCGTGCCGACGGGGACGGGCCCCGCCGCCCCGACCGCGACCACCACCGCCCCGGCCGACACCCCCTCCGTCCCGACGAGCACCGGCCCCACCCCCGCCGCAGCCACCCCCGCCGCGGCCACCGCCACCCCGGCGGGCGCCGTCCTGCGGCGCGCCCCCGGCCGCGGCTCCCTCACCGGCGTCGGCCTGGTCCTGGCCGGGACGCTGTCCGTGCAGTTCGGGTCGGCCTTCGCCGCGCTGCTGTTCCCCCGCGCCGGAGCGCTCGGCACGGTCGCGCTGCGCATCGCGTTCGCCGCCGTGCTGCTGCTGGTCGTGGCGCGGCCCCGGCTGCGCGGGTACGCGCGCGCCGACTGGGCCGTGGTCTGCGGCTTCGGTCTCGCGCTCGGGGGCATGAACAGCCTCTTCTACCAGGCGATCGACCGGATCCCGCTGGGTGCGGCCGTCACCTTGGAGGTGCTCGGGCCGCTGCTGCTCTCGGTGGTCACCTCGCGCCGCGCCGCCAGCCTGCTGTGGGCGGGGCTCGCGCTCGCCGGGGTGTATCTGCTCGGCAGTGACGGATTCGGCAGCCTGAACGTGGCGGGGGTGGCCTTCGCCCTCGGCGCCGGGGCGATGTGGGCCGCGTACATCGTGTTCAACTCCCGTGCGGGCGCCCGCTTCCCGCGCCTGGACGGCCTGGCCATCGCGATGTCGGTGGCCGCCCTGGTCACGCTGCCGCTCGGCATCGGCGCGGCGGGCGCCACGCTGCTCGAACCGGCGGTGCTCGGGCTCGGCCTGGCCATCGCCGTGGTGAGTTCGGGGGTGCCCTACACCCTGGAGCTGCTCGCGCTGCGGCGGCTGCCCGCGCCGACGTTCGCGGTCCTGACGTGCCTCGCGCCCGCCGTCGCCGCCCTCGCGGGCTTCCTCGTCCTCGGCCAGGGGCTGACGCTGCCACAGTGCGCGGCGATCGCGATGGTGGTCGCGGCCAGCGCGGGTGCGGTCCGTACGGGCGGACGCTGACGCTGACGCTCACGCCGTAGGGTGGGCGGCCATGCGACGGATCTTGGTGGTGGGTGTCACGGGCGCGGGCAAGTCCACGCTCGCCCGCGCCGTGGGCGAGCGACTGGGCCTGCCGTACCACGAGATGGACGCGCTGTACTTCACCGGGCCCGGCTGGGCGGTGAACGACCGGCTGGCCGAAACGGTGGCACGCCTGACGGCCGAGGACCGCTGGGTCATGGACTCGCTCGGCGCCCCTGAGGTCCGCGACCTGATGTGGGAGCGGGCCAACACCGTCGTCTGGCTCGACTACCCGCGCCGCGTGATCATGCCCCGCGTCCTGCGCCGCTCGCTCCGCCGCACGGCCACCCGCGAGCGCGTCTTCGGCGGCAACCGGGAGACCTGGTCGGAGTGGCTGACCTCCGACCACCCGGCGTGGTCGGCCTGGTCCCAGTACGCGAGCCGCCGCCGCACCCTGGCCGAACGGACCCGCGACCCCCGCTTCGCCCCGCTCACCACCCTGCGCCTCGCCCGCCCCGACGAGACGGCGGCCTGGCTGGCCGCACTGCCCGGCGAGCGCTCCTAGGTCCGTCAAGTCCCTCACATGGTCCGGGAACCACCACTGGCCGCACGGGCCCGGTGCGGGACCGGTCCGGGCCCGGCCCTCTGGGGGATATCCCCCACCGCAGGACGGAGGAAAGCCTCGTTCCGCCGCTGACCTGCGGGTTCTAGCGTGAAAGTGCAGTGACCGGAGCAGGTCAGGGGCACGCACGCAGGGACACGCAGGGAGTTGTGATGATCGAGGCCAAGGGTCTCACCAAGCGGTACGGACCCACCGTCGCCGTCGACGCGCTGAGCTTCGACGTGCGGCCGGGGGCGGTGACGGGGTTCCTCGGCCCGAACGGGTCGGGGAAGTCCACCACGATGCGCATGATCATGGGGCTGGACCGGCCCGACGCCGGGCAGGCCCGGATCAACGGCCGTCGTTACGAGGAGCTGCGCTGGCCCCTGCGGGAGGTCGGCGCGCTCCTCGAAGCCCGTACGTACCACCCCGGGCGCAGCGCCGCCGCGCATCTCGCCGCGCTCGCCGCGGGCGGCGGCATCCCGCGCGCCCGCGTCGACGCCGTCCTGGAGACCGTGGGTCTGACCGCGGCCGCGGGGCGGCGGGCGGGCGGGTTCTCGCTCGGCATGGCGCAGCGGCTCGGCATCGCCGCGGCGCTCCTCGGCGACCCCGGCGTGCTGCTCTTCGACGAGCCGGTCAACGGGCTCGACCCCGAAGGGGTCCGCTGGATCAGGGAGTTGATGAAGTCCCTGGCCGCCGAGGGCCGCACCGTGCTGCTCTCCAGCCATCTGATCAGCGAAATGGCCCTGACCGCCGACCACTTGGTGGTGATCGGCCAGGGGCGGCTGCTCGCCGACACGTCGGTGCGTGAACTCACCTCCCAGGGGCGGTCGTTGGAGGAGGCGTTCTTCGCGCTCACGTCCGGCAGCGCCGACTACCGGGGCAGCGCCGCCCCGGCGAGCGGCTACGCGAACAACCCCGAGAGGAGCGCGCGATGAGCGCCCTGAGTACCCCCGCCACCCTCGGCGCGCCCGCCACCGGGCACCACGGCTTCCGCCAGGCGGCGCGCATGGAGTGGATCAAACTCCGCACCCTGCGCTCCACGTTCTGGGCCCTGTTCCTCGTGGTGGCGGGAATGATCGCCATCGGCGTGGTCACCATGGCCAACACCAAGGCGCCGAGCGCCGACAAGGCCGCCTCGTTCGACCCGACGAACAACGTTCTCGCCGGTGTCGCGCTCGGTCAGCTCCTCATCGGTGTCCTCGGGGTCCTCCTCGTCACCGGGGAGTACTCCTCGGGCTCGATCCGGTCGACGTTCGCCGCGATCCCCGACCGGCGCACGGTGCTCGCCGCGAAGGCCGCCGTGTACGGCGGGATCACGCTCCTCGTCGGCGAGGCCGTCACCTTCGTCACGTTCTTCGCGGGGCGCGCCGCGCTCGGCGACGGGGTGCCCCGGCCCGCCATCGGCGACTCCGGCGTGCTGCGCGCACTGCTCATGTCGGGCGCGTATCTCGCCCTGATCGCACTCATCGGCATCGGCGTCGGCGCGCTCACCCGGCACACCGCGAGCGCCATCGCCGTCCTCGTCGGCATCACCTTCGTGCTGCCCGCGGTCATCGGCGGCGTCTCGGGCCCGGCCGTCGCGCAGTTCTTCCCGACGATGATCGCGGCCAACTCGCTGGCCGTCGCCAAGACCGTGCCCGACATGCTCGCGCCGTGGCCGGGCTTCCTGCTGATGTGCGGGTACGCGGTGGCGGTGCTCGGCGCGGGCGGCCGGCTGCTGGCCCGCAGGGACGCCTGAGGGAAACTGAGCCCATGCAGTCCACGCAATTCATGCAGGTCACACGCGCGGTGCTACGGGCACCCGGCTCCCGCCGGGCCTGGGCCGAGGCCGCCTACTGCCTCATCGGCTTCCCCCTCGCGGTCGCGGGCGGCGTCGTCCTCGCCGTCGTCCTCGCGCTCGGCGCCGGGTTCACGGTCTCGCTCCTCGGGGCTGTCCTCGGGCTCGGCCTGCTGGTCGCCGGGACGCTGCTCGCGCGCGGCCTCGGCGCGGCGCACCGGGGGCTCGCCGCCCGGCTGCTCGGGGAGCGGGTGCCCGCGCCGCCCGCGCCGGTCCCGGCCGGCGGTTTCATGGCGCGCCTCGACACCCGGCTGCGGGACGGCTCGGCGTGGCGCGCGGTCGCGTACGTGATGGCGAAGCTGCCTGTGGGCGCGCTCGGGATGTACGCGGTGCTGTGGTGGGCCACGGGCCTGCTGAACCTGACGGCGCCGCTGCGGTGGCTGCTGTTCGGGCACGGCAGCCCCGAGCACGGCGACGTCGGCGGAACCCCCAACTTCACGCCGTCGTTCGCGGGCGGCACCCCGCAGATCACCACGTTCCCCGGCACCTTCGCCCTGGTCGCCCTCGGCGCCGCGATCCTCCTGATCGCGCCGTGGCTGACCCGCCTCGTCGTGGGCGCCGACCGCTGGCTGCAGCACGCTCTCCTGGGGCCGGGTCAACTCGCGGAGCGCGTACGGGACTTGGAGGAGACCCGGGCGCTCGCGGTGGACGACTCGGTGGCGCTGCTGCGCCGGGTGGAGCGGGATCTGCACGACGGGGCGCAGGTGCGGCTCGTGGCGGTGGCGATGAGCCTGGACATGGTCAAGGAGCGCCTCGCCGAGAAGGACGGGGCACCGCCGCCCGACCTCGCCGGGGTGCGCAGGCTCGTCGACAGCGCCCACCTCAACGCCACCGAGGCGCTCACCGAACTCCGCGACCTGGTCCGGGGCGTGCTGCCCCCGGTCCTCGACGACGGACTGCCCGAGGCCCTCGCCACCCTGGCGTCCCGCAGCTCCGTACCGGTCGAGTACGCGGCGGACATCCCCGAGCGCCCCACCCCGGCGATCGAGACCATCGCCTACTTCTGCGCGGCCGAGCTCCTCACCAACGTCATCAAGCACAGCGGCGCCCGACGGGCCACCCTCACCGTCACCCAGCAGGACGGGGTTCTGCGCCTGCGCGTCACGGACGACGGACACGGCGGCGCCACCCTCGGCGCGGGCAGCGGACTCACCGGACTCGCCCAGCGGGTGCGCACCGTGGACGGCACCCTGGACCTCCGCAGCCCGGAAGGCGGCCCCACGGCGGTCACCGTCGAACTGCCGCCGCACGCGTGAGAACGGGCACGTGAGAGCATGCGTCCCATGCGTGTCGTGATCGCCGAGGATGCCGCCGTACTGCGGGAATTGCTGACCCAGATGCTCACCGAGCGGGGGCACGAGGTGTGCGCGTCGGTCGGCGACGCGGACACGCTGCGGGAGGCGGTGGCCGAACACCGCCCGGACGTCACCGTCGTCGACATCCGGATGCCCCCGACGCACACCGACGAGGGGCTGCGCGCCGCCATCGACATCCGCCGCGCCCACCCCGGCACGGGCGTGCTCCTCTTCTCCCAGTACGTGGAGACGAAGTACGCGACGCGGCTGCTCGCGAGCGGCTCGGCGGGCGTCGGCTATCTGCTCAAGGACCGGGTGGCGAACATCGCGGAGTTCACCGACGCCCTGCAGCGGGTCGCGGCGGGCGGCACCGCGCTCGACCCCGAGGTGGTCACCCAGCTCGCCGGGGCGGGCCGCCGCGCCGCCGAACTCGCCCCCCTCACGGACCGCGAGCGCCAGGTCCTCTCCCTGATGGCCGAGGGCCGCTCGAACGCGGCGATCGCCGAGGCCCTCGTCGTCTCGGCGGGCACGGTGGAGAAGCACGTGGCCGCGGTCTTCGACAAGCTGGGCCTGCCGTCGTCCCACGACCACAACCGCCGTGTGCTCGCGGTGATCCACTACCTGCGGACCTAGGACCTGTCCGGCGGATCTTGCCGCGGTCGCGGGCTGTGGCACGCCGCCCTGCCCGCCCTCCCCACTCTTCGCGCCCGTCCCACCGCCGCGCGCACCGCCCGCCCCCATGGCGAGATCCGGACCCCCACATGGGCCCGGCCTCGAAGGGTACGGCGATATTCCAGCCAACTACCCCTGTACGACGCTGACTTGGGACGCCCTTGCCCGGGCCCGGCGACCGAAGGACAAAGGCATATGCCATAAGCACCACCACATCGGGTGTCGCCAAATCCCTTACGGGGCACTCCAGGCTGTGCAAGAGTCTTTAGCGGTCCCTCTCCCCAACCTGGTCGCACCGCACCCTCATCGGAGCACCTCATGCCGTCCCATGTCTTCGCGGACCGCCCTGGAGGCCAGCCGCCCGAGCCCGGAGCGGTCGACGCCCTCATCACGCAGACGCGCCGGCTCCGCGGCGAGGTCGACGCCGTACGGCGCGGGACCAGCCACGAGCGCGACCCGCACGCCCGCTGGCAGCGCGCCCTGTGCGATCTGGCGGTCCATCAACTCAACGATCTCGACGGGCACTTGGCGCAACTGCGGGACGGTCCCACACCGCAGTCCGCGCCCGCCGCGCCGCCGCAGCCCGCCGCCCCCCTGCCGCCGCAGCGCGGCTCCCTGCTCAGCCGCGTGGGCAGCGCGGAGTGGAACCTGCTCAACGACGAGGCCAGTTGGTCCGGTGAGCTCTATCAGATCCTCGGCCGGGACCCCTCCGCTCCCCCGCTCTCGCTCGACGAACTTCCTTCCCTGGTGCACCCCGACGACCAGCCCCGGCTGACCACGATGGTCACGGACTGCCTGATCGACGGCAAACCGATCGACGGCGAGTTCCGCGTCGTACGGCCCGGCGGCGGCGTACGGCAGGTGCACATGATGGGCGAGCCCGTGCTCGCCGCCGACGGCAGCACCGCCTCCATGTGGGCGGTCCTGCGTGACGTCAGCGAACTGCGCCGCAGCCAGCGGGCGGTGCGCGAGACCCGTGACTCGCTGCAACGCCAACGGCAGATCGCGCAGACCGAGCACCGGCTCGCGGTCGAACTGCAGGAGGCCGTGCTGCCCCCGTGGCGCGGCACCCTGCGGTTCCCGCGCGGCGGCCCCGGCGCCCTCGACCTGGCCGCCCACTACCTCCCCTCCTCGACCAGCGCCCTCATCGGCGGCGACTGGTACGACGCGCTCGAACTACCGGACGGACAGACGCTGTTGAGCGTCGGCGACCTCACCGGGCACGGCGTGAGCGTCACCTCGGGCATGGCGATGCTCCTCGGCGCCCTGCGCGGCATGGCCGTCGCCGGGGCCCGGCCCGGCCAACTCCTCGGCTATCTCAACCAGTTGCTCGACACCTCCGTCCAGCCCGCGCTCGGCAGCGCCGTCTGCGGCCGCTACGACCCCGCACTCCGCACCCTCACCTGGGCCCAGGCCGGCCACCCCGCCCCGCTGCTGTTCCGCGACGGGACGGGGCGCACGCTGACCCCACCGGACGGCGTGCTGCTCGGCGCGACCTCCGGCGCGATGTACGGACAGGCCGAGGAGCAACTCGCCCCCGGTGACCTGTTGTTGCTGCACACCGACGGACTGGTGCCCCGGCGCGCCCGGGACGCCGCGCAGAGCAGGCTGCTCGGCCTCGCCCCCCGCTTCGCCCAGGCGCAGTCCGCGCAGGACTGTGTGCGCATGGCCGTCGAGGAGTTCGGCGAGGCCCCGCGCGAGGACGACGCCTGCCTCATGGTCGTCAGGATCGGTACGTAGAGCAGGAATCGGTACGTAGAGCAGGACCCGATGTCCTGGCGCCTGGACGGCCCGATGTCCTGACGGCGCCTGGACGGCGAGGGCCGGACGAGGGCCTTCCCCTCCTACGTGCTGGAGGCCCTCGTCGCTAGGCCCTCGCGGTCCTCCCCGCCCCCTTGGGCGCCTTCGGCAGCGCCAGCTTGATCTCCTCACGCAGGTCCTGGATCTTCGGGTAGCCCGAGTACTGCGCCGTGAGCCGGTACATCTCCCGCAGCCGGTCCCAGGTGCGATGTGAGGAGTTGGCCCCCATCGACACCAGGGCGAGGCGTGCGTAGCGGTCGGCCTGTTCCGGGTCGTCCGCGATGAAGCACGCCGAGGCGAGCGAGATGTAGTCGAAGATCTGCGACCGGTCGTGTCCCTTGGCGCGCAGCTCGATGGCCTCCTTGGCGTGCCGCTGCGCGAGCCCCGCCACGCTCTCGTCGTGGTCGGCGAGCGTGCGGTACACCAGCGCCTGCATGCCGTGCAGATCCGCCTCGTCGAACATCTGCATCCAACTCGGCGGCGGCACATCGCCCTTGTCGGAGATGAACAGGTCCTCCGCCAGACCCAGGGTGCGGCGGGTGGCCTGGCCCTTGCCCATCGACGCCTGCGCCCACGCCTCGATGGTGTAGAGCATCGCCTGGGTGCGGGGCAGCGCCTCCTCGCCCGCGCCCGACTTGGCGAGCTTCATCAGGTCCAGGGCGTCGTCCGGCTTGCCCAGGTGGACCATCTGGCGGGCGGCCCGGGACAGGGCCTCCCCGGCGCGCGGCCGGTCGCCGCCCTCGCGGGCCGCGTGCGCGGCGATCACGAAGTACTTCTGCGCCGTGGGCTCCAGGCCGACGTCGTGGGACATCCAGCCCGCGAGGACGGCGAGGTTGGCGGCGACGCCCCACAGGCGCCGCTGGAGATGGTCGGGGTGACGGTAGGCGAGCATCCCGCCCACCTCGTTGAGCTGGCCCACCACGGCCTTGCGCTGCAGCCCGCCGCCGCGGGCCGCGTCCCAGGCGCGGAAGACTTCGACCGAGCGTTCCAGTTCCTCGATCTCCTGCGACCCGATGGGGGCGGCCTCGTAGCGGTCGGACCCAGCGGGGTCGGCGTACAGGGGATCGGCGTTCGAGGGGGCGTCGGCCACCAGGGCCGGGTCGGTGTGCAGCCAGTCGTGCATGGCGCTGCTGAGTGCGGAGCCTGCGGCAAGCGCAGCGCCCGCGCCCACCAAGCCGCGTCGGTTGAGCATGAGGTCCATTCCCGTGAATTCGGTGAGGACCGCGGCCGTCCGTTCGGGCGCCCATGGCACGCCGTCGGGGTGTTCCACACCCCCGCCGCCGCGCTGTTTACCCAGGCGCCCGTGCCGGACCAGACCAAGATCCTCAATGGTCACGACACGGCCGAGTCGCTCGGTGAACAGCGCCGCCAGCACCCGGGGCACCGGATCGCGCGGGATCTCTCCCATGTCGATCCAACGCCGCACCCGCGAGGTGTCGGTCGCCAGCTGCGGATGCCCCATGGCGGCCGCCTGCCGGTTGACCAGTCTCGCGAGCTCACCCTTGGACCATCCGGCCAGGCCGAACAGGTCCGACAGGCGGGTGTTGGGTTGTCCGTTCACGTCAAGCCCCCAGGTTCTCGGCTGAGTTGACAGTAGCCCTCTGTCAGTTGCTGAGCGACTATTCGCCAGGGTTCGCCAGGGTGCGCCACATGGTGTGCCACGGGCCGACGGGTGTCAGGTAGGAAAGCGCCACCCCGACCCGGCTGCCGCAGGGCATTCCCCAGGGTGCACCCAGAGCGGCCGGGGCGGGAGGCGCAGCAACTCGCTGGCACACGAAGGGATCTGTATCGCCCATGTACGCAGCATCGTCCTCCGTGTCCGCCCCGCCTCGGCCGCTGCACACCCGACCTCAGGGGAGCGGCCCGTACCTGGAGCCCGCGCGACCCGCGACAGGTCCGCTCGGCGCGGGCCGGACCCGTCGCGCACCGGGCCCGGGTGCCCAACCGCTCAGCGGGAGACTCGACTTGTCAGGCCCCCAGGGGGCGCAGCTGCGCACCGCCATCGCGTCGGTGCACCGCATCTGTCCGGAGTTCAACCCCGTCCAGGTGCTGCGCCGCAGCGGGCGCACCGTGCTCCTGGTCGGGACGACAGGACGCAGCACCGCCGTCGCCAAGTGTTTACTGGACCACTCCTCCGTGTGGGCCGAGCGGATCCGGCACGAAATAGCGGCATACCGGTCGTTCGTGCGGCACCGGCCCCCGGTGCGGGCGCCCCGGCTCATCGCCGCCGACCCGGACGACTGCACGCTGGTGATCGAGCGGATGCCCGGGCGGGTGGCGGCACTTCAGCGGCATCCGACCGAGGCCCCCCCGCGCGCGGATGTGCGGGCGGCGGTCGCGGCGATCTGCCGTCTCGGCCAGTGGCGTCCGCCGGCGGAGATGTTCGGCAGGCCGCTCGACTACGGCCGGCGGATCAACCGCTTCCACGAACTGGGCCTGCTCACCGACCGGGACATGGGCGACCTGCAGAAGCTTCTGCACGGCATCGCGCACTCCGTGGGCCACCAGGGCATGTGGCAGTTCAGCCACGGCGACGCGCTCCTGTCCAACATCCTGCTCTCCCCCGCGGGCCCCGTGTTCGTGGACTGGGAGCACGCGGGCTGGTACCTGCCGGGCTATGACCTGGCGACGCTCTGGTCGGTCCTCGGGGACGCCCCGGTGGCACGGCGTGAGATCAGCCAGCTCGCGCAGTCGGCGGGACCAGCGGCTCGGGACGCCTTCCTGGTGAACCTGATGCTGGTCCTGACCCGGGAGATCCGTACGTACGAAACGGCCGTGCAGCGCACCCTGCGCGACCAGACCCCGGCGGCACCGGGCCAGGCCCACCTCGGTGCTGCGCCGTCCGGCGAGGAACAGCGGCTGTTGCTGAGGCGGCTGCACGACGACTGCCAGCTGGCCCGCCGGGCCGTGCGCGCGGCGGTCGGCACTCGCTGACGGGGATGACGGTCCGCGGTACGCCAGGACAGCGGCGTACCGCGGACCTTCGTATGCCCGGCTTCACATGCTCGGCTTCGTACGCGGGCTTTCGTACGCGGGCTTTCGTACGGGCGACTACGCCCGCCTACGCGTACACGCCTCCCCCGAACAGGTGGACCGGACCACTGGCGGCGGGCGCGCGTCTCACATTCTGTCCCACCGGCGGATCAGCGTTTCTGCTGCTCATTGGTCCATGCCACTGACGCGCCGCAGGCGGGCGGCCGCCCCCGGCGAAAACCGCCGGGGGCCGCCCTGACATGGGAAATCCCTTCTCCTGGGCATGATTGACGGATCGTCGGAGAGCCGGTACCACTGACGCACGCCCGGCCCCCGCACGCCCCATTCACGCTCCATCGTCCCAGGAGGCTGCATTGCGAGGATCCGCCACCGCCCGCCCGCACGCCCCGCGCAGACGCACCATCAGGACGGCGGGCGCCCTCGCGTCGGCCGGGCTGCTGCTGCCGCTGCTCGGCGCCGCCCCGTCGAACAGCGCACCCGCACAGGCGTCCTCGGCCTCGGCCGCCTCGTCCGCACGGCTGCAGGGCGCGTTCGCCGCCGCGGCCGCCGAGTACCGCGTGCCGCAGAGCGTGCTGCTCGGCGTCTCGTATCTGCAGTCGCGCTGGGACGACCACGGCGGGGCGCCCAGCGTCACCGGCGGCTACGGGCCGATGCACCTCACCGACGCCCGCACAGCGCTCGCCCGCTCCGCCGGTGAGCACCACGCCGACGGCGACGAGGACCCGAGGGGCGACGCGTCACGTCCCGCCCGCGCGGCCGAGGCCCCCGACGTGAAGGTGCCGAAGGACAGCCAACTGCCCGCCCGGCTCAAGACGTTGCGGCACGCCGCCGAGGTGAGCGGCATCTCCGCGGAGCGGCTGCGCACCGACTCCACCGCCAATGTGCGCGGCGGCGCGGCGCTGCTCGCGGCCGCCCAGAAGAAGCTCGGCAAGGAGCTCAGCGACGATCCGGCCGACTGGTACGGGGCGGTCGCCGCGTTCTCCGGCGCCGACGACCAGGCGACCGCGGCGACGTACGCGAACGACGTGTTCGCCGTGATCCGCGACGGCCAGTCCCGCACCACGGACGCAGGCCAGCGCGTCGCCCTGCCCGCCGAGCCGGGGCTCGCCGAGCCGGACGAGGCACAGCTCCGGCGGATGGGTCTGCGCAAGGCCGCGAAGGGTGAGGCCGAGTGCCCGTCGAGCGTGTCCTGCGAGTGGATTCCCGCGCCCTACGAGGAGTTCAAGGCCCCGGACGGGACGGACGACTACGGCAACCACGACCTCGCCGACCGGCCGAAGAGCCAGAGCATCGACACGATCGTCATCCATGACACCGAGGGCCGCTGGGACGGTGTCCTGAAGCTGGTGCAGGACCCGACGTACGTGTCGTGGAACTACACGCTGCGCTCGACCGACGGGCACATCGCGCAGCACGTGAAGGCCAAGGACGTCGCCTGGCACGCGGGCAACTGGTACGTGAACTCGAAGTCCGTCGGCCTGGAGCACGAGGGCTTCCTCGCCGCGCCCGACACCTGGTACACGGAGGCGATGTACCGCTCGTCGGCGCGCCTGGTGAAGTACCTCGCCAAGAAGTACGGCATCCCGCTGGACCGGCAGCACATCATCGGCCACGACAATGTCCAGGGCACCACCACCGCCACCATCAAGGGCATGCACACCGACCCGGGCCCCTACTGGGACTGGGCGCACTACTTCGACCTGCTCGGCAAGCCCTTCCACCGCTCGGCGGGCCCGGACGGCGGCCTGGTGACGATCAACCCGAAGTACGCGGCGAACCAGCCGGAGTACACGGGCTGCGTCAAGCCGGGCGAGGTCTGTGTGCCGCACGGTTCGAGCGCGGTGCGCGTCCACACCGAGCCGCGTGACGACGCGCCGCTGATCAAGGACATCGGCAAGCACCCGGACGGCAGCGACTCCACGATCGACGTGAACGACACGTCGGCGCGCCTGACCACCGGCCAGCAGTACGCGGTCGCGGAGCGCAAGGGCGACTGGACGGCCGTCTGGTACCTCGGCCAGAAGGCGTGGTTCAAGAACCCGAAGAAGCAGCCGACCGCCGTGGACGCCGAGGGACTTGTCGTCACGCCGAAGGACGGCAGCGCGGACATCCCGGTGTACGGGCGCGCCTACCCGGAGAAGGAGGCGTACCCGAAGGAGGTGCCGGTGCAGACGGTGTCGCCGCTGCCCTACAAGCTCCTCGCGGGCCAGGAGTACGCGGTCGGCGACAAGGTGCCGGGCGAGTACCTGTACGCGCCGACGTTCGACACGAAGCCGCACCGGGTGGTGCGCGGCAAGGACACCTACTACGTGATCCAGTTCGGCGCCCGGATCGCGTATGTGCGGGCCGCCGATGTGAAGGTGCTGCCTTCGGGCACGTAGGCGGCCGCCCCGAACGGTCGGGCCCGGGTCTGCGTGGGGGCAGGCCCGGGCCCGACGTGCGTCTCCGGGCGGGTCACTCGAAGACGTAGCGGCTGCCCGCCCGCGCCTTGAAGGTCCGCGCGCCGCCGCTCAACAGCGTGCAGCGGACGGTGAGTTGGCGGGTGCGGCTCGCGGTGAGGACGACGCGGGCGGCCCGGCCGTCCCTCCAGTCGATGTCGAGGGTGGCGCCGCCGCGGGCGCGCAGTCCGCGCACGGAACCCTGCGGCCAGCTCGCGGGCAGGGCGGGCAGCACCTCGATGACGTCGTGCTGGCTCTGCAGGAGCATCTCGACGACGCCGGACGTGGCGCCGAAGTTGCCGTCGATCTGGAACGGCGGGTGGGTGTCCCAGAGGTTGGGCAGCGTCGAGGACTTGAGCTGTTCGGCGAGCATCTTGTGCGCGTGGTCGCCGTCGCGCAGGCGCGCCCAGAAGTTGACCTTCCACGCCTTGGACCAGCCGGTGCCGCCGTCGCCGCGCGCGGTCAGGGACACCTTCGCGGCGTCGGCCCACTGGGTGCCCGCCTCGATCCGGCGGCCGGGGTGCAGGGCGTAGAGGTGGGAGACGTGCCGGTGGTCGTCGCCCCGGTCGTCGAGGTCGGCCTTCCACTCCTGGAGCTGGCCCCAGGAGCCGACGCGCAGTCCGGGGTCGAGGCGGCCGAGGGCTTCTTCGAGTTCGGTGCGGAAGGCGGCGGAGTCGCCGAGGGTGGTCGCCGCCTCCAGGGTGTTGGTGAACAGGTCGTGCACGATCTGCTGGGCCATCGCGTCGCCCGCGGTGAAGTCGCCGTGTTCGGGCGAGTAACTCGGCGTCACGACCAGCGTGTTGTCGCGCGGGTCGGTGCGGAGGTTGTCGAGCCAGAACTCGGCGGCACCCTTCATCGCCGGGTACGCGGTGGTGCGCAGGTAGTCGGTGGAGCCGCCGAAGCGGTAGTGCTCGTAGAGCTGCGCGGTGAGCCAGGCGGCGGCCTCGGGGAACCAGAAGGCCGTCGACCAGTCGTGAACTCCCGTGAACCCGAAGGGATTCGTCTCGTTGTGGACCACCCAGCCGCGGGAGCCGAACATCTCCTTCGCGGTGCGCTCGCCGGGGGCGCGCAGGGCGGTGACGAAGCGGTCGTAGGGGGCCGTGGTCTCGGGGAGGTTCGCGGCCTCGGCGAGCCAGTAGTTCATCTGGAGGTTGATGTTGGTGTGGTAGTCGGCGGACCAGGGCGGGGTCGTCGACTGGTTCCACACGCCCTGGAGGTTGGCGGGCAGCGAGCCGGGGCGCGAGGAGGCGATGAGGAGGTAGCGGCCGTACTGGAAGAAGAGAGCCTCCAGGGCGCGGTCGGCGGCGGAGGCCCCGCCCGTGTAGCCCTCGAGCAGCTGATCGGTGGGGGTGGCGGCGGGCAGCGCCTGGCCGATGTCGAGGCGCACGCGGTCGAACAGGGCGTGGTGGTCGCGCAGATGGCGGGCGCGCAGCGCGTCGTGGCCGCGGGTGATGGCGGCGTCGACGGTGCGGGTGACCGTGGCGTGCGGGTCGTCTCCCCGGTAGTCGGGGTAGGTGTCGGCGTAGTCGGTGCCCGCCGCGAGGACGAACCAGAGGTGGTCGGCGCCGGTGACGGTGACGCTGCCGTCGGGGTGCGGGGTGAGCGAGCCGCCGTGCCGGCGGACGCGCACCTGTGCCTCGAACTTCAGGCCGTTGTCGGCGAGTTGACCGCGTACGGTGATGCGGTCGCCGTCGGCCTTCGCGGTGAAGTCGGCGCGGGGCGAGGTGTAGCGCAGGGTGCAGGTGACGGCGCCCGGCCGGTCGGCGGTGAGGTGGCCGACGAGCACACCGTCCGGGTACGAGGCGAAGAACTCCCGCGTGTGGCGGGCCTGTTGATGGGTGTACGTGACGGTGGCGAGGGCGTCGGCGAGGTCCAGGGTGCGGCGGTAGTCGGGCCCGGGGGTGTCCGGGGCGCCCTCGAGGTCGAGGTGGAGGTCGCCGAAGGTCTGGTGGGCGCCGTAGCCGCGCTTGGCCTGGCCGAGGCGGGCCGCCACCGCGTCGGGGTCGAGTCTGACCCGGTCGTCGAGGTCGGCGCGGACGGCGTCGAGGGCCCCGGGGCGCGGGGCGCGCCAGTTGCCGAAGTCGTAGCCGTCCTGGGCGCCGGGGCCGCCGGTCCACAGCGTCTTCTCGTTGAACTGGAGCCGTTCGGAGGCGAGGGTCCCGAAGACCATGGCGCCGAGTGCGCCGTTGCCGAGGGGCAGGGCTTCCCGTTCCCAGTCGGCGGCGGGAGCCCCGTACCAAAGCACGAGGTCATCGGATGAATCAGCCCCTGCACTCTCCTCATGCGGAGCTCCGACGGCCTGCCCCGCCGCCGCTCCCGGTGCGCCCAGCGCCCCCACCGCCAGGGCGCCGGTCGCCGCCACCGCTGTCCGCATCGTCGTCCTGCGCGTGATCCCAGGTCTCATGGCCCGTCACGGTAAAAGTCCGATGACTTGCCTGACAAGGCACATGACAAAGCCACCTCTTGGACAGAGGTGGCCGTCGCTTGGACTTCGGGTGGCGGGGTGGGGCTCGGCCCTGGAGGGTTCAGCCCTGCTGGAAGAGCTCGGCGGGCAGCGGCTTCAGCAGGGCGTACAGGTCGTCGGTGATCGGGCGGTCCCAGGCCGCGATCGTCACCAGCACGTTGTCGCTGCGGTCGAACTGCACGCAGGAGATGCGGCTTTCGGAGAGCTTGAGGCGGCGCACGATGAGGAGGTTGTCGCCCTGCATCACCGGGATGTCCTCGGTGGAGACGACGGAGATCTCCTCGTCGTTCTCCAGCGCCAGCAGCAGCTGGGCCACCTCGAAGGGGACCGCGCCCTCGGGGAGGTCGCGGGCCGGGGAGCCCTCCGGCAGATTGCCGATGATCATCGCCGGGCCGCGGCCGCCGAACAGGTCGTAGCGCAGGAACACGCCCTGGCAGCTGCCGTCGGGCGCGGGCAGCAGCCCCGCGCCGAGGTTGCCGGGCCAGTCACCCGGGTCCATGGCCAGGACGTCGAAGTCCGGGCCCGCGGGAGTGGCGGAGCTGCGGCGGCGGAGGAAGGACATGCGCCAATGGTACGTGGCCCGCGCGGGTCGTCGGCGCGGGGGCGGCACCTCGCCCGGGCCTCTCGCCCGGCCCGCCACGGCCCCCGCCCGACCCGGTCCGGGCATCGCGCTCAGCCCGTCACGGCGCCACCTCCGGCCCTCCCGCAGCTACCCCTCCCCCTCCCCCTCCGCGCGCCAGCACCGAGGCCAGCCCGTTCCGGTCCGTGCCCACCTTTCGGTACACCGATGACAGGAGGCGGGTCACCGTCACCTCGTCCGTGTGCAGGGTCTCGGCGACCTCCGCGGCGGACCGGCCGCGGGCCGTGAGCTCGGCGGCGGTCTGTTCGCCGCGGGTGAGCGTGTCCGTCTCGGGGCCGCGCAGCGGGCGGGGGCGGAGCCCGGCCGCCGCGAGCTCGTCGCGGGCTCGCTCCACGAGTCCGTCGGCGCCGCACTGCACGGCGGTGTCGAGCCCCCGGTACAGCGGTTCCGCGGCGTCCTTCGCGCGGCCCGCGCCGCGCAGTTCGCCGCCCAGGGAGACGAGGGCGCAGGCGAGTTCGTACGCGGCCGGGGACCGCTCCAGGTGGCCGACGGACTCCTCGAGGAGCTTGACGCGGGCCGCGGGCGGGGAGACCTCGGCGGTGATGCGCAGCGCCTGGCCCACCGCCGAGGGAGTGGCGAACCTGCGGGCGCGCTGGACCGCGGCGTGCGCGGTGGCGGTGGCGCGCTCGGGGGCCTCCTGGGCCTCGGCGAGCGCGAGGTGCAGCTGCCAGGGGCACCACGCGGGGTTGCGCATGCCGCGCGGGTCCAGGCGGCGGCCCGCGGCGGCGAGTTCGGCCGCCGCGTCCTTGGCGAGGCCGCGCGCGAGGAGCAGTTCGCCGTGCACGGTCTGCGCGTCGGGGAAGACCACGGCGGCGGGGAAGGGCGCACCGAACCCGTAGGTATCCGCCGTGCGCCGGGCTTCGTCGACACGGCCGCGGGCCAGCAGAACCTCGATGAGGATGCCGACCGCGTACCAGTGCGCGGGGGTGCTGGGCCCCACCCGGCGTGCGAGTCCGAGGCCCGCGCGCACGAAGTCCTCGGCCTCCGCGAGCCGGCCGCGCCGGTAGCGGACATACGCGAGGAGGGTGTACGCGAAGGACAGGTGGGCGCCGCGCCAGCCCTGCCGTTCGAAGTCGGCGATCCCGGCGGCGAAGAGCTCCTCGGCGCGCCCCGGCCGGTCCGCGTACAGGAAGGTCAGGGCGACCAGGACGGGCACCTCGAAGCCGCGGTCCTCCTCCGCCCAGCCGAGCCCGCCCACGAGGGCGCGCTCGGCGTGCCGTACGACGGTGGCGGCGGGCTCGGCGCGCAGCATCGCGTCCCAGGCGCGCAGGCCGATGACGTACCGCTCGGTGAGGTCGCGGCCGAGCAGCCGGTCGGCGAGGCGGGCCAGGCGTCTGGAGCGGGCGGGCGAGTCGGGTTCGTCGGCGCGGAAGGCGTCCCACATGAACTGTTCGGCGTGCATGCGCAGGCGCACCCGGGGGTCGCTGGTGACGCGCAGCTCGCGGGCGAGGGTGTCGGACGCCTCGCCGAGGCGGTCGGCGTGGGCGAGGACCTGGGAGAGCCGGTAGACGATGTGGTGGCGCAACTCCGGGTCCTGGAGCGGCTCTTCGAGGGCGGCGCGCAGATGGTTGACGGTGGTGGCGGGCTCGGTGAGCAGGGACGCGCAGCCCAACTCGTAGAGGACGGCGGCGCGGTCGCTCCAGGGCGGGGGTTCGCGCAGGGCGCGGGCGAGGTAGCGGCGGGCCGCCTCGGGGGCACCGGCACGCACGGTCGCGCGGGCGGCCTCGCGCAGTTGCCGCACCACCCAGGCGTCGCCGTCGGGGTGCACCTCGAGGAGGTGGCGGGCCGCGGCCGGGGCGCCGAGCCCGGCGTTGACGACGGTCCAGGCGGCCTGGCCGTGCAGCGCGACGCGCACGCCGCAGGGGATGCCCTGGTAGACGGCGGTGGCGACCAGCGGGTGGGTGAACTCCAGGGTGTCCGCGTCGGTTTCGGGCCCGGCGAGCACGCGGGCGGAGCGCAGCCGGTCGGCGCAGTCCGCGGCCTCGCGCTCGCCGATGCCCGCGACGGAGGCGGCGTGCGCCGGGGAGATGGCGGTGCCGAGCACGGCGCAGGCCCAGGCGAAGCGGACCGTGCTGGTGCCGAGCCGCTCCAGGCGGGCCGCGAGTCCGTTGCCCTTCACGGCGGCGGCCAGGTCCCGCAGGAGTCCGGCCCCGGCCTCGTTGGGCGGCAGGCCCCGGTCGCGGACCTTCGCGGTCAGTTCGACGGCTTCGAAGGGGTTGCCGCCGGTGACGGCCCAGCACTCGCGGCAGAACGCCTCGTCGGCGTGGGCGCCGAGTCCGGCGCGCACCAGGCGGGCGATGGCCATCGCGCTGAGCGGTTCGAGGGCGATGGGGCGGCGGCCGGAGCGGCCGGGCAGCTCCCTGAACTCCTCGGCGTGCACGGGCAGTTCCTCGGGCCGGTAGGCGACGACGAGGAGCAGCGGCAGGGTCTCGGCGCGCGGCGCGAAGGCGCAGAGCCAGCTGAGGGACTCGGCGTCGGCCCAGTGCGCGTCGTCGACGGTGACGACGAGCGGGGCGCGGCGCACGGCGAGGTCGGTGAGCACCCAGTCGAGGCCGTCGCGCAGCCCCTGCGGGTCGGGCGGCGCGCCACCGGTCGGGGCGCACAGGCCGAGGGCGGGGCCCACGATGGCGTACCAACTGCCCAGCGTGGCACGGAGTTCGGCCTCGGTGATCCCGGCGAGGAGCGGCTGGACGAGCTGGCGGGCGACGTGGAAGGCGACGCGCCGCTCCTGGTCGCCGCCGCGCGCGGCCGCGACCGTGCAGCCCTTGGCGGTGGCGGCGCGGCGCGCCTCGGCGAGGAGCGAGGTCTTGCCGAGGCCCGCACGGCCCTCGAAGGCGAGGAGGGCGCCGCGCGGCCGGTCGGGGACCGGCGGGCCGTCGTGCGGGAGCCCGCACAGATCGCTCAACGCCTCGTTCACCGCGGCGAGTTCACGGTCGCGCTCGAAGAGGGTGCGGCGGTCGCTGGTGCGAGGTCGCGGCTCCAAAGGGCACCCCCTGCCACAGTGGTGCGCCGGGCGCGCGCAGCAGGCCACGGCACGCCCCCCGGCACTTCAGCCTACGCCCGCACGGCCCCCGGAGGACGGCCTCCGCGAAGCTTCAGGACAGGCCACGACAGGTCAGGACCGCTCAGGAGCCCTCGCGCACCCCGCCCGTGTCACCCGTGCCCCGGTGCCGCTGATGGTGCCTGGCCACCCGCGCCCGGTTGCCGCAGGAGGGCTTGCACCACTCCTGGCGCGGGTGTTCCTTGAGGAAGTACCGCACGCAGCGCGGCGCGTGGCAGGCCCGCAGGCGCGGCAGGTCGGGCCCTGCGAGGAAGGCGAGGGCGGCGCGGGCGAGGGCGGCCGCGAGCAGGTCGGGCGAGGGCGCCCCGGCGGCGGTCGCTTCATGTACGAGGGGCGGAACGCTCACGGACCCGCCCTCGGCATCGGGATCGGAATCGGAATCACCCTCGGCCTCCGGC
This sequence comes from Streptomyces sp. NPDC059009, assembly GCF_042740175.1. Taxonomy (NCBI): domain Bacteria; kingdom Bacillati; phylum Actinomycetota; class Actinomycetes; order Kitasatosporales; family Streptomycetaceae; genus Streptomyces; species Streptomyces sp. NPDC059009. The sequence goes on along the minus strand of NZ_JBHYJB010000017.1, from coordinate 37,060 downwards.
CAGTGCAGGACGGGCACGACCGGGACGCGCGCCGCGGCCGCGTTGAGCCGGTCGACGGCGTCCTGGAGCGGCAGCAGCCGGTGGGCGTCGGCGGGGCTCGGCGCACCGGGGCGGACGGCGCGGGCGAAGAGGGCACGGACGGCCGCGCGGAGCTCGCGAACAACACCGAGCACGGCCTCGTCGGCCACGAACGGGCCGTCGGACAGGGGCAGTCGGGCCGCGCGCTCACGGACCCACGCGGTGAGCCCGGCCGGCGCGTCGAGGTCGTCGGCCACGCCCCCGTTGCCGTCGTGGCGGATGGTGAGGGCGAGGTCCAGAGCGAGCGAGGAGTCGGACATGACCTAATGATAAGGTCGCGGCCATCCATTAGCTGATGCGCAGGTGACGCTCGCACGGGCGCCTGGGCCTCCCGTGGGCGGCCGAGCCACGGCCCGGGCGGCCCGGCCTTGCACGGGAGGCCCGAGCCGCATGGGAGGCGCTAGCTGCGCGGGAAGCCCGAGCCGCGCGGGAAGCCCGACCTCGTACGCGCGGCTCGGCGCCGACCACGCGCACAGCCAGGCCGCAAGGGAGGGGTTCTTCGTGGACGATCTGCGTCAACTGCTGCGCAAGCTCGAGGTGTTCGCCGGGGAGCTGCCGACGTTCAACCCGGGCGAGGCGCCCGACACCCCCGCCGAGCTGTTCGTGGACTGGTTCCACCACGCCGTGCTCGCCGGGGTGCGCGAGCCGCACGCGATGACGCTCGCCACAGCCGGGGCGGGCGGCGATCCCAGCGCCCGCGTGCTGATTCTCAAGGCGGTGAGCGAGGCGGGCTGGCAGTTCGCGGCCGACACCGACGGGCCGAGCACCAAGGCCCGCGACCTCGCCGAGCGCCCGTACGCGGCGCTGACCTTCTACTGGTCGCCGCTGGCCCGCCAGGTGCGGGTGCGCGGGCCCGTGGTGCGGGAGGACGCGGCGAGCGGGGCGGCGGACTTCCGGGCGCGCGGGGCGGGCGCCCGCGCGGAGGCCCTGCTCGGCCGCCAGTCGCAGCCGCTCGCGGATCTCGCCGAACGGGACGCGGCGGTACGGGAGTCGGCGGCCCGGCTCGCCGCCGAACCGGACCTGGTGGCACCCGGCTGGGCGCTGCACACGGTGCGCCCCGAGTCCGTCGAGTTCTGGCAGGGCGACAAGGACCGCCGCCACACCCGCCTCACCTATCTGCGCACGGCGGCCGGGAAGTGGGAGCGCCGGCTGCTGTGGCCGTGAGCGAGGGCCCCGACGGCACCCGCCTCTCGTACTGGCGCGGCGGCCTCACCGAGACGCCCCCGGAGATCTGGGACCACCCGGACGCCCGCGTCCTGATCCTCGCGGACAACGCACTCACCCACGTGCCCGCCCGCATCGCCACCCTGCGCTCCCTGCGCATGCTGGACCTGGGCCACAACCAACTGACCTCCCTGCCCGAGGAATTGACCACCCTCCCCCTGGACGGCTGCCTCTACGTCCACGACAACCACCTCACCGAGCTGCCCGTGACGCTCGGCCGCCTGGACCGGCTGACGTACCTGAACGTCGGCGAGAACCGGCTCCGCGCACTCCCGGACTCCCTCGGCGGAATGTCGGCGCTCGTCGAACTGCGCGCCCAGCACAACGAGTTGACCGCGCTCCCGGGTTCGCTCGGCGCCCTGTCGGCGCTGCGCGAGCTGTGGCTGCGCGGCAACACCCTGACCGAACTGCCGCATTCCGTGGGACGACTGCGGGAGCTGCGCGAACTGGAGCTGCGCGAGAACGCCTTCACGGAAGTGCCGGGAGCGCTGCGCGGGCTGCCGCTGCTGCGCAGGATCGATCTGCGCGGCAATCGGCTGCGCGAACTCCCCCCGTGGATCGTAGAGTTGCCCCACTTGGAGAAGCTGGACCTCCGCTGGAACGAGGTGACCGAGGGCGACGCCGCCGTCCGGAGCCTCCGGGCTCGCGGGTGCGTGGTGCTGGGTACCTGACGGACAGAGGGAGCAGCGATGGAGCAGCTCGTCGTCACCAGCCTCCGCAACATCTTCGGCGGCATGGACCTGGACCGGGTCCTGGCCTCCCGCGAGCAGATCAGCGCCGCCCTGCACGGAATCCTCGCCGAGGCCGCCGGCAAGTGGGGCATCCAGGTCAACCGCGTGGATCTGAAGGCGATCGAGCCGCCCGCCTCCTACCGTGGGCCGGCGAAGCGGCGGGCACCCGCCGAGCCCGCCCAGCCCACCAAGCCCGCCCCGCGAGCCGAACTCCCGCCCCCTCACCGCCCGTTGCACGAAGGCGACCCGCGTCGCATCGACCGCTACCGGCTGACGGCCAGGCTCGGTGAAGGCGGGATGGGCACCGTCTATCTCGGCCACTCGCCGGGCGAGCGCCTGGTCGCGGTCAAGGTGATCCAGCGGGAGCTGGCCGACGACCCCTCGTTCCGGCAGCGCTTCGGCCGCGAGATCAGTTCCGCACGCAAGGTCGGCGGTTTCCACACCGCGTCCGTGGTCGACGCCGACCCGCACGGCGACCCTCCCTGCCTGGTCACCGAGTACATTCCCGGCCCGTCCCTGCACGACGTGCTGAACCTGCCGTCCCGGCTCGTCGACGTCGTCAGCGGCTGCCTCCACCACGACCCCGCGACGCGGCCGGCCCCCGCCGAGGTCATCGAACGGCTCACCCGTCAGCGCCCGTCGGCCGACGACTGGCTGCCGCCTCCCGTGCGCACGCTGATCGAGCTGCACAAGTCCCCGACGGCATCGTCGTATTGACCCGTCCGAGCCTCAAAGAGCATGAGGGCGGGGCTACTTCTTCAGCCCCTCCATCGCCTCGCGCGTGTCCGCCATGAGCATCTTCTCGACCTCGTCCGCCGTCGGCGCCTTGTCCGCGTCGGCCGAGGCACCGCCGTAGTTGCTCCACTGCATGTCCATCGTGAACCCGCCCTCGCGGACCGCGACGACCATGCTCTGGAGCTGCTTCCTGCCCGAGCTGCCGCCCGTCTCCGTCGTCACGAACGCCTCGTCGCCGAGGCCCTTCACGGCCTTCGTGCGGTAGGTGTAGGTGTCCTGCGACTGGTCCTCGCGGGCTTTCTGGTACGAGGAGAACTCGTGCGCCGGGTCGGCCTTCTTGTGCCAGGCGGCCGTCGCGTAGACGTAGGTGGACGCGTACTCGGAGCTCGACTTGGGGTCCATGAGCTTGCGGGTGCACTGGCTCTGGTCGAGGGGCTTCTGCCGCGAGCCCCAGTGGGTGTCCGCCTTGGACTGCGGGTCACGCTCGTAGCGCTTCAGGAGGGCGCTCAGCTTCGTGACGTCGCAGAGGTTCTGCCGGTACGCGTATCCGGCGAGCGACGGCTTGTCGTCGCCACCGCCACCGCCGCTGCTGTCCGAACCGAGGTTCCCGGTGGCGAAGAGGCCGCCCGCCCAGAGCGCGGACGCGAGCACCACGCCGCCCAGTCCCCACACCCAGCCGCCGACCGCCTTGCGGGGGCCGCCCGGCGGCGCGGGCGGGGCCGGCGGGGGGCCACCGGGCATCCCGGCCTGGGGCCCGCCCTGCACCCCGGCCTGGGGCGGCTGTCCGTACGGGCCCGGCTGTCGGCCATAGGGGCCCGGCTGCTGACCGTAGGGCTGGGGCGAACCCGCACCCTGGGGCTGCTGGTAGGGGTTCGGCCCGTACGGGCCCGGCTGCGGGTTCGGTGTCGACATGGGCCGCAATGTACTTCAGGCCACCGCAACCCAGAATGCCCGCCCGGAACGGGGGCGGGACCGGGTGCGCACTCTGCCCCGGTCCCTCCCGCTCCGTCCTGCGACGGGCTCAGCGCCTACGTCAGGTCGAACTCGCCCGCACGCGCCCCGTGCACGAACGCCCCCCACTCGGCGGGCGTGAAGATCAGGGACGGACTCTCGGGACGACCGCTGTTGCGCATCGCGATGAAACCCTCGACGAATGCGATCTCGACGTCTCCGCGCCCCTGGCTGCTCGAGCGCCAGTGGGCCCCGGTGAGGTCGAGCTCCGGCTTGTTCCAACCCGTGAGCGGATGCTGCTGAGTCGTGCTGTCGGCCACGTCCGTGCTCCTCCCGATCCGTCCTGCGCCGTCAGCCTAGCTTTCGCCCCCGGCGCCGCACAGCCCGCGTCCTCAGGATCGGCCCGCTCCTGGCGCGATCATGTGCTCGGCGGCTCCGAACCCACCAGCCACATGGCGAAGAACTGCGAGCCGCCGCCGTATGCGTGGCCCAACGCCCGCCGGGCGCCGTCCACTTGATGTTCACCCGCGAGCCCGCGGACCTGGAGCGCCGCCTCCGCGAAGCGGATCATGCCGGAGGCGCCGATGGGGTTGGTGGAGAGCACCCCGCCGGACATGTTGACCGGCAGGTCGCCGTCGAGTTCGGTGACCCCGGACTCGGTGAGCTTCCAGCCCTCGCCCTCCGCGGCGAAGCCCAGGTTCTCCAGCCACATCGGCTCGTACCAGGAGAAGGGGACGTACATCTCGACCGCGTCGATCTCGCGGCGCGGGTCGGCGATGCCGGCCTGCCGGTAGACGTCGGCCGCGCAGTCCTTGCCCGCCTGCGGGGAGACGAAGTCCTTGCCCGCGAACATGGTCGGCTCGCTGCGCATCGCGCCTCCGTGCATCCAGGCGGGCGGCTTCGGCGAACGGGCCGCGCCCGCCCGGTCGGTGAGGACCATCGCGCACGCGCCGTCCGAGGACGGGCAGGTCTCCGAGTAGCGCACCGGGTCCCACAGCATCGGTGACGCCTGCACCTTCTCCAGCGTGATGTCGTGCTCGTGGAGGTGCGCGTACGGGTTCTTCAGGGCGTTCCTGCGGTCCTTGTACGCGACGAGGGAGCCCACCGTGTCGGGGGCGCCCGTGCGCCGCATGTACGCGCGAACGTGCGGGGCGAAGAAGCCGCCCGCGCCCGCGAGGAGCGGCTGCGTGAACGGGACGGGCAGGGAAAGGCCCCACATCGCGTTGGACTCCGACTGTTTTTCGAAGGCCAGCGTGAGGACCGTGCCGTGGACCCGGGCGGCGACGAGGTTGGCCGCGACCAGCGCCGTGGAGCCGCCGACGGAGCCCGCGGTGTGCACGCGCAGCATCGGCTTGCCGACGGCGCCGAGCGCGTCGGCGAGGTACAGCTCCGGCATCATGACGCCCTCGAAGAAGTCGGGGGCCTTGCCGATGACGACGGCGTCGATGTCGGCCCACGTCAACTGGGCGTCTTCCAGGGCTCTTTGGGCGGCCTCGCGGACGAGTCCGGCGATGGAGACGTCCTTGCGGGCCGCGACGTGCTTGGTCTGCCCGACGCCGACGACGGCCACCGGCTCCTTGCCTGTCGTACCGCTCATCGGGCGTCTCCTTCCAGGACGGCCACCAGGTTCTGCTGGAGACAGGGCCCTGACGTGGCGTGGGCGAGGGCGCGGTCGGAGTCGCCGCGGTGGATCCGGGCGGCCGCCTCGCCGATGCGGAGCAGCCCGGCGGCCATGATCGGGTTGGCGGCGAGCGCGCCTCCGGACGGATTGACGTTCACCTCGTCGCCGAGGCCGAGCGCCTTGCGGAGCACGACTTCCTGGGAGGTGTACGGGGCGTGCAACTCGGCGGTGTCCACGGGGCGTTCGAAGGCGCCCGCGCGTTCGGCGGCGAGCCGGGTGGACGGCGAGTCGGTGAGGTCGCGCACGCCGAGGCTGTGTGCCTCGATGCGGTGGTCCATGCCGCGGATCCAGGCGGGCCGCTCGCACAGTTCGCGGGCCCGGTCACCGGCGGCGAGGATCACGGCGACGGCTCCGTCGCTGACGGGCGGGCAGTCGCCCGTGCGCAGCGGCTGCATCAGATAGTCGCCCTGCGCCACCGAACCCGTCACCTGGGCATGGGAGTTGGCGCTCGCGGACTCCCGGCTGCGCGCGGCGACCTGGGCGAGCGCGGGCTCGTCGGTCTCCCCCGCGTCGATCAGGGCCTGCGCCTGGAGGGCGGCGAGCGCGACCGCGTCGGGCCACAGCGGGGCCACGTAGTAAGGGTCGAGCTGGCGGGTCAGCACGTCGCGCACCGAGCCGGGCGAGGACTTCCCGTACGCGTAGACGAGCGCGGTGTCCACCTCGCCGGTCAGCAGCTTCACCCATGCCTCGTACATGGCCCAGGCACCGTCCATCTCCACGTGCGACTCGGAGATCGGCGGCCAGGCGCCCACCCCGTCGAGGGTCATGGTGAAGGAGAAGGCGCGGCCCGCGAGATAGTCGGAGGAGCCGGAGCAGGTGAAGCCGATGTCGCTGGTCTTCAGGCCCGTCTGCTCGAGTACCTGGTGCAGGACCGGCATCACCATCTCGACCTCGGACAGCTCGTCGGAGCTGCGCACATGGTCGCTCTGCGCGAACGCGACGATCGCTACCTCTCGCATCTACACCAGCTCCTTGTACGTGTCGTAGTCGGCGTCCGGCTCGCCGGTGGGCCGGTAGTGGTCGGGGTAGCGGCCGTCCTCGCTCCACACCGGTTCGACCCGCAGCCCCATCCGGACCTGGTCGTACGGGATGCCCGCGATGCGGCCGTGCAGCGCGAGGTCGGCGCCGTCGAGCGCGATGTGCGCGTAGACGTAGGGCAGTTCGATGTCGAGGTTCTTGGCCTTGACGTTCACGATGCAGAAGGTGGTGACGGTGCCGCGCGGCCCGACCTCCACCCGGTCGGTGGTCGCGACCCCGCAGGTGGGGCAGGCACCGCGGGGCGGGACGTACACCTTCGCGCAGGAGGGGCAGCGCTCGCCGACGGTCTTCCGGTCGGCGAGGGCCTTGATGTACGCGGTCTGGGAGCGGCCCGGGGAGTACGTGTAGTCGAGACGGGCCTCGGCGACGATCCCGGTGACGGCGTCGGTGAACTCTCCGCTGTGCGGGGCGACGTGGCCTTCATTCTGGCCGTCGTACGGCTCGAAGCAGGCGATGTCCGTGATGGCGCCGGCCCGTTCGGCGGCCCACCGGACCCGCACCCGCATCCCGGTGCGCACGGCGTCGGGCCCGGGGACGTCCAGGGCGTGCAGCAGGGCGGTGTCGGCGCCGTCCAGCTTGACCAGGACCCAGGCGAACGGCCCGTCCAGGGGCTGCCCGCGCCGGTGTTCGGGGTTCCAGGCCCAGGTGGTGACGGTCCCGGTGGCGCCGACCTCGACGAGGTCGCGTATCTCCTCGGCGGTGACGGGGTCGTACTCGACGGGCGGGACGAGCACCTTGCCGTCGCTGGTCTTCACGCCCAGGACGGTGCGCTCGCGCAGCCCGGTGAGGAAGGCGGACTGGACGGGGCCGAGGGAGCGGGTGAAGGGGAACTCGACGACGAGAGGCGCACGTAGCACCTCCGGTGCGGGGGTGGGGGCCATGGGCGGGCTCCGTTTCTCTGTGGGTGTCGGGGGTGGGACGCTCTTCGGGAGGCGGAGATTCTGCGGGTCCGCTGTGGCTGGTCGCGCTCACGCGGCGGAGCCGCACATCGACATGGCCCCGCGCCCCTGCGGGCGCTCTTACTCGCGTCGGTACACCGGATCCCGTTTCTCGGCGAACGCCTTCGCCCCCTCCTTCGCGTCAGCGGTGTCGAAGATCGGCCACCCCCGCTTGAGCTCGGCCGCGAGCCCCTCCGACTCGGTCATCTCGGCGGCTTCGTACACCGAAGCCTTGATCGCCTCCACGGCCAGTGGCCCGCACGCGTTGATCTGTTCGGCGATCTGAAGCGCCTTGTCCAGTGCCGTCCCGGACGGGACCACATGCCCGACGAGCCCCACGGCGGCGGCCTCGGCGGCCGTGTAGGGGCGGCCGGTCAGGAGCATCTCCAGGGCGTGGGTGCGGGGGATCTGCCGGGGCAGCCGGACCGTGGAGCCGCCGATGGGGAAGAGGCCGCGCTTGACCTCGAAGAGCCCGAACGTCGCGGACTCCCCCGCCACGCGGATGTCGGTGCCCTGGAGGATCTCCGTGCCGCCCGCGACGCAGTAGCCCTCGACCGCCGCGATCACCGGCTTGCGCGGCCGGTGGTGGCGGAGCATCGCCTTCCAGTGCAGATCGGGGTCGGCCTTCATGCGGTCCCGGTACGCCTGCCCGTCCATGCCCTTGCCCGCGAGGGCCTTGAGGTCCATGCCCGCGCAGAAGTCGCCGCCCGCGCCCGTCAGCACGACCGAGCGGATCGAGTCGTCCGCGTCGGCTTCGAGCCAGCCGTCGTACAGGCCCACGAGCAGCGGAAGCGAGAGCGCGTTCTTCGCCTCCGGCCTGTTCAAAGTGAGCACCAGCGTGGCGCCCTCGCGCCGGACGCTGAGGTGTTCCGTCCCACCCATTGCCGTCCTCCCGTCTCGAGACCTAGAACAGGTTGCAGGAGTGGGGGGTTCACTTCAATAGCTTTCTGACAGTCAGTCAGATTTCTTGTTCCTGACCCCTTCCCACTTGTCGTGGACGGCGCTCTAATGACCGCCGAGTCAGTAGCAGCCGGGGTCAGGAGGAGCGGTGGAGTACAACCTTGCCGACCTGTTCGAGTCGGTCGTCGACGTGGTCCCTGACCGCGAGGCGCTCGTGTACATCGACCACCCCGGGACGGGGGCGGAGCGCCGCCTCACCTACGCCGAACTCGACGCGGCCGCCAACCGCATCGCCCACCACCTGATCGACAGCGGCCTCAAGCCGGGCGAGCACCTGGGCCTGCACCTCTACAACGGCGTCGAGTACCTCCAGACGGTGCTCGCCTGCCTCAAGGCGCGCCTCGTGCCGGTGAACGTCAACTACCGGTACGTGGAAGAGGAGTTGATCTACCTCTACCGGGACGCGGACCTCGCGGCGCTGGTCTTCGACGCGGAGTTCACCGCGCGCGTGGCCGCCGCCCTGCCGCAGACGGAGAAGCTGCGGCACCTCGTGCGGGTGGGGACCCCTCCCGAGGACGCCCCGCCCCTGGACGTCACGCCGTTCAAGGACGCGGAGGCAGCGGGCTCGCCCGCGCGCAGCTTCGGCCCGCGCTCCGCCGACGACCTGTTCATCATCTACACCGGCGGCACCACCGGCATGCCGAAGGGCGTCATGTGGCGCCAGGAGGACCTGTTCTTCGCGGGGCTCTTCGGCGGCGAGCCGACGGGCGACCCGGTGAGCCGGCCCGAGGAACTGGCCGAGCGCGTCGCGAAGAACAGCCCCGGCCTCACCTTCTTCCCCGCTCCCCCGCTGATGCACGGCACCTCGACGCTCACCTCGTTCATCGCCTTCAACTACGGCCAGCGGGTGGTCATCCACCGCAAGTACGTGCCCGAAGAGGTGCTGCGCACGATCGAGAAGGAGAAGGTCTCCAGCATCTCCCTGGTGGGCGACGCCATGCTGCGGCCGCTCATCGACGCGCTGACCGGACCCCTCACGGGCACGGACCTCTCCTCCCTGTTCAGCGTCTCGTCGTCGGGCGCGATCATGTCGGAGTCCGTGCGCGCCCAGTTCCAGGAGCTGGTGCCGAACGTGCTGCTCCTGAACAACTTCGGCTCGTCCGAGTCCGGTTCCAACGGCAAGGCGACGGACGACTCGGGCCCAGAGAAGGGCTTCCGCCTGGAGGTCAACGAGCGCACGATCGTGGTGGACCCGGGCTCGTACGAGCCGGTGCCGGTCGGCGAGGTGGGCCGCATCGCCCAGCGCGGCCATGTGCCGCTCGGCTACTACAACGACCCGAAGAAGACCGCCGAGACCTTCTTCCAGCGCGACGGCGTGCGCTGGGTGCTCCTCGGCGACATGGCCACCGTCGACGACGAGGGCATCGTGACCGTCCTCGGCCGCGGCTCGCAGTGCATCAACACCGGCGGCGAGAAGGTCTATCCGGAAGAGGTCGAGCAGGCCCTCAAGTCGCACCCCGACATCTACGACGCGCTGGTGGCCGGGGTGCCCGACGAGCGCTGGGGCAACCGCGTCGCCGCGGTCGTCCAACTCCGCGACGGCGCGGGCCCCTTGGACCTGACGGCCGTCCAGACGCACTGCCGCACCCGCCTCGCCGGGTACAAGATCCCCCGGGCCGTCGTCTTCACCGACCGCATCCAGCGCTCCCCCAGCGGCAAGGCGGACTACCGCTGGGCGAAGTCGGTGGCGGCGGGAGCGGCAGCGGTGAAGGACTGAGTCACTCCTGACTGCCGGTGACCGTGCACACCGACCGCAGCGAGCGGGCCAGGGCGAGCGCGTGCAGGCCGTCCAGGTGCCGCTCGTGGCGGACGTGCGCGGCACCGGCGGTCAGCAGTCCCGCGCACCACGGCGCGGAGCGCGCGGACCCGGACCGCGCGATGGCGCGCACCAGTTCACCGTTGATCCGGTTGATCTCCTTGCGCACCTCGGCGAGGTCGGGCCGCTCCGTCGGCGCCTGCTCGGGGTGCGCGTCCCACCGCCGGAACAAGCCACGCTGCACGACCTTGCTGGCCTCGATCTGGTCCCGGAAGATCCGCACCGTCACCGCCGGGTCGGCCCCGACCTCCCGCGCCTGCCGCGCCACGTCGTCCAGGACCTGCCGCTCGCGGGCCGGGGCGTCGATGGGGCTGTCCGTGCCGTACTTGGCGGCGGCGACCAGGTCGGAGGTGGCCAGGCGCTGGGCGGAGAGGTCGGCGAGGGTCCTCAGTTCGCCGTACGGACCGCTGTGCGCGGGCGCGGCGACGGTACGGGATCCGGGCGGAGCGGACCCGGCGACGGCCGCGCCTCCCCCCGCGATCAGGGCGCAGACCAGGGCTCCCACGGTCAGGGTGCGGCGGGCGGTGGACGAGGCGGTGTGCTGCACGGGTGTCCCCTTCGCGATCGGTGCGGACCGGCGGCATGCTCTGTGCCGTTGCCAGTGGCTCCTGCCCCGTGCCACATGCCATCACGCGCCCCGCGAACCCGATCCGCACCCCGCGCCGACCAGGCCGAATCGTCACCGCGCGATCTCTTGACGCCCGCCTTCGCTCCTGAATTACTGACCTCGGACGAAGATCGACGAACGAATGATCGGTCGACCCTTCCGGAGGGAGAGGCTCCCCATGACGGCTTCGCTTGACGCGGCGGAACGGCTCGGCCCGGAGGAGCTTCGCACCCTCCAACTGGAGCGCCTCCAGGACACGTTGCTGCACGCGTACGAGAACGTGCCGCACTACCACGCCGCCTTCGACAAGGCGGGCCTGCGCCCCGAGGACTGCCAGTCGCTCGCCGACCTGGCCCGGTTCCCGTTCACCACGAAGGCGGATCTGCGCGCCAACTACCCCTTCGGGATGTTCGCGGTGGAGCAGTCCGAGGTGCGCCGCCTGCACGCGTCGAGCGGCACCACGGGCCAGCCCACCGTCGTCGGCTACACCGAGCAGGACCTCACGATGTGGGCGGACGTGGTGGCCCGCTCGATCCGCGCGGCGGGCGGGCGGCCCGGTGACAAGGTCCATGTGGCGTACGGGTACGGCCTGTTCACGGGCGGTCTCGGCGCGCACTACGGGGCGGAGCGGCTCGGCTGTACGGTCATCCCCGCGTCCGGCGGCATGACCGCGCGACAGGTGCGGCTCATCGAGGACTTCCGCCCCGAGATCATCATGATCACCCCCTCGTACATGCTGACGCTCCTGGAGGAGTTCGAGCGGCAGGGCATCGACCCGCGCACGACGTCGCTGCGGGTCGGCATCTTCGGCGCCGAGCCGTGGACGGAGGGGATGCGGCGCGAGATCGAGGAGCGGTTCGCGATCGACGCGGTCGACATATACGGCCTGTCGGAGGTGATCGGCCCGGGGGTCGCGCAGGAGTGCGTGGAGACCAAGGACGGGCTGCACATCTGGGAGGACCACTTCTACCCGGAGGTCGTGGACCCCATCACGGGCGAGGTGCTGCCGGACGGCGAGCGCGGCGAGCTGGTCCTCACCTCGCTCACCAAGGAGGCCATGCCCGTCATCCGGTACCGGACACGGGACTTGACGCGGCTGCTGCCCGGCACGGCGCGGGTCTTCCGCCGGATGGAGAAGGTCACCGGACGCAGCGACGACATGGTGATCCTGCGCGGCGTCAACCTCTTCCCGACAGCCGTCGAGGAGATCGTGCTGCGCACCCCGGGGGTCTCCCCGCACTTCCAGCTCCGGCTGACCCGCGAGGGCCGCATGGACGCGCTGACCGTCCGCGCGGAGGCCCGCGCCGACACGACACCGGAGCGGCGTCGGGCTGCGGCCCGGGAGATCGCAGCGGCGGTCAAGGACGACATCGGGGTGTCGGTGGCCGTGGAGATCGTCGACCCGGAGACCATCGAGCGCTCGGTGGGCAAGTTCAAGCGGATCGTGGATCTGCGGGACCAGGGCTGAACCGTCGGCGCCTCAGCCGCCTGCCGCGCGCACGGCCGTGAGGGCGATCGTGCGGATCGGCATGGTGAAGGCGCCGCCCATCCCGTCGATGACCTCGCCCACGCCCGCGAGCAGCACCTCCAGCCTGTCGGGCGGGATCTGAGAGGCGTCGCCGCCGGTGCGCAGCTGCTCCAGCCACGCGTCGCGCGGATAGGTCCGCTCCCAGTCGTGGCGCCACTCCTCGGGGGCGCCGAACCGTCCGGCGCCCCCTTCCCGTATGCCCTCCGCCACCTTGGCGAGGACCGGCGCGTAGCCGTCGGCCGTGGTCCGCGCCCAGGGGTTGAACGGCGCGTCGGGCAGGACCCGTTGATGGACCTCGGCGAAGGCCGCGGCCACCTCCGGCGCGGGCAGGAACACATTCCAGAACACGGTCAGACGCCCGCCGGGCCGGAGCAGGCCGGCCGCCCTGGCCGGGCCCGCGACCGGATCGATCCAGTGCCAGGTCTGCCCGGCCACGACGGCGTCGAAGGTGCGGCCCCCGGCGTCCCAGGTCTCGAAGGCCGCCACCTCCACGTCGAGGCCGCGCTCGCGCGCGAAGGCGGCCATGCGCGCGTCCACGTCGACGCCGAGCACCCGCGCCCCCGCGGCCTGGAGCTGGCGGGCGGCGATGCCGGTGCCGCAGCCCACGTCGAGGAGGCCGGGGCGGTCAGGGAGACGGGGGCTGCCAGGGCTGCCGGGGCTGTCAGGCCGGTCAGGTCCCCGGCTCTCCGCGACGATCCGCTCGATCAGGGCGTCGGGGTAGCGGGGCCGGGCGCGGTCGTAGCGGGCCGGGTCCGTGCCGAAGGACTCCGCCATCTCCCGTGCCCGGTGCGGCTCTTGGGCGGGCGGCGGCTCCCGGAGCGGGGCACGCTCCGGCGGTATAGTGGGCATGCGCCCACTATAAGCGGGCACATGCCCACTCGTCGAGACCGAGGAAGTGCTCCAGTGCCGCCGACCGGCGTGGCCATCCGTGACCCGCGCGAGCAGCTCTTCGCCGCCGCCGAACGCGTCCTGCTCCGGGCCGGCCCGAGCGCCCTGACCAGCCGGGCCGTCACGGCCGATGCGGGCTGCGCCAAGGGCGTCCTGCACCGGCACTTCGAAGACTTCGACGCGTTCCTCGCCGAGCTCGTCCGCGACCGGGTCGCCCGGATCGAGGCGCGCTCCGCCGCCCTGTGCGCGGCCGCCGGGACCGGCGATGTCGCGGACCGGCTCGCCGAGGCCCTCGCCGACCTCTTCGAGTCGGTCGCCGTCGCGATCGTCGGCCTCATCACCTCGCGGGACGAACTGCGGGCCCGGCTGCGGCAGTTCACCCCGGTCGGCATCCCCCTCCTGACGGAGGCCACCGCGATGCTCGCCGCCTACCTGGACGCCGAGCGCGCCCTCGGCCGGCTCGCGGCGGACGCCGACGTCGGCACGCTCGCGCCCACCCTGATCGGCGCCGGACACCTCCTCTTCGCCGACCGGCACGCGACGCCGCCGACGACCGATGCCGTACGGAAGGTCGTGACGACGGTCCTCGCGGGCGCCCTCCCCTAGCGCAGGTGCGGCTACCAGGGCAGGGTGCCCCGGGCGTCGACGTAGCCGCCGGTCGGCCCGTCCGCGCCCGCCTGCGCCATCCGCACGATGATCTCGGCGCCCTGCTCGACGGTCTGGACGCCGGTGTTCCCGTTCAGGTCGGTCCTGGTGAAGCCCGGCTCCACCGCGTTGATCCGCATCGCCGGGAACGCCTTCGCGTACTGGACGGTGAGCATGTTGACCGTCGTCTTCGAGGCGGGGTAGGCGACGCCCGGGTAGCCGAAGGCCGGGTTGTCCGGGTCGGTGGCGTGGGCGAGCGAGGCCAGTCCGCTGCTGACGTTGACGACGACCGGGGCCGCCGAGCGGGCGAGGAGCGGCAGGAACGCGTGCAGGACGCGCACCACGCCGAAGACGTTCGTCTCGAAGGTCTCCCGCATCATGTCGGCGGTCAGCGCGGCGGCGCCGATCACGCTGTTGCCCGGGCCGCGCGACTCGATGCCCGCGTTGTTGACGAGGACGTCGAGCCCGCCGTCGGCCTCGACGGTCTTGGCGGCGGCCGCCACCGACGCGTCGTCGGTGACGTCCAACTGGACGAAACGCGCGCCGAGTTGCTCGGCGGCGCGGCGGCCGCGCCCGGCGTCACGGCTGCCGATGCAGACGGTGTGTCCCGCGGCGACGAGTCGGCGGGCGGTCTCGAAGCCGAGACCCTTGTTCGCTCCGGTGATCAGTGTGGTGGTCATGGGTCCAGCGTGCGGCGGCCGGGCGCGGGCAGCCAGGAGTCCGGTCTTCCTGGGACTCGCAGTACCAGGAAGAGCGGCGCGCGACGGTGCACAGTGGGGGCATGGCGACCACGGAGTTCGGGCGGATGGTGCGGCACTGGCGGGACCGGGTCTCCCCGGCTGCGGCCGGGCTCCCGGCGGGCGGGCACCGGCGCGCGGCCGGGCTGCGCCGCGAGGAGCTCGCGATGCTGGCCGGGATCTCCGTCGACTATGTGACCCGTCTGGAACAGGGCCGCGCCGCCAACCCCTCGGAGCAGGTCGTCGAGGCGCTGGGGCGGGCGCTGCGCCTGTCGGGCGCCGAGCGCGAGCAGCTGTTCCACGCCGCCGGGCTCGTACCGCCGGGGCAGGGCACCGTGCCCGCGTACATCACGCCGAGCGTGCACCGGATGCTGGACCGGCTGACCGGGACGCCCGTCGCGGTCTCCGACGCGTCGTGGACGCTGCTGCTGACCAACCCGCTGTACACGGCCCTGATGGGCGAGCGGCACGGCCGGGAGCGCAACGGCGCGTGGCGGACCTTCCTCGGCACCAACGAGCGGGTGCGGCACACCACGCAGTCGCAGGAGGCACTGGAGAGCGCGGTGGTCGGCGATCTGCGCGAGGCCGCGCGCCGCTATCCGGCGGACCAGCGGCTGCGGCGTCTGATCGCCGAACTGCGCGCGCACAGCGAGCGGTTCGCGGGGCTGTGGGACGCGGGGGCCGTCGGCCGCCACGAGGCGTCGCGCAAGACCATCGCGCACCCCGAGGTGGGCGCCCTCACGCTGGACTGCGATGTGCTCACGGTCGCGGGCAGCGACGTGCGCGTCATGGTCTACACGGCCGAGCCCGGCAGCGAGGACGCCGAACGGCTCGCGCTGCTGTCGGTGATCGGCACGCAGTCGCTGGTCGGCTAGGCCCGGCCCCTCCCCCAGGCCCGGCCCCTCCTCCAGGCCCGGCCCCTCCTCGAACGGGCGCTCAGCCCGCGGGCGTGGCGCGCTTCCGGGCCGCGAGCAGGGCGATGTCGTCGTGGGCCCGCCCGTCCGTCAGCTGGGCGAGGACGTCGTCGAGGATCTGCTCCAGGCCGTCCCCGGCGCCGAGCCGCAGGCGGGTCAGTCGGGCGAGCGAGGAGTCGATGTCCTCGCCCCTGCGCTCCACCAGACCGTCGGTGTAGAGCAGCAGGGTGCCGCCGGGCAGGGCGGGCCGCACGACGCTCCCGTAGCCGCCGAGCCCGGTGCCGAGCGGGGGTCCGGCCACTATCGGCAGCAGCTCGGCCTGGCCCTGCGGGGTGAGCCGGAGCGGTGGCAGATGGCCCGCGTTCGCGTACGTCATCGTGCCCGCGGCCGAGTCGCCGAGCGCGAGCAGACAGGTGGCGACGCGGTCGAAGCCGGAGGCCGCGACCATGTGGTCGGCCTGGGCGAGGACCTGGTGCGGCGGCAGTCCGGTGGCGGCGAGGGCGCGCAGCATGGACCGGTAGTGGCTCATGGCCACGGCCGCCTCCACCCCGTGCCCCATCACGTCCCCGATGACCAGGAGGTTGCGCCCCTGCGGCAGGGCGAGCGAGTCGAACCAGTCGCCGCCCACCACGGCGCTGTCGTCGGCGGGCAGATAGCGCGATGCCGTCTCCAGGTTCGGGTGCGGCACGGACGGTTCGCTGAGCAGGGCCCGCTGGAGTTCGAGGGCCATGGTGTGCTCCCGGGCGAACTGCAAGGAGCGCTCGAGCGCCCGCGACGCCCGCTCGGCGAGCTCCTCGGCCACCGCGGTGTCGTCGCGGGTGAAGGCGGGCGCGGGCCAGAGCCGGACCATCGCGAGCGTGCCGATCGTCCGCTCCCCGGTGGCCAGGGGCACGACCAGGACCGAGTGGACGCCCGCGGCGCGGTAGCGGGCGGCCCGCTCCTTGTCGGGGCCGGGCACGGGCCCGGTCATCGACAGGTTCCGCAGCAGGGGCCGCCCGCCCTCCAGACAGCGGCGCACCGGCGAGTCCGGGCCGTGATCGGTGTACTCGCCCCCGGCGCCGTCGTCGCCCCCGTAGATGAGTGGCCGCAGCTTCTCCCGGAACCCCTCCTGCGCGCTCACGGCCGCCCGCCGCAGCCGCGTGACGCCCGCCGGCACCCGGCAGGGCCGCCCCGGCACGTCCTCGACGACCAGCTCGACGGTCGCGCCGGTCGCGAGCCCCGGCACCACGAAGTCGGCGAGCTCCTGGCACGTGGTGTCGGTGTCCAGGGTGGTGCCGATCCGCGCCTCGGCGGTGTGCAGCCGGGTCATGCGCAGATGCGCGCGCTCCAGGTTCCGCAGGTACCGGCGCGGCTGGCTGACCTCCAGGCCGATGCCCACCACCCCGACGACCGCGCCGTCCGGGCCGCACAGCCGGTGGTACGTGCTGCGCCACACCCGGTGCTCGTACGTGGACATGGCCCGGGTGCGGCCCGAGCCGACCAGCTCACGGGGGCGCCCGTCGCGCAGCACCGCGCGCAGGGCCTCCTCGGGCCGGTGCACGTCGGGCACGACATCGGCGAGGGTGCGGCCCAGGTGTGCGGCGGCGGGGAGGCCGTTCATGCGGGCCATGCGCGGGTTGACGTACAGATAGCGGAGGCGGGTGTCGAGGACCGCGACGCCGGCCTGTGTGCCCTCCACGATCTGCCGCAGGATCCGGTACTCGCGGCCCAGTGGTGCGGCCGCGGCGGCCGCCCCCGCGGCCGCGAGCACCGTCTCGGGCGCCACGGACAGCAGGGGCCGCGGCGACGAGGAGTCCAGCTCCACCGGCGTCCTCCCGTCCGTGGCCCTGGCTCGTGCACCGAACCGGTATTCCATGATCCGACGGGGGTGGGCCGACCGCACGTCGCCCGGGCGCGGACCCGCCCGCGGGGGCGCGGACCCGCCCGCGGGCGCTGCCGCGGGGGCTCAGCCGCGCTTGCGGCCGTTGCGGCCCATGCGGTGCCAGGTGTGGCGGCGGCCGCGGATCGCCACCGAGTAGGCGTAGAGGAACTCGGGGTCCATGGCCCCGGCGACGTAGGCGTCGCCGATGTGGTGGGCGTCGACGCCGATCTCCTTGGCGTTCAGGGCGAGTTGGGGCACGAGGTTCTGGTGCGAGCCCTCCTGGCTGGTGCCGATGGTGCCCATGGCGATGGCCCCGGCTGCGTGGATGCCGCGCACGGCCTCGGCGGCGATCTCACGGGTGACGCCGGGCACGGTGCCGGGCAGCGGCACCAGGACGCCGTCGGCCCCGGCCTCGGCGACGGCCGTCATCCCGGCCGCGTCCAGGGGCTCGGAGCGCCCGGCCATGTGCATCTTGCCGGACCAGATCGCCGCGTCGTCGCCGAGCGCGGCGCGCAGCCGCTCACTGGTGCGGGCGATGTCGTCGAGGTCGGCGCCGGTGGCCGGGTTGGCGGTCACGCACAGCAGGGCGGCGCCCTGGTCGACGAGGCGGCGGGCGTTGTCGTCGGTGGCCTTGCGGCCGTCGGGCACGTCGCCCGGTTCGAGGTTGACGCCGATGGGGCGGCCCACGAAGTCGGCGAGGTCCGCGAGGGAGGCGAACTCGCCGAGGACGGGCAGGTTCCAGCGCTCGCCGTCGAAGACCTTCTCCAGCATGTTGAGGATGACGATGTCACCGCCGAAGGCGGCCACCAGCTCGATGTTGGAGACGCCGCCGGTCTCGTGCGCGCTGGCGAGCATCGCCGTGTTCGGCCAGACCTCGCCGACCACGGCGCGGCCCTCACTGGCGGCGACCGAGGCGGTCAGGGCGCGGCCGCGCAGGGCGGCCAGCCGGGTGCTGTCCAGGTCGAGGATGCGGGACATGAGGGGGTCCTTCCGGTCGGAGACGGCTGCCGGGCGGCCTCGGCGCGCTGCGCTGTGCGGCGGTTGCCGCGGTTGCTGCGGTTGCTGCGGTCGTGCTGCGGTGCGGTGCGATGCCGCGGTCCCGGCGTGGCGTGTTCCCCCCTGCCTGCCTCTCCAGATATACCAGAGCCATACCAGATAAAAGTCTGGTCCTCGGCCCCGCACCGACGGACCTTCGCCCCCGTACGACGGAAAGGCGTCCCCCCGATGTCCCCTGCTCCGCGAGCGCCCGGCCCGCCCGGCGCCCCGCGCTTCGACCCCGTCCCGGCGGACGGCGCCCAGCCCCCGTATCTCCTCGCGAAGCAGTCCCTGGCGCACGCCATCGCGACCGGCGCCCTCGCCCCCGGCCAGCGGCTGCCCTCCGAGCGGTATCTGTGCGAACAGCTCGCCGTCAGCCGCGTCACGCTGCGCCGCACCCTGACCGCGCTCAAGGAGGAGGGCCTCGTCGACTCGTCGCCCCGGCGCGGGTGGCGGGTCGCCGACGTCGGCTTCACGCACGCGGCGGACGCCTCGGCCCTCGCCGGGTTCGCGGACGTCAACCGCCGCCTCGGCCGCGCCGTCACCGCCCGCGTCCTGCTCGCCCGGACCCGCAAGGCACGCTCGGAGGAGGCCGAACGGCTCCAACTGCCCACCGGTACGGCCGTGTTCGAGCTGCACCGGCTGCGCTCCCTCGACGGGCTGCCGGTCTGTGTCTCGCACGACCTCGTCCCGGCCGCCGTGGCGCCCGCCCTCGCCGACGCCGACTTCACGAGCGCCTCCCTGTTCGCGCTCCTCGTCGCGGCCGGGCACGCCCCGGCGACCGCCCAGTACACGGCCCGCGCCGCCCTCGCCACCGCCCAGGAGCGGCGCCACCTCGACCTCTCCGCACCGGCGCCGGTCCTGCACACGACCCGCCTCTCCCACGACGCCGACGGCGCCCCGTGCGCCGACAGCCGGGAGACCTACCGGGCCGACCGGTACGAGCTGCGCGTGACTCTCGGCCGGGGGAAGTGAAGGGACAAAGACCCTGCGTCGCCCGCGCGTTCACGCGCTAGCATGTCCGTATGCCCAACGTGCCTTGTCTCTGCTGGTGGCGCTCCCTCTAGGAGCGGCCACCCACAAGGCATACCCCGGGCCGTTCACGCGGACGGTCCGGTCTGTGCTTCTTCCTCACAGCACCTGCCCGTCCGGCGGCGGCCTCCGACCCCGACGGCAGGAGAAGCTCATGAGCACCTCGACCCCTTCGACCGGCGCCACCGGCACGACCGGCGAGACCACCATCACCGGCCAGGCCGGTCCGGCCACCACGACCAGCCCGACCAGCACGGCCGAGCTGGAGGACCGGCTGCGACGCGAGCCAGGTTCCTTCCGCGTGCTGACCGGCGACCGCCCCACCGGCGCCCTCCACCTGGGCCACTACTTCGGCACGCTGCGCAACCGCGTCCGCCTCCAGGACCTGGGCGTGGACACGTACATCCTGGTGGCCGACTACCAGGTGCTGACCGACCGGGACATCGCCGACCACCTCGCCGAACACGTCGAGGACCTGGTCCTGGACTATCTGGCCTGCGGCATCGACCCCGAGCGGTCCACGGTCTTCGCGCACAGCGCCGTGCCCGCGCTCAACCAGCTGATGCTGCCATTCCTCTCGCTGGTCTCCTTCTCCGAACTGGGCCGCAACCCCACCGTCAAGGACGAGATCGCCCACTCCCGTCAGTCGGCGGTGAGCGGCCTGATGTTCACCTATCCGGTCCACCAGGCGTGCGACATCCTCTTCTGCAAGGCCAACGTGGTGCCCGTGGGACAGGACCAGTTGCCGCACCTCGAAGTGAGCCGCACCGTGGCCCGGCGCTTCAACTCCCGTTACGGACAGGTCTTTCCGGAGCCCGACGCGCTGCTCTCGGCCGCGCCGCTGCTGCTCGGCACGGACGGCACGAAGATGAGCAAGTCCCGGGGCAACGCGATCTCCCTGTCCGCGACCGCCGACGAGACCGCGCGGCTCATCAAGGGCGCGAAGACGGATGCGACGCGGCAGATCACATACGACCCGGAGCACCGGCCCGAGGTCTCCAGCCTCGTGCTGCTCGCCGCCCTGTGCCAGGACCGGGACCCGCACGAGGTCGCGAGGGAGATCGGCGACGGCGGCGGCGCCGCGCTCAAGCGGACCGTCACCGAGGCGGTCAACGAGCACCTCGCGCCGCTGCGGGCGCGCAGGGAGGAGTTCGCCGCGGACCGCTCGTACGTACGGAAGGTCCTGCGCACCGGCAACGAGCGGGCCAACGCCGTGGCCGAGGCCACCCTGGACGAGGTCCGGGCCGCGATGGACATGCGCTACTGATGACGGACCCGGCACACCCCCTGAACCCGTCCGCTCCCGCCTCCCCGCAGGTACCGCCGCCGTGGTGGCGGCACGCGCTGAGCGGGCGGCCCCATCCGGTCGACCGTGCCCTTGTGGTGCGCGGCGGGGCGGGCATCCTCGTCCCGCTCGCGGTGGGCCAGGCGACCGGCCATCCGGTGGCGGGCGCGGCCGCGGCGCTCGGTGCCTATGGCGCCGCCCTGGACGACGTCGGCTCCGGCTCCTACCGGGTGCGGGCGCTGTCCCTGTTCCTGCCCCAGCTCGGCGGCGCGGCCGGGCTGGCCCTCGGGCGTCTCACGGGTGGGCAGGCGTGGGCGGCGATCGTGCTGATGGCCGTGGTGGCCGTCGTCTCCGGGCTCATCTCCACGCTGGGGAGGGTCAGTTCGATGGCGGGCCTGGTGCTGCTGCTCGCCTCGATCATGGGCCTGGGCATGCCGCCGACGGGCCCGTGGTGGCAGCAGCCGCTCCTGTTCCTCGCCGGCGGGCTTCCCCTGATGCTGCTGTCCCTGGCCCCGTGGCCGCTGCGCCGCCACCGCGCGGAGCGGACGGCGGTCGCGGAGGCGTACCGGGCGGTGGCGGGGTTGCTGGAGGCGGGGCGGGAACGGGCTGCCGGCGGTACGTCGTCCGCCCCCGCACCCACCCCCTGGCCGCAGGCCCGCCGCGCCGTCACCGGTGCCATGAACCACGCCTACGACCTCCTCGTCGTACGGCGGCTGCGTCCGCCGAGGGACCGCTCCGTCCCGGCCGTCCTCACCGCGCGCCTCGACGCGCTGGTCGAGGTCATCGCCGCCGCGCCCGCCGTCCGGCACGCCGCGAGTCCGCCCCCGCCGGAGTACGTCCAGGCCCTGCGGTCCCTCGCCGACGCCATCGAACAGGGCGCCCCGGAGGCCGAGTTCGGGCGGCTCCCTGCGCCCCGCACCCCGGAGGACCGCGCCCTGCGCGCCGCCCTCGAACACACCGTCCTGGACGAAGCCGTCCCGGACGAAGCCGCCCCGGATGAAGGCGCCCTGGACGAAGGCGTCCGGTCCACCGGCCCGGCTCCGGTCGTCCATCGCCGCCTCGGCCCCCACACCCCCGTCCGCACCCGGCTGCGCACCGCTCTCGGCCGGACCCTGCGCGACCCCGAGTCCTGGCAGTACGCCCTGCGCCTGACCGCCTGCGTCACCGCCGCGCAGACGGTCGCCTCGCTCACCTCGCTCCCCCGGGCGCCCTGGCTCGTGCTCACCGTCGCGCTGATCGTCCGGCCCGACCTGGGCACCGTCACCGGGCGCACCCTGCTGCGCTGCCTGGGCACCGTGGGCGGGCTGCTCATCGGGTACGCGGCGCTCACCGTGCTGCCCGGTGCCTGGCCGCGCATCGCCGCCGTCGTGGTGCTCACCGCCACGCTGCAGGCCGTCGGGCGCCGCAACTACGCGCTCCAGACCATCTGCCTGACCCCCATCATGATCCTGCTGGCCGACCAGATGGGGCACCAGGGAACGACCCTGCTGGGCGCCCGGCTCGCCGACACCCTCGTGGGCTGCGCGATCGCCCTCGTCGTCGGCTATCTCCTCTGGCCCGAGCACCGCGCCCCGCATGTGCCGGACCGGCTCGCCGCCCTCCACCACGACCTCGCCGCCTACGCGGAGCACACCCGCACCCCCGCGCCCGACCCCCTCGACCAGCACCTGCTGCGCCGCCGCATCCACCGCCAACTCGCCGCCCTGCAGGAGGAGTTCCTGCGCGCCCGTACCGACCCCCGGCTCCGCGCCACCCTCGACCGGTACGAGCCGCTGCTCACCGAGGCCGCCGAGAAGGCCGAGCGCATCGCCGCCACGGCGGCCCGGCACCCCGGCCGGGGCACCGCCTCGCACACCACCTCCGACACGACCCCGCGCACGACCCCCCGCACCACCCCGCATCCCTGACGAACTTGTTCGCTACGAACATGTTCGTTATGGTGGACGTGTTCGTTCGCGCACCCGTGCGCGCCTCGCGTTCGCACCAGGAAAGGGGTGGTCGCCATGTCCACCGACACCACAACCGCCACGGCCTCCGCCTCCGGGCAGGCGGCCCCCGCACGGCTGTCCACCAAGGTGATGTGGGCGATCCTCGGCGTGGTCCTCGCGGCCGACGCCATGGACCTGCTCGACTCCACGCTCACCAACATCGCCGCGCCCACGATCGTCAAGGACATCGGCGGCGGCGAGGGCCTCATCAAGTGGCTCGGCTCCAGTTACGCGCTCGCGATGGGCGTGCTCCTGGTGCTCGGCGGGCGCCTCGGCGACAAGTTCGGGCAGCGCCGGGTCTTCCTCGTCGGGCTCGCCGGGTTCACGCTCGCCTCGGCCGCCTGCGGGCTCGCCGCGGACCCGGGCATGATCGTCGTGGCCCGCCTGTTCCAGGGCTCCTTCGGGGCGCTGATGATCCCCCAGGGCATCGCGATCATGACGCGGCACTTCGACCGCGACATGATGCGCAAGGCGTTCAGCATCTTCGGGCCGCTGCTCGGCGTGGCCACGGTCGGCGGGCCCGTGCTCGGCGGCTTCCTCGTGGACGCGGCCGGCTGGCGCTTCATGTTCCTGATCAACATCGTGCTCGGCGCCGCCGCCCTCGTCGCCGCCGTCCGCATCCTGCCCCGGGGCCGGGGCGAGCGGTCCACCGTCATCGACGGGATCGGCTCCGGGCTGCTCGCGCTCACCATGGGCACGCTGATGTTCGGTCTCATCGAGGGCTCCACCGACGGCTGGGGCGTGCTCCCCGTCGGCTGCCTCGTCGTCGGCGCGGTCGCCTTCGGTCTCTTCTGCCTCCGCCAGCGCACCGCCGCCGACCCGCTGCTGCGGCCCACGCTCCTGAAGAACCGGGGCTTCACCTCGGGCCTGATCATGGGCCTCGCGTACTTCGCCGTGGTCAGCGGCCTGATGTATGTGATCTCGCTCTTCCTCCAGGAAGGCATGGGCCGCACCCCGACCGGCGCCGCGCTCTCCCTCAGCCCCATCGCCGTCGGCATCATCATCTCGGCGTTCGCGGTGCGGCCGCTGATGCCGAGGCTCGGCCGGGGTCTCATCCTCGCGGGCCTCGTGCTCACCCTCCTCGGTGGCGCCTGGACCCTCGGGCTCGTCCTCGCGTACGGGACCGGGCTGAACGTGTGGGCGCTCGTCCCGGCGACGCTCCTGATCGGACTCGGCATGGGGTCCTGCTTCGGCACCCTCTTCGACATCGCCCTCGGTGACGTCAGCGCGGAGGAGGCCGGGAGCGCCAGCGGGTCGCTCAGCGCGATCCAGCAGCTGGCGAGCGCGATCGGCTCCGCCGTGATGACGACGGTCTTCTTCCACACGCTCGGCGGCGGCCAGGCGCACGCCATGACGGTCAGTCTGATCGTGATGCTCGCCGTCACCACGGGCTGCCTCGCCCTGGTCCGCCTCCTGCCCAAGGCGGCGCAGCCCGAGGGCGCGCACGCGGCGTGAGCGCACGCGGAGTGAGCGACAACCCCCGTTCGGGGCGAACCAGTTCGCCCCGAACATGTTCGATACGGTGGATCCCATGAGCCCGCGCACCCCCGCCCCCCGCAGCCGCCGCGAGCGGCCCGCCAAGCCCGCCCTCACCTACGACGGCATCGTCGCGACCGCCGTCCGGCTCATGGAGAGCGAGGGCCTGCAGCGCGTCACCATGCGCCGCCTGGCCCAGGAGCTCGACACCGGCCCGGCCTCCCTGTACGTGTACGTGGCGAACACCGCCGAGCTGCACGCCGCGATCCTCGAAGAGCTCCTCGGCGCGGTCGACCTCACCCCGGCCCGGGCGGACGGCGACTGGCGCGACCGGCTCGCCGCGGTCCTCGACTCGTACACGCGCGTCCTGTTCGACAACCCCAGCCTCGCCCACTCCGCCCTGGTCTCCCGCCCCTCGGGCCCCAACTACCTCTCCCTGGTCGAGGCGCTCCTGGCCCTCCTGCACGAGGGCGAGGTGCCCGACGCCCAGGCCGCGTGGGGGATCGACGTGCTGCTCCAGGTGGCCACCGCGACGGCGGCCGAGCACTCCACCCGCTCCCACTCCACGACGGCCGAGGGCGAGGACAACGCGATCGCCGCCGCCGTACGCGACGCCGACCCCGCCACCCACCCCCGCATCGCGGCCCTCGGCTCCGACCTGGTCTCCGGCTCCCCCGAGGAGCGCCTGGCGTGGATCTTCCGGGCGGTCATCAACGGCGCCCGGGTCACGCCCCGCTGAGCCGGTCCCGCAGCTCCCGCTTGAGGATCTTCCCGCTGGCGTTGCGCGGCAGTGCCTCCACGAACACGATGCGCTTGGGCACCTTGAAGTGGGCGAGCTTCTCGCGTGCGTGGGCGAGGAGTTCGGACTCGGAGAGGTCACCGAGGTCCCCCGGGTCCCTCTGGGCTCCCTTGCGGACGACCACCGCCGTCACGGCCTCGATCCAGCGGTCGTCCGGGAGCCCGATCACCGCGGCCTCGGCGACCCCCGGGTGCTGGTACAGGACGTCCTCGACCTGGCGTGAGGCCACCAGGACGCCGCCGGAGTTGATGACGTCCTTCACCCGGTCGACGACGGTGAAATAGCCCTCGGCGTCGCGCACCGCGAGGTCGCCCGAGTGGAACCAGCCGTCGCGGAACGCCCCCTCGGTCTCCGCGGGCTTGTCCCAGTAGCCCTCGCACAACTGCGGGGAGCGGTAGACCACTTCACCCTGCGTGCCGTCGGGCACCTCCTTGCCCGACTCGTCGACGACCCGGGCCTCCACGAACAGCACGGGCCGCCCGCAGGAGTCCATGCGGCCCTCGTGCTCCCCGGGGCCGAGGACCGTGGCGAGGGGGCCGATCTCGCTCTGGCCGAAGCAGTTGTAGAAGGCCAGGTCCGGGAGGCGGGCGCGCAGCCGCTCCAGTACCGGTACCGGCATGATCGACGCCCCGTAGTACGCCTTGCGCAGGGCGCTCAGGTCGCGGGTGGCGAAGTCGGGGTGGTTCGACAGGCCGATCCAGACCGTGGGCGGGGCGAAGAGGCTGTCGGCCCGGCCCGCCGCCACCAGGTCGAAGATCCGGCCGGCGTCGGGGGCGTCCAGGATCGTGTTCTCGGCGCCGACCGCCAGATAGGGCAGCAGGAAGACGTGCATCTGTGCCGAGTGGTACAGCGGCAGCGAGTGCACGGGCCGGTCGGTCTCCCTGAGGTCCAGGGCGTGCAGCGCGCTCACGTATTCGTGGACGAGGGCGCGGTGGGTCATCATCGCGCCCTTGGGGAGGGCCGTCGTGCCCGAGGTGTAGAGGAGTTGGGCCAGGTCCTCGGAAGAGGGCTGCGGGCCGTCGTAGGGAGCGGTCGCGGGGAGGCGGGCGAGGAGGGAGTCGTCGGTGTCGCGCAGCGGGAGGGTGCGCAGGGTGCCCGGGAGGCGGGGGGCGAGGTCCGGGTCGGTGAGGACCAGGGAGCTGCCCGACTGGCCGACGATGTACGCGAGTTCGTCGCCGGTGAGGTTCTGGTTGACCGGGACGTGCACCAGGCCCGCGCGGGCGCAGGCGAGGAAGCCGATCAGGTAGGCGTCCGAGTTGTGGGCGTAGGCGGCGACGCGGTCGCCGGCGGCAAGGCCCTCGTCGCGCAGGGCGCGGGCCGCGCGCGAGACGGCGTCGTCGAGTTCGGCGTAGGTCCAGGAACGGTCGCCGTAGTGGAGCGCCGCCCGCCGTGGCATGCGCCGCGCGCTGCGCCGCAGGACGCCGTCGACCGTGTTGTCGCGTACACCCGTCACACCTGTGAGGCCCGTCATGGCGTGATCCTCGGGGGCGTCGGGGACGCCGGTCAAGGGGGGTGCGGCGGCGCGAAAGACACGGGTCAACACGGTGTACCCACCAGTGACCTACCGCTTAGTATGCGCAACTGCACCTTCCGTCAGACGAGTTGGGAGGCACGAAGAGGCATGATGCGTACCCGCACCAGACGCTTGACGGCCACCGGCATCACCTTGTTGACCGCCGTGGCCCTGCTGCCCGCGTCGGCGCGCGCCGAGCCGGAGGACGGCGCGCGCCGCTCCGGCGGCGGCCTGTCCGCCACGATCCGCTACACCCAGTACGGCATTCCGCACATCGTCGCCAAGGACTACCGGAACCTCGGGTTCGGCACCGGCTGGGCGCAGGCCGCCGACCATGTGTGCACGCTCGCCGAGGGCTATGCGACGGTGCGCGGCGAGCGCTCGCGCTACTTCGGCAAGGACGGGAAGCCCGACGGCTCCCTGTCGTCGGCGACCACGAACCTCTCAAGTGACCTGTACTTCCGGGGCGTTCGGGACGCGGGCACGGTGGAGAAGCTCGTCGGGAAGCCCGCGCCCGCCGGGGCGAGCCGGGACTCGAAGGACCTGATGCGGGGCTTCGCCGCGGGCTACAACGCCTGGCTGCGGCAGAACCGCGTCACCGACCCGAAGTGCAAGGGCGCCGACTGGGTCAAGCGGATCGAGCCGCTGGACGTGGCCCGGATGGGCTTCGCGGTGCAGGTGCTCGGCGGGCAGGGGCGGGCCGTCGACGGCATCGCCGCCGCCACTCCCCCGGCCGCCGCGAGCGAGCGGCACGCGCCCGACCCGGCGAAGACCGGGAAGGCCGCGCGTGAGCTGCTGTCGACGGAGGACGCCGACATGGGTTCCAACGCGGTGGCGTTCAGCGGGAAGACCACGGCGAACGGACGCGGCCTGCTGCTCGGCAATCCGCACTACCCGTGGCACGGCGGCCGCCGCTTCTGGCAGTCACAGCAGACGATCCCCGGTGAACTGAACGTCTCCGGCGGCTCGTTGGTCGGCACGTCGGTCGTCAACATCGGCTTCAACGGCAACGTCGCCTGGAGCCACACCGTCGCGACCGGCACCACCCTGAACCTCCACCAGCTCACCCTCGACCCCGCGGACCCCACCGCGTATCTGGTCGACGGCAAGCCGGAGAAGATGACCCGCCGGACGGTCACGGTGCCCGACAAGAGCGGCACCCCGGTCACCCGCACCCAGTACTGGACCCGGTACGGCCCGGTCGTCGCGGGCCTCGGCGCCGATCTCCCGCTGACCTGGACGAAGACGACGGCGTACGCCCTCAACGACCCCAACGCGGTGAATCTGCGCGGCAACGACACCGACCTCGGCTTCGGCAGGGCCCGCTCCACCGCCGACATCCGGCGCTCCCTGCGCGACACCCAGGGCCTCCCCTGGGTGAACACCGTCGCCGCCGACCGCGCGGGCCACTCCCTGCTCAGCCAGTCGCAGGTGCTGCCGCGCATCACCGACGACCTGGCGGCGCGCTGCTCCACGCCGCTCGGCAAGGTCACCTATCCGCAGGCGGGCCTGGCGATCCTGGACGGTTCGCGCACCGACTGCGCGCTCGGCCGGGACAAGGACGCCCTGCAGCCCGGCATCTTCGGGCCGTCCCGGATGCCGACCCTCAAGGACGCGCCGTACGTCGAGAACTCCAACAACAGCGCCTGGCTCACCAACGCCGACCACCCGCTCACCGGCTACGAGCGGATCTTCGGGGACATCGGTACGCAGCGCTCCCTGCGCACGCGCGGCGCCATCGAGGACGTCTCGGCGATGGCGAAGAAGGGCAGGCTGACCGTCTCCGACCTGCAGAAGCAGCAGTTCGCGGACCGGGTGCCCGCCGGTGACCTGGCCGCCGCGGATGTCGCGCGCGCCTGTGCGGCGCTGCCCGGCGGGACGGCAACGGGCAGTGACGGCAAGCCCGTCGACGTACGCACGGCGTGCGCGGCGCTCGCCTCCTGGGACCACGCGATGACGACGAAGAGCCGGGGTGCACTGCTCTTCGACCGCTTCTGGCGCAGGTTCACGGCCACGGTGCCGAAGGCCGAGCAGTGGAAGGTGCCGTTCTCGGCGGCCGACCCGGTGCGCACCCCGAACACGGTCAACACCGACGCGAAGGGCTTCACGGCCGCCCTCGCCGACACGGTCACGGAGCTGACCGGCGCGGGCATCGCCCTGGACGCCCCGCTCGGCGGGAACCAGTTCGTCACGCGCGGCGGGAAGCGGCTGCCCGTGCACGGCGGCACGGAGGGGCTCGGCGTCTGGAACAAGGTCGAGGCCGACTGGGACGCCCGGGGCGGCGGCTACACCGAGGTCCAGCACGGCTCCAGCCACATCCAGGCCGTCGGCTGGGACAAGGGCCGCTGCCCCGAGGCCCGCACGCTCCTGACCTACTCCCAGTCCCCGAATCCCGGCTCCGCCCACTTCAGGGACCAGACGGAGCTGTTCTCGCAGGGCCGCTGGGTGACGTCGCGGTTCTGCGAGAAGGACATCCTGAGCGACCCGGAGCTGACGGTGCAGCGGGTGCGCGAGCGCCACTGACCGACCACTCGTCCGATACGGGTATCGGCCCGCCCTCTCCCGTACCGAGAGGGCGGGCCGACTCCCGTCAGCCGAGGCCGAGTTGGCGCTGTGCGGCCTCCACCGTCTGGGCGAGGAGCACGGCGATGGTCATGGGCCCGACGCCACCGGGCACGGGCGTGATGAGGCTTGCCCGCTCCCGGGCGGCGTCGAAGTCGACGTCTCCGACATTTCCCGGGTTGTAGCCGGCGTCGATCACGACGGCGCCCGGCTTGATGTCCGCACCGGCGATGAAGCGCGGCCGGCCGACGGCGGCGAGCAGGACGTCGGCCTCGCGCACGATCGCGGAGAGGTCGGTGGTGCGGGAGTGGCAGTACGTGACAGTGGCGTCCCGGCCGAGCAGGAGCAGGCCCGCGGGCTTGCCGAGGATGGCGCTGCGCCCGACGACGACGGCGTGCTTGCCGGTCAGGTCGACGTCGTACGCGTCGAGGAGCCGCATGATCCCGCCGGGCGTGCAGGAGACGAAGCCGGGCAGGCCGAAGCCCATAGCCGCGAAGGAGTGCATGGTGACGCCGTCGACGTCCTTGGCCGGATCGATGGCCTCGAAGGCGGCGCGCTCGTCGATGTGCGGTCCGACGGGGTGCTGGAGCAGGATGCCGTGCACGTCCGGATCCGCCGACAGGGCGCCGATCGTGTCGACCAGCTCGGCGGTGCCGACGGAGGCGGGCAGGGCGACGTGCCGCGAGGTGATGCCCGCCTTCTCGCAGCGGGCGCGCTTCATCCGGACGTACGTCACCGAGGCCGGGTCCTCGCCGACCAGGACGGTCGCCAGACAGGGGGACGTACCGGTACGCCGCCTGATGTCGGCGGCGGCCTCCGCGCTCGACGCGACGATGCTCCGGGCGAGTCCGGTGCCGTCCATGAGCCGGGCCGAGCGCTGATCCGACGGCTGGGCCGACTGCTGTATGCGGGCCATGTGCCACTCCTGAGCCTCATAGGTGAGTCGCCCAGGCGCACGGCATCGGCATGGAGCCGGGCCGCTCCCCGGTGGTGCTCCACCTCAGCGCCAGTCACGGCCCGCGGCCATCGTAGTCGGCCCGGGCAACGGCCCACCCGATGGGACCTTCGCCTCATGCGCAGGACCCCGGGCGACGCGAGAATGACGGAACCGACCAACGACTCCCGGCCGGCGATCCCGGCCGGCGATCCGGCCACGAGCGGAAAGGCAGACCGGTGACCACCCCGGCCAACGGCTACACCCACTACGCGAAGCCCGCGCAGTTCCTCCTCAAGAACGAAGAGGTCCACCTGGGCGGCCACTGGTATCGGGCGAAGCGGGTCACGGTGCTGCGCGACCGGGTCAAGGTCACGTTCGACGGCGGGCACGTCCGCGAGTACGCCCCGCACGAGTCGTTCCCCGTGCGCCGCCCCGCGCAGTGGATCGCGCCGCAGCACACGGGGGTCGCGTGGGGGATGCCGGGCGGGGCGGGCCGGCGGTAGCCGGCGCCGCACTACCGGTCCTCGCCATCGGCCCTCGCCATCGGCCCTCACGGACCGGGGTGAGCCGGGCTCCCTCGCCAGGGGCGGCTCAGACGGCGCGCTCCCGTCCCTCCCAGTACGGGTCCCGCAGCCGCCTCTTGTACAGCTTGCCGTTCGGGTCGCGGGGCATCGTCTCGATGAAGTCGACGCTCTTGGGGCGCTTGTAGCCCGCGAGTTGGCTCTCGCAGTGGGCGAGTATCTCCGCCGCGAGGGCCTCCCCGGCCTCGTGTCCCTCGGCGACCTCGACGACGGCCTTGACCTGCTCGCCCCAGTCGTCGTGCGGGATGCCGAACGCGGCGGCGTCGGCGACGGCGGGGTGGGTCAGGAGTCCGGCCTCGATCTCGGCGGGGTAGATGTTGACGCCGCCCGAGATGATCATGTCGATCTTGCGGTCGCGCAGGAAGAGGTAGCCGTCCTCGTCGAGCACGCCGAGGTCGCCGACCGTGAAGAAGTCGCCGATGCGGTTCTTCTTCGTCTTGGCCTCGTCCTTGTGGTACGAGAATCCGCCGGTCCTCATCTTCATGTAGACCGTGCCCAGTTCACCGGCGGGCAGCTGGTTGCCGTCGTCGTCGTAGACCGCCAACTCGCTGATGGGCCACGCCTTTCCGACCGTGCCCGGCTTCTTCAGCCAGTCCTCGGCCGTCGCGAAGGCGCCGCCGCCCTCGCTGGCCGCGTAGTACTCCTCCACGCAGCTGCCCCACCAGTCGATCATGCCGCGCTTGACGTGGTCGGGGCAGGGCGCGGCGCCGTGGATCGCATGCCGCATCGAGGACACGTCGTAACGGTCCTTGGTCTCCTGCGGGAGGGCGAGGAGGCGGTGGAACTGGGTCGGCACCATGTGTGTGTGCGTGCACTTGTATGTGTCGATGACGCGCAGCATCTCCTCGGGCGTCCACTTGTCCATGAGGACGACGGGGTGCCCGATGTTCAGGGCGGCGCCCGCGAACTGGAGCACGGCCGTGTGGTAGAGCGGCGAGCAGACGAGGTGGACGTTGTCGTCGAACGGCTTGATGCCGAAGATGCCGAGGAAGCCGCCGAGGTACGCCTCCTCGGGGAGCTTGCCCTGCAGCGGCCTGCGGATGCCGCGGGGACGTCCCGTCGTACCGGAGGTGTAATTCATGACCCAGCCGAGGGTCCGGTCTGTGGGCGGCAACCCGCTCTGCCCGTCGAGGAGTTCGGCGTAGGGCCGGAAGGTGTCGACGGAGCCGACGGCGTAGCGGTGCGTCTCGGGCAGCCCGGCCTCGTCGGCGGCGGCCCGCGCCTGCTCGGCGAAGCGCTCGTGCGCGATCAGCACCTTGGCGCCGGAGTCGGAGACGATCCAGGCGATCTCCGGGCCGACCAGGTGGTGGTTGACGGGGACGAGGTAGAACCCGGCCTGGGAGGCGGCGAGATACGCGGCGAAGAACTCGACGCTGTTCGGCAGGACGACGGCGAACACGTCACCCTTCTCGAGACCCGCCGCCCGCAGCCCGTGCACCAGCTGGTTCACGGCGGCGTGCAGCCGTCCCGCGCTCCACTCCTCCCCGTCGGGTGCGGTCAGGACGGTGCGGTCGGGGTCGGCCGTGGCCTGGGCCCAGAAGCCGTTGGGCGGGGTCGAAGTGCTCACCGTGCTCATGCCTTGTCGCTCCTTCCGGCGATGCGGTTGACGCGGTCGATGGCGCGCTCGAAGCCACGCGTCAGGTCGTCGAAGACCGCCTGCACGCTGCGTTCGCTGTTCATCCGGCCGACGATCTGTCCGACGGGGGTGCCGAGCAGGGCGTCCACCTCGTACTTCTGGATCCGGGACACGGCCTCGGCGACGAGCAGGCCCTGCAGGGGCATCGGCAGCGTGCCGGGTCCGGCCGGGTCGTCCCAGGCGTCGGTCCATTCGGTACGCAGCTGCCGCGCGGGCTTGCCCGTGAGGGCGCGCGAGCGGACGGTGTCCCCGGAGCCCGCGGCGATCAACTTCCGGGTCAGGGCGGGCGAGTGGAGGTCGGCCTCGGTCGTGGTCAGCCAGAGCGAGCCGAGCCAGACGCCCTGTGCGCCGAGGGCGAGAGCGGCGGCGATCTGCTGTCCGCTGCCGATGCCCCCGGCGGCGAGGACCGGCAACGGGTCGACGGCCTCGACGGCTTCGGGCGTGAGCACCATGGAGGCGATCTCGCCGGTGTGCCCGCCCGCCTCGTAGCCCTGCGCCACGACGATGTCGATGCCCGCCTCCGCGTGCTTCTGCGCGTGCCGGGCGCTGCCCGCGAGCGCCGCGACGAGGACGCCGTGGTTGTGGGCGCGCTCGATGACGTCGGCGGGCGGTGAACCCAGCGCGTTGGCGAGGAGTTTGATGGGGTAGTCGAAGGCGACGTCGAGCTGGTTGCGGGCGACCTGCTCCATCCAGCCGGTGATGCGCCAGCCGGACGCCTCGCCCTCGGGGAGCTCGGGCACGCCGTGCTTGGCGAGGGTCTCCCGGACGAACTGCCGGTGCCCCTCGGGGATCATCGCCTCGACGTCGGCCTCGGAGACGCCCTCGACCTTCTTGGCGGGCATGACGACGTCGAGACCGTACGGCCTGCCGTCCGCGTGCTCCTGCATCCAGTCGAGGTCGCGGGCCAGGTCGTCGGGCGCCGTGTACCGCACCGCGCCGAGCACACCGAAGCCGCCGGCCCTGCTGATGGCGGCTGCCACGGCGGGGAACGGCGTGAAGCCGAAGATGGCGTGCTCGACTCCCAGTTTCTTGCTCAGCTCCGTCTGCATGGGCGCAGGATGCCGCAGCCGTCCGGACGACGGAAGAGATTTTCTGATGCAGTGTCAGATTCTTTGACCGGGCGGGGAACTGACCGAGCGGTCAGTCTTCTGACCGATCGGTTAGTCTGGGGCGCACGCTCCCAGGGAGGGAAGAGAAATGGAACGTACGACGTGCTGTGTCGTCGGCGGCGGCCCCGCGGGCATGATGCTCGGACTGCTCCTCGCCCGGGCCGAGCTCGACGTCACCGTCCTGGAGAAGCACGGGGACTTCCTGCGCGACTTCCGCGGGGACACCGTGCACCCCTCGACGCTGCGCCTGCTCGACGAACTCGGCCTGGGCGAACGCTTCGCGCGGCTGCCTGCCCGCAGGCTGCACGAGATGCGCATGCACATCGACGACGCCACGGTCGTCGCGGGCGATCTGCGCCGCATCCCCGGCCGGCACAAGTACATCGCGATGGTCCCGCAGTGGGACTTCCTCGACCTGCTCGCGGGCGCGGCCGCCGAGGAGCCGTCCTTCACGCTGCGGATGCGCACGGCCGTGACGGGACTGCGCAGGGACGCCGCCGGGCGCGTGACGGGGGTCCACTACACCGACCACGGCGACGGGGACGGCACGCCCGGGGAGCTCGCCGCGGACCTGACCGTGGCCTGCGACGGGCGGGACTCACTGGTGCGCCGGGAGGCGGGCCTGACGCCCGCCTCCTTCGAAGTCCCCATGGACGTATGGCAGGTTCGGGTGCCCGCGCCGCGCGACGCGGTCAAGGAGGGCCGGGTCTTCCTCAGCATCCGGGACGGCCAGGTCGCCGCCACCATGGACCGCGGCGACTACTACCAGACCTCCTACCTCATCAAGAAGGGCACCGACGCCGAGCTGCGCGCCCAGGGCATCGACCGGTTCCGCGAGCGGCTCGGCTCACTGCTCGGCTGGGACATGGAGGCCATGGCGGAGATCCGCTCCTGGGACGACGTGAAGCTCCTGGAGGTCACCATGGGGCGGCTCGCCCGCTGGCACCGGCCGGGGCTCCTGTGCATCGGGGACGCCGCGCACATCATGTCGCCGGTCGGCGGGGTCGGCGTCAACCTCGCCGTCCAGGACGCCGTCGCCGCCGCGCGCATCCTCGCCGGGCCGCTGCGGAGCGGCTCGGTGCGCGGGCGCGACCTGGAGCGGGTGCAGAAGCGCCGCACACTGCCCACCACCTTCACACAGAAGTCCCAACTGGGCGAGCACGCCATGCTGTTGAGGCCCGCCCTGAAGGGGACGCTGCGGGGTGACCGGCTGCCGTTGCCGCTCCGGCTGCTGCGTGCGGTGCCCGCGCTGCGGACCGTCGCGGGGTACCTGGGTGGGGTGGGCGTACGGCCGGAGCACGCGCCGTCGTTCGCACGCCGCCCGTGACACGGGCACCGCGGCTACTGATGCCGCTCGATCGCGTGGAGCGTGAACGTCACCAGTTCGTCGGCCGCCGCGTCCAGGTCGAGTCCGGGGTGGGCGAGCCAGTGCGCGATCACGCCGTCGATGGCGCCGCCGATCGCCAGGGCCACCGCCCGCGGCTCGAACTCCCGGAAGCCGCCGCCCCGCTGGCCCGCCGCGAGCAGCTCCGCCAGGGCCTGCCGGCGGTCCGCCGTGTCGTGGCCGCCGGGGGTCTTGAGGCGGGTGCCGCCCGCGTCGTCGAGGAGCGTCTCGGTGATCACGCGGACGTGGCGGCGGTGGGCCTGCTGGTAGCCCACCATCGCGCGGACGTAGGCGATGACGGCGGCGCGGGGGTCGGACTCGGCGGCCACCTTCTCGTTCACGTACGCCGTGAACTGCTCCAGGACGTGGGCGAACGCGGCCTGGGTGAGCTGGTCCTTGGAGGAGAAGTGGTAGAGGACCGCGGCCTTGGACAGGCCCGCGCGCTCGGCGATCGCCGCGAGCGACGTCGCGGGCCTGCCCTTGGTGGCGATCAGGTCGATGGTGCACTCGATGAGCTGGGCGCGGCGGGCCTGCTCGGTGAAGGTGGGGGCGGCGCCCCCGCGGCGGGAAGCCATCGCGGCGCCCCCTTTCTGAGCTCCTGAGCCGGGCCCTGTCCTGCGTACGGCCGACCGGGCCGATCGATCGACCGTCGACCCGACCAGGCCGATCGATCGACTGTCGACCGTACACGCCCCCTGCTACTCCCCCAGCACCGCCATCGCCGCGTTGTGCCCCGGCACCCCGCTGACGCCGCCGCCGCGCACCGCGCCCGCCCCGCACAGCAGGACGTTGGCGTGCGCGGTCTCCACGCCCCAACGGCCCGTGCCCTCCTGGGCGTACGGGAAGGCGAGGTCACGGTGGAAGATGTTGCCGCCGGGCAGCCGCAGATCACGCTCCAGATCGAGCGGGGTCTTCGCCTCGATGCAGGGGCGGCCCTCGGCGTCGGTGGCGAGGCAGTCGGCGACCGGCTCGGCCAGGTGCGCGTCGAGCTGCGCGAGGGTCGCCTTGAGCAGCTCCGCGCGGACAGCGTCGTTGTCGTCGGCGAAGAGCCGGGCGGGTGCGTGCAGGCCGAAGAGCGTGAGGGTCTGGTAGCCGCGCTCGACAAGCTCGTCGCCGAGGATCGAGGGGTCCGTGAGGGAGTGGCAGTAGATCTCGGAGGGCGGCGCGGCGGGCAGCCGGCCGGAGGCGGCCTGGGCGTGGGCGGCCGCCAACTCCTCATACCCCTCCGCAATATGGAACGTCCCGGCGAACGCCTCGGCCGGGTCCACGGAGGTGTCGCGCAGGCGCGGCAGCCGGGTCAGGAGCATGTTGACCTTGAGCTGGGCGCCCTCGGCGGGGGCGGGCGGGGCGTCGCCGGTGAGTTCGGCGAGGGCCTGCGGCGAGGCGCCGACCAGGACGTGGCGGGCGGCGACGGTGCCCTCGCCGTCGGCGGTGCGATAGGTGACCTCGGCGGTCTGCCCGTCCGTCTCGATACGGGTCGCCTCGTGGCCGGTGGCGAGGCGGGCGCCCGCCGCCCGGGCCGCGTCCGCGATGGCCGTGGTGAGGGCGCCCATGCCGCCGACGGGCACGTCCCAGGCGCCGGTGCCGCCGCCGATGACGTGGTACAGGAAGCAGCGGTTCTGGCGCAGCGAGGGGTCGTGGGCGTCGGCGAACGTGCCGATCAGCGCGTCGGTGAGGACGACGCCTCGTACGAGGTCGTCGGTGAAGCGCTCCTCGACGGCGACGCCGATGGGCTCTTCGAAGAGGGCGCGCCAGGCGGTCTCGTCGTCGACGCGGCGGCGCAGTTCGTCGCGCGTGGGCAACGGCTCGGTGAGGGTCGGGAAGACGCGCTCGGCGAGCCGCCCGGTCATGCCGTAGAAGCGCCGCCACTCCTCGTACTCCCGCTCGCCGCCGGTCAGCCGCGCGAACGCCTTGCGGGTGCGGGCGTCGCCGCCGCCGACCAGCAGGCCGGTGGGCCGCCCGGCCCGCTCGGTCGGGGTGTACGAGGAGACGGTGCGGGTGCGCACGCGGAAGTCCAGGTCCAGGTCCCGGACGATCTTCCGGGGCAGCAGGCTCACGAGGTACGAGTAGCGGGAGAGCCGTGCGTCGAGCCCGGCGAAGGGGTTGGTGGAGACCGCGGCGCCGCCGGTGCGGGTGAGCCGCTCCAGGAGCAGGACGCTGCGCCCCGCGCGGGCCAGATAGGCGGCGGCGACCAGGCCGTTGTGGCCGCCGCCGACGATGACGGCGTCATAGCGAGTGGGCATGATCCTTCGTAGCACGGAATCGTTCGGGCCCCCTCCCCCCTGCGGGGCCTTTCCCCAATCCCGCCCCTTCCCGAAACGGCGACTCCGTCGCCCCTGAGACGCCCTCCTGGGGGCTGCGCCCCCAGACCCCCATCGGCCTGAACGGCCT
>NZ_JBHYJB010000016.1:125415-180764 GCF_042740175.1 Streptomyces sp. NPDC059009 | reverse complement strand
GGGAAGGTGGGGCGGCCTGTAGACGCGTGACGGCCGAGAGATGGGGACGCGAGGAAGCGCGGCAAGGCGAGACGGCCCGCGGGCGGGCGACGGCGTAAGGGGTGGGGACGCGGCGGTATGTCCGCCCGCAGTACAGCAAGCCGCCCAGGCCAGTACTCGTGTAGTCGTCCGGCGCCCCCGGCTTTTCGAGGACGGACATACCGCCGCGTCCCCGCCCCGTCCCCGCCGCGTCCCCGCCGCGTCCCCGCCGCGTCCCCGCCGCGTCCCCGCCCCGACCCCGCCCCGACCCCGCCCCGACCCCACCACCCACCAGCAGCACCTCGCGGCAGGGCAGGGGGCGGTTGGCCAATACGGGGAACCGTTTTGTATCGTGGGGGAACAAAGTGGCTCCGCCCGTATTCCCTGACCGGCGGGCGGGGCCGCCTTGATCCCCCCTGCGCTCTGGAGAACGCCGATGACGGCCACCACTGTCCTGACCGCCCGCGCCCTCCTTCTCGACATGGACGGCACCCTCGTCAACTCCGACGCCGTCGTGGAACGCTGCTGGCACCGCTGGGCCGCACGCCACGGACTCGACCCCGTCGAGGTCCTGAAGGTCGTCCACGGCCGGCAGGGCTACGCCTCCATGGCCGTGCTGCTCCCGGACCGCCCCATGGAAGAGAACTACGCCGAGAACCGGCAGATGCTCGCCGAGGAGACCGCCGACATGACCGGCGTCGTCCCCGTCCCCGGCGCCGCCGCCTTCATGGCCTCCCTCGAAGGCCGGGCCCACGCCCTCGTGACCTCCGCCGACGTCCCGCTCTCCACCGGCCGCATGGCCGCCGCCGGACTCGGCCTGCCCGACATCCGCATCACCGCCGAGAGCGTGGGCGCCAGCAAGCCCGACCCCGAGGGCTTCCTGAAGGGCGCCGCCGAACTGGGCGTCGCCCCCGAGGACTGCATCGTCTTCGAGGACTCGGAGGCGGGCATCGCCGCCGGATTCGCGGCCGGAATGCGCGTCGTCGGCGTGGGCCCCCGCGCGGCCGCCTACCACCCCACCGTGCAGGTGCCCGACCTGACCCACGTACAGGTCCAGGCCCTCCCCGGCGGCGAGCTTCAGCTCACCATCGGCTGAGACCGGTCCTGCCGGTCCTACGGGTCCTTCGTCTCCGACTCCAGGCTCCGCCGCGTGGTCGGCCCGTACACACCCTTCTCGTCCGCGTCGATCCCCCGCGCCCACTGATAGCGGGCCACCGCATCCGCGACCTCCGCGTCGTAGCGCCCGTTCGCCGGACCCATGTACAGGTACAACTGCCCCAGGCGCTGCTGGAGTTCGCGTACGTCCCGGCCGGAGTCGCCCGTGCGGAGCGTGCCCGCGGGCTCCGGCGGGCGGCGGGACGCGGGGGGCTCCACCGAACCCGTGGCCCGGGCCGTCGACGGGGGCGCGGTCGCGGACGGCGTGAGCGGGGCCCTGGTCTCGGACCGGGACGGGGACGCGCTCGCGCGGTGCGAGGCCGAGGCCGTGGCCGAGCGGGAGGGCTTCGCCGTGGACGAGGCCGGGGCCGGGGACAGGCCGGAGTCAGTCCCCGGCCCCGACCTCGTCGCCGCGTCGGAGAGCGCGCGGTCGTTGCGCGCCCCTCCGCCCGAGCCCGGTCCCGCCTCCGTGTCGGAGGAGAACAGCCCCGTGGCGAAGACCGCGACGACTGCCACCGCGGCCGCCGCTCCGGCCCCGGCGAACACCGCGACGCGACGCCGTCGCGGTGGACGGCCGGGTGCGAAGTCGTCCTCGGGGGCCGGGCCCACTCCCGGATCCACCGGATCCATCGGGTCCAATGCCGCCGAAGCCGAAGCCGAAGCCGAAGCCGAAGCCGAAGCCGAAGCCGAACCCGAAGCCGAACCCGAAGCCGAAGCCGAACCCGAAGGCATCAGTCCCGCCGACGGCACCGGCGGCATCCGCACGGTCGAGTCCCCCGGATCAGCCGAGCCCGAGCCCGAGCCCGAGCCCGAGCCCGAGTCCGAGCCTGAGTCCGAGCCCGGCTCCGGCCCCGGTTCCGGGAGGGACACGTACGGGCGGATCCGCAGTGGATCGAAGTCCTCGGCGGCCGCCGCGGCCGCCGAGCGCGTGTCCCGCGCCGCCTCACCCGCCCGCTCGGCGCAGCCGCAGTCCGGTGCCGTGCCGAGCTCGCGTGCCGCGCCGCAGCGGGGGCATACGGGCCCGCCGCGGTCGCCGTGCCCGCCGTCCCGGACGTTCGCTCCGGTCACTGTGTGCATCCTCTCCCTCGTTGCGCGTGCGCTCCCCCCGGAGACTCCAGCGATTATGCAGACGCCCGCCGCCCCTTCCCAGGGCGCCCGCAGGATTCAACAGGCCATAACAGGACATCCGGACCAGGATGGGGTGTGAGAAGGGTCCCCAGGACTGCCTGGCCGGGAGTCCCGGCGGGAGCCTCAGGAGGTGCCGATGACGCAGGACGACGTGACGGGCGCACACCAGGACGACGTGACGGGCGCACACCAGGGCGACGTGACAGGCGCGCGGAGGGGCACACACGGCCGAGCCCCCTCGGAGCACGTCCAGGGCGGCGTCCTGGTCTCCATCGGGGCGCTGCTCCTCGGGATGCTGCTCGCGGCCCTCGACCAGACGATCGTGTCGACGGCGCTGCCGACCATCGTCAGCGATCTCGGCGGCCTCGAGCATCTTTCCTGGGTCGTCACCGCGTACATGCTCGCCTCGACCGCCGCGACCCCGCTGTGGGGGAAGCTCGGCGACCAGTACGGGCGCAAGAAGCTCTTCCAGACCGCGATCGTGATCTTCCTGGTGGGCTCGGCGCTGTGCGGGATGGCGCAGAACATGCCGCAGCTGATCGGGTTCCGGGCGCTGCAGGGGCTCGGCGGCGGCGGGCTCATGGTCTTGTCCATGGCGATCGTCGGTGACCTGGTCCCGCCGCGCGAACGAGGCAAGTACCAGGGGCTGTTCGGCGCGGTCTTCGGGGCGACCAGTGTGCTGGGGCCGCTGCTCGGCGGGGTCTTCACCGAGCATCTGAGCTGGCGGTGGGTCTTCTACATCAACCTGCCCGTCGGCGTGATCGCCCTCGCCGTCATCGCCACCACCCTGCACATCCCGCGCCGCGACACCCGGCACACCATCGACTACCTGGGCACCTTCCTCATCGCCTCGGTCGCGACCTGTCTGGTCCTCGTCGCCTCGCTCGGCGGCACCACCTGGGCGTGGGGTTCGGCGCAGATCGTCGGGCTCGCGGTGGCGGGCGTGGTGCTCGCCGTGGTGTTCGTGGCGGTGGAGCGGCGGGCCGCGGAGCCCGTACTGCCGCTGAAGCTGTTCCGGATCAGGACCTTCACGCTGTCGGCCGTCATCAGCTTCGTCGTGGGCTTCGCGATGTTCGGCGCGATGACCTATCTGCCGACGTTCCTGCAGGTGGTGCAGGGCGTGACGCCGACGATGTCGGGTGTGCACATGCTGCCGATGGTGGCAGGCATGCTCATCTCGACGACCGCGTCGGGCCAGATCGTCAGCCGCACCGGCCGCTGGAAGGTCTTCCCGATCGCCGGTACGGCGGTCACCACGCTCGGGCTGCTCCTGCTGCACCAGCTCGACGAGAACAGCAGCACCGCGGAGATGAGCGGTTACTTCTTCGTGTTCGGCTTCGGGCTCGGCCTGGTCATGCAGGTGCTCGTGCTCATCGTGCAGAACGCGGTCAGTTACGAGGACCTGGGCGTCGCCACGTCCGGCGCGACCTTCTTCCGCTCGATCGGCGCCTCCTTCGGCGTCGCGATCTTCGGCACGATCTTCGCCAACCGGCTGAGCACCAAGCTGGCTTCGGCGCTCTCCGGGCAGCAGCTCCCGCCCGGTGTCAGCCCGGACTCGCTCAAGGCGGACCCGCGCGGCATCGCGGAGCTCCCGGCGGCGCTGCGCCCCGGCGTCCTGCACGCCTACGCCTCGTCGATCACGGACGTCTTCCTGTACGCGGCCCCGGTCGCCCTGCTCGCCTTCGCCCTCTCCTGGTTCCTGCGCGAGGACAAGCTGCGCGGCTCCGTCACGGCCCCCGACACCACCCAGACGCTGGCCAGCAACCCGGTGGAGCGCTCCTCGTACGACGAGGTGGCGCGGGCCCTCTCGGTGCTCGGCACGCGGGAGGGGCGCCGCGCGATCTACGAGCGGATCACCGAGCGGGCGGGCTACGACCTGCACCCGGCGGCGAGCTGGCTGCTGCTGCGGATCAGCCGGCACGGCTCGGTGGAGCCCGCGGTGCTCGCCGAGCGCAGCGTGGTGCCGCTCTCGGTGATCACCCAGGCGGCCCGGCAGGTCGAGGAGCGGCGCCTCGCGGTGCGCGAGGGGCTCGACCTGGTCCTGACGGAGGCGGGCCGGGGCGTCGCGGCGAAGCTGGCGAAGGCCCGTGAGGAGTCCCTGTCCGAGCTGCTCGGCGACTGGTGGGGACCCGACCGGCCCACGGACCTGATGCAGCTCGTCGAGGAGCTCAGCGGCGAGCTGTGCGGTTCGGACAGCGAACGCCCGCGCCCCGACGGCTCACCGCCGTCGCCCCGGGGCCTGGCGGCCTGAGCCGCGCACCCGAAGAGATCCAGGGAGGTCCAGGGAGGTTCAGGACTCCGTGAGCTCCTTGCGGTACCAGCGCTCGGCGTACTCCTCGTCGTTGTGCGGCTCGGTCCGTACGTAGCCGTTCCGCTCGTACAGGGACCACGCCTCCGCCAGGTCGCTGCGGGTGTCGAGGACCATCCGGCGGGCGCCAAGCCCCCGCGCCGCGTCCTCGGCGGCGGCCAGGAGGACGGGGCCGCCGCCCGTGCCGCGCGCCTCCTTCTGTACGAAGACGCGCTTCAGCTCGGCGGTCTCCGCGTCGATCAGGCGCACCCCGGCCATGCCGAGCGGCTCGTCCCCGTACCGGCCGAGCAGCAGCACCCCGGCGGGCGGCACCAGCGTGGCGCCGTCCTCCGCCGCGACGACCTCCCGCTCCAGCTCGTCGGGCGGGGTGTCCCGCCCCTCGTGGAGCCGGAACCAGCGGTCGCTGACCTCCGTGTAGTACGCCCGCCACAGGGCGAGGGCGACGGGGGAGCCGGACGGTTCCGGAGCCACGGTCCATACGCCGGCGGGCTGGTGCTGAACGCTGGTCATGCGGGTCATGGGGTCATTCTCGGACCCGTACGACCGTGCCCCGCAAGCGAATTACGCGGATTACCGGTCACCGGCTACCGGCCGGGGTGGCGCTCCCGCCAGTCGCGGGCGACCTCCTCCACATCGAAGGGCGTCAGGCCGAGCGGCGGGCCCGGCGGTGCCACGCGCAGGGCCTCACGGATCTTCTCGTTCAGCTCCGTGACCAGGCGCCGGGCCGCGCTCTCGGAGGGCGCGTCGGCGGCGGCCGCCCGGACGTCCTCGGCCTCCTTGCGCAGGGCGAGGGTGGGCGTCAGCGGGGAGAGGCCCTCGCGGGCCATCTTCTGCTTGACCCACCACAGTTCGTCGTACGTCGTGTCGGTGCCGCCGGGAAGGGGCTTGCCCGCGCCGGGCAGGGCGGCGAAGTCGCCGCGCTGCTCCGCCTCACGGATCTGCTTGTCGACCCACGACTCGAAGTCGACCCCGGGTGGCTTGCGCTCCGTCATGGATCCATGGTCGCAGACGCCGAACCTCCCGTCGCAGACGCCGAACCTCCATTAGATTCAGCCGTGTTGAACCAGCCGACCTAAGGAGCGCACGTGCTGGAGCTCACCATGGCCTCGATGTCCGGCGCGGACGCGGGCGCGACCGCGGGCATGCTCATGGCCGAGGCGCCGAGCCAGCCGGGCGCGGTCCTGCGCGTGGGCCGGGACCGCGGTGTGTGCCGCCTGGTGACCCCCGACGACTGGCTGTTCATATCCCGTACCCACCTCGAGTTCCGCTGCGGCCCCGACGGGTCCTGGGCCGTCGTCTGGCTGCGCGGCTCCCAGCCCGACCCGGCGTCCGAGGTCCGCCTG
Source organism: Streptomyces sp. NPDC059009 (assembly GCF_042740175.1). Classification (NCBI taxonomy): domain Bacteria; kingdom Bacillati; phylum Actinomycetota; class Actinomycetes; order Kitasatosporales; family Streptomycetaceae; genus Streptomyces; species Streptomyces sp. NPDC059009. The sequence goes on along the minus strand of NZ_JBHYJB010000016.1, from coordinate 174,812 downwards.
CACGTCGCCGGGGCGGCGCAGCCCCTCCTGTACGGAGGGACGGCGCCGTTGCCCCGGGGCGGCTCGGGCGAGGTGATCATCCAGGACCGCTCCGGGCCGCGCAGCGTGAACGTGGGCTTCTACCACGAGAGTTGAGAGGCGTTACGAGCTCACGGGCTCACGGGGTTACGGGGTTACGGGCTTCGCTCAGTCCAGCACGCGGGCGAGGGCGAACCCGTCGTAGCCCTTCACGCCGACCGTCTGCACTGCTGTGCCCTCCAGGCGCGGGTGGGAGGCGAAGAGGCCGAGCGCCTCGCGGGTGCCGCGCACGCTCGGGTCGGTGCTGGTGGCGTCGGCGACGGCGCCGCCGCGTACGACGTTGTCGAGGACGATCAGGCTGCCGGGCCGGGTCAGCTTGAGCGCCCACTCCACGTAGTGCGGGTTGTTGGCCTTGTCCGCGTCGATGAAGACCAGGTCGAAGGGGTCGACGCCCTCGGCGCCGAGCGCGGCGAGCGAGTCGAGGGCGGGCCCGACGCGGACCTCCACGCTCTTGTCGACCCCGGCGCGGGCGAGGTTGGCGCGGGCTACCTCGGCGTGGCGGGCGGCGTACTCGAGGGTGACGAGGCTGCCGTCGGCGGGCAGGGCGCGGGCCAGCCAGATCGTGCTGTAGCCGCCGAGGGTGCCGATCTCCAGGATGCGGCGGGCGCCCTGGATCTGGGCGAGGAGGTGGAGCAGCTTGCCCTGGTTCGGTGCGACGGCGATCTGCGGCAGCCCGGCCGCGTCGCTGTCGGCGAGGGCCGCGGCGAGGGCCTCGTCGGCGGGGGCGAGGAGGTCGGCGAAGTAGCTGTCGACGTCGTTCCACTGCTGCTGTTGCTGCGACTGCTGGTCGGTCATGGCTCCTCTTCGGCTCTGTGGCCTGCCGGCGCTGTGGCCCGCTGGTTCTGTGGCCCGCTGGTTCTGTGGCCCGCTGGTTCTGTGGTGCGCTGTTCCGTTCACATGCCTAGTTAGTTTCGCTAAGGAGCCTAGCTGGTGCGCGGCGGATTGTCAGCGGCGCCTCGCATACTGGGCGTGCTGGTGGCGGGTGGAGCGACGTGGAGACGGCGCGGACGGGAAGCGGGGGCCAAGTGGCGTACGGGGCAGGTCAGACGGACCAGACGGACCAGACGGACCAGACGGACCAGATGGGGCCGTCGGGGGCGGCGGCGGGGGCGATGCGCGGGCTGGCGGAGCGGTGGGTGCCGCTGGTGGCGGCGGGGGCGAAGGAGAAGCCGGGAGCGGCGGGGGCGAGGGGGAAGCCGGCGGGGAGCGGCGGTGGGGACGGGCCTGGCGATGGCTCCGGCGTCGGTGACTTCGTGTGTTCGCCCGCCGGGCTCTGGCTCGCGCTGACGGCGGTCGCGGCGGGGGCGCGGGGTGAGACGGCCGAGGAGCTGCGGCGGCTGCTCGGGGCCGCGGGGCCGGACGCCGCGCGGGCGGTCACGGAGGTGGGCCGGGCGTTCGCGGGGGAGGACGCGCTGGGGGTCGCCACACGCGTGTGGAGCAAGGTCCCGGTCTACCGCGCCTATCGGGAGGCGCTCCCGGATGTGGGCTTCGGTCCGCTGGCGCCGGACGGGCCGGGGGGCCCGGGCGGGCAGGAGGAGGTGGACGCGTGGGTGCGGGAGGTCACCGGAGGGCTGATCGACCGGCTCCCGGTGGAGCTGACCCCGGACATGCTGCTGGTGCTGGTCAACGCGCTTGTCCTGAAGGCGCGTTGGGAGGTCCCCTTCGAGGGCGCGGCGACACGCGACGCGGACTTCGTGGACGGGGCGGGGGTGCGGCATCGGGTGCCGACGATGCATCGGACGGTGCCGGTGGGGGACGCGTGGTCGGTGGACGGCGGCCGGGCGACGGTCGTCGAGCTGCGGTGCGCGGGGGCTTCGTCGGTGCGGGTGCGGTTGGTGCTGGGGGCGGTGGGGGCCGGGGCGGAGGAGGTGCTGCCGCTGGGGTGGGCCGCCGGGCCCGAGCGGTGTGCCCCGCTGGACGCGGATGTGGTGGCGCTGGCCTTGCCGCGGTTCGTGCTGCGGGCGCGGGTGGATGTGACGGATCAGCTGGGGGAGTTGGGGGCGGGGGCGGTGCTGGGGGCTCGGGCGGACTTCTCCCTGATGTCGCCGGAGCGGCTTGCTGTGTCGGAGGTGGTGCAGGAGGCGGTGGTGCGGGTGGGGGAGGCGGGGGTTGAGGCTGCGGCCGTCACTGCCGTGCCTATGGCGCCGGGTGGGGCGCCGCCGCCTGTCCGGCGGGTGGAGCGGGTGGCTTTTGAGCGGCCGTTCGGGGTTGTTGTGGTGGCGGGGGAGGGGGAGTTGGGGGTGCCGTTGTTTGTGGGGTGGCAGGGGGGTAGGCCGGTGGCCGGTTGAGTTTTTCTTTCCCCGATCCCGCCCCTTCCTGAATCCGCCGCTCCCGCGGCCCTGGGGCGCCCTTCCTGGGGCTGCGCCCCTAGACCCCCGTATCGGCCTGGACGGCCTCGTCCTCAATCGCCGGACGGGCTGTCCGTAGCCCGCGGCGACGGCCGCTTCGGGAAGGGGCGGGACCGGGGAAAGGGACCCTTACCGCTCCACCGCCGGCGGTGAGCCGGGAAGTGGGCGGCCCGCCGACTCGCTCATGAACCACACCGCGACCCCGCCCACCACAGCCGCCGCCATCATGTAGTACGCGGGCATCATCATGTTCCCCGTCGCCCCGATCAGCGCCGTCACCACCAGCGGAGTCGTCCCGCCGAAGATCGACACCGAGATGTTGAAGCCGATCGAGAGCGAGCCGTAGCGGACCTTCGTGGGGAAGAGGGCCGGGAGGGTCGACGGCATGGACGCCGTGAAGCAGACCAGGAGCAGGCCGAGCGCCGCCATGCCGAGGCCGATCGCCCACAGCGAGCCCTGCCGGATCAGGAGCAGGGCGGGAACGGAGAGGAAGAGGAAGCCCGCACAGCCCGCCGCGATGACGGGGCGGCGCCCCACCCGGTCGGTGAGCGCCCCCGCGAACGGCTGGACGCACATCATCAGCGCCATCACCACGAGCACCACGAGCAGCCCGTGCGTCTCGTCGTACTTGAGCTCGCTCGTGAGGTAGCTCGGCATGTACGAGAGCAGCATGTAGTCCGTGACGTTGAAGACCAGGACCAGGCCCATGCACAGGAGCAGGGCCTTCCACTGGCCGGTGATCATTTCGCGCAGGCGTACCTTCGGACGCGACTGCTCGTCCTGGTGCGCCTTCTCCAGCTCCGCCGCGAACGCCGGGGTCTCCTCCAGCTTCATGCGCAGATAGAGGCCGATCAGACCCATCGGGCCCGCGATCAGGAAGGGGATGCGCCAACCCCAGGAGACCAGGTCGTCGGCGGACAGGAGCGCCGTCATCAGGGTCACCAGGCCCGCGCCGCCGATGTAGCCCGCGAGCGTGCCGAACTCCAGCCAGCTGCCGAGGAAGCCGCGCTTCTTGTCCGGCGCGTACTCGGCGATGAACGTCGCCGCGCCCGCGTACTCGCCGCCCGTCGAGAAGCCCTGCACCAGGCGGGCCAGGAGGAGCAGCACCGGGGCGCCCACGCCGATCGTCGCGTACGACGGGATCAGGCCGATCGCGAACGTGCCCGCCGCCATCATGATCATGGTCAGCGCCAGGACCTTCTGGCGGCCCACGCGGTCGCCGAGCGGGCCGAAGACCATGCCGCCGAGCGGGCGGATCAGGAAGGCCGCGGCGAAGGCGCCGAAGGTGGACAGGAGCTGGGCGGTGGCGTTGCCCGAGGGGAAGAAGACCTTGCCGAGCGTCACGGCGATATAGCTGTAGACGCCGAAGTCGAACCACTCCATCGCGTTGCCGAGCGCGGCCGCCTTCACCGCGCGCTTGACCAGCACGGGGTCGGCGACGGTGACGTCCTGGCGGTCCGGGGCAAGGGGGCCGGCGGGCTCCTTGCGGAGGGCGACGGAGGTGGCGCTCGCCAAGAGTTCGCTCGCCTGCTTTCGGGGACGGGGGCACGGGCGGGGCCGTCGGGGACGAGACGGCCGCAAGCGACCTTAGGTGCAAGGGGCACCATTACGGGTGGTGTTCGGCCAACCGCGCAATGCGCTGAAACGGTTGCTATACAGGCCAAACACGCCTTCTCTCGGTGTGGCCGGTATGCGCGCTGTGTGATCTTTGTCGCGGCCGGATCGTGGAACTGTGCGCACAAATGGCCGAGAGAAAGCGAAATGGCCGTCAGGTGACATGAGGGTTGCGTGCGTCCCTTTTCAGGGGGCGTCTGCGTCCCCGCGGGGCTGAAACGCCCGGACCGTCCGGGCGGATCGGGGGCGGAGGGCTGACGAGGCGTGGCGAACGCGGAGCACAGCGGACCGGGACATGCCTTCGGGACGGCGGCGACCGGCGCGGACCGGGCGCGGATCGCGGCGATGCGCATCGCCCTCTGGCTGATCGCCGCCGTCCTCGCGGCACGGCAGGCGGCCGTCGTCCTGCGGACCCCTGAGGGGGAGCGGCTGACGGACCTGGAGACCTGGGTCGGTCCGGAGGGTGTCCTCCATGTGAAGGGCTCGCTCTACGACACCGACAAGTTCACCGGCACCCCGTTCTCCGGACTCGTCCTCAAACCCCTCGCGAGATCGGCCGAGCAGGCGCTCGGCTGGGCCTGGACGTTCGGGACGCTCGGCCTCGTCGTCGTGCTCGGCCTGGTCGCGGCGCGCGCCCTGCCGAAGCCCGTGTCCCGGCGCACCTCGCTGCTCGCGGCCCCCATCGCGGTCAGCCTGCTGATGCTGTCGCTGCCGGTGCGCAACACCATGTTCCTGGGCCAGACCAGCATCATGCCGGTCCTGCTCGTGCTGCTCGGCTGCTTCGCGGTGCGCGGGGAGCGGTCCAGTGGCGTCCTCATCGGCGTCGGCGCCGCCCTCCAGCCCACCGTGCTGCTCTTCGCACCGCTGCTCTGGTGCACCGGGCGCAGGCGCGCCGCCGTGGCGTCCGGGGGCACGTTCGCCGCCGCCACCGCGCTCGCCTGGGCCGCGATGCCGCACGACTCGTGGACGTACTGGCTGCACCACCTCGGCGGCGTCGGCCTCGGCGGCAGCCCGGCCGCCCTCAGCAACCAGTCGCTGCACGGCGTCCTGCTCCGCTTCGGCTTCGAAGGGCCGCTGGAGATCGGCCTGTTCCTCGTGCTGAGCGCCGCCGTCACCGTCCTCGGCCTGCGCCGCGCCGTGACGTACGCGAAGGACGGCCAGCTGCTGCTCGCCGTCGCCGTCACCGGCTGTGTGGCGGTCGTGGTCTCCCCGACGACCTGGCAGCACCAGCTCCTGTGGGTGCTGCTCGCGGTGGTCGGCCGGGTCGGCAGGCGGACCTCGGACCGCTACATGTGGCCGGTCCTCGTCGTCCTCGCGCTGACGCTGCCGCCCAAGATGCTGCTGCCCAACCTGGCGGGCCTGGAGCCGGTCAGCGACAACATCGTGCTGATCGCGGCCCTCGCCGCCGCCTGCGCGGTGCCGTTCCTGTCCCGCACCTCGCCGCACTACCAGAAGCCGCTGCCCGCCCCGTACGCGCAGCCCGTACCGGCGCGCTGGTCGCGGGTGCCGCTGCTGCCGTTCTGGCGCCGCGTCCTGGCCCGCCCGAACCTGATCCTCGAACTGCTCCTGATCCGCGTCGGCTACTCCGCCTACCAGCAGGTCCGCCTCGCCGCGACCGGCGGCACGATATCCGGGGGCCGCGCCACCGCCGAGCACCACGGCGCGCAGATCCACGCCGTCGAGTCGGCGCTCCACATCGACATCGAGCACTGGGTCAACCACGCCGTGTACCAGGTGGGTTGGCTCAAGGACTTCTTCAACTTCTACTACACGTCGTTCCACTTCGTGGTGCCGCTGACCGTCCTCGCGGTGCTCTACGTCCGCCGCCCCGCCGAGTACCGCTGGGCGCGCACCGCGCTCGGCTTCGCGACCGTCCTCGCGCTCATCGGCTTCTGGGCCTACCCGCTGGCCCCGCCGCGCCTGATGCCGGACCTCGGCTTCATCGACACGGTGCACGGCCCGCAGGACTTCTCGAAGCCGGACTACGGCACGCTCACCCAGCTCACCAACCAGTACGCGGCGATGCCCTCGCTGCACTTCGGCTGGTCCCTGTGGTGCGGCGTGACCATCCTGGTCCTCGCGCCGAAGTGGTGGATGAAGGCCCTCGGCCTGCTGCACCCGCTCTTCACGGTCTCCGCGATCGTGGCGACCGGCAACCACTGGGTGCTCGACGCGGTCGGCGGTGCCGCGGTCGTCGGCGCGGGCTTCGGCCTCGGCCATCTGCTGGCGGGGCCCCGCGTCCGTACGCCGTTGCAGCTCGCCACCGGAGGAGCCGGGGGCCCCGTGCCCGCCGCGGCCACCGGCGATCCGGGCGGGCCCGCCCGGATCAGCACGACGAAGGACGGCTCCGCGCAGGACCGTACCCCGAGCTGATCTTGTAGGTGCCCGGCCTGGGCACCCAGAGCCGAGTGAACTCGCCGTGCTGCTTCAGGCACGCGCCGCCCTCCGCCCGGAGCCACGGCGAGTACACGAGCCGCACCGTCACCGGACCGCGCCGGGGTACCCGCAGCACCACGTCCGAGCCCGAGGAGCGGACCACCTTCGCCGGCTTCGACACCAGCGGCACCGCGTTCTTCACCTTGAAGACCTTCCAGTGCGCGTCCTGCCACACCGGCTCCAGCCACGCGGGGCCGCTCGCCACCAGCTTCGCCTCGGCCTGCGCGGGCCCGTCCGGCTTGCCCAGGGGCAGCACCACGAAGCCCACGGCCCACTGGTCCAGCCAGGCCCGGTAGGTGGTGGACGAGAACGTGCCGTCGTAGAAGAGGCGCCCGCGCTCCACGTCCAGCTGGCGGTTCCAGCCGCGCGCCATGTTCACGTACGGGGAGAGGGCCGCGGCCTCGCGGTGGTCGCGGGCCGGGACGACCTCGACCCGCCCCCGGTCGGCGCCGAGCCGCCGCAGCTCCCGCACCACGCCGCTGGTGTCGGCCGCCCACTTGGGCACCGCCGTGTACTCCACCAGGTCGTCGGCGGTCTTCTTGACCACCCACGCCGACGAAAGGACCAGGGCGACGGCCAGCAGGAGCCGGCGGAGCCTGGCCAGGGCGGGGGTGGCGAGCAGGGCGGCGAGCAGCGCGGCCGGGGCGAAGAGCTCGGCGAGGCGCTCCACGTTCGTCCCGATCGGGCTCGCGATCAGATACGTCAGAACGGTGCCCACCGCGAACGCGCCCGCGCCCCACCGCAGCACCCGCCACCCGCGCGGCGCCGCCAGGATCAGCGCCGCGCTGAAGAGCACCGGCGGGAAGACCCGGTCGTACGGCATCGGCTGCTCGCCCTTGAACGGGAACAGCACCGTCGTCGTCGCCACGATCAGGACCGGCGGGGCCAGCAGCGCGGCGGCGCGCGGCCAGTCCCGTACGAAGAAGTAGCCCGCGCCCGCCACCACCAGGAAGAGCCCCGCGACCGGCGAGGCCATCGTGGACAGGGCCCCGCACAGCACCGCGACCGTCAGGCGCCGCTCCCGCACCAGGGCGAGGCAGGCGGCGAGGCCGAAGGCGACGCCGAGCGCGAAGGTGGTGCGCCCCGACGCCACGTTGCACCACACCGCGAGAGAGGCGAGCAGCGCGGGCCACAGCGGTCGGCGAATCCCGGTACGGACGAGGAGTTCGGACACCAGCCAGGCGGCCGCGACCCCGGACAGGGCGGTCACGGTCCGCACGCCGACGGCCGCCATCAGATACGGCGAGATCAGCGAGTAGTTGGCGGTGTGCATGCCGCCGTACCAGAAGAGGTTGTACGCGGACTTGCCGTGGTCCGCGGCGAACCGGGCCCAAGCCTCCTGGGCGGCGAGGTCGCCGCCCCCGGTGGCGAGGAAGGCCCACCAGATCACGTACAGGGGGAGCGTGGCGCCGACGGCGATGAGCGCTATGCGGTGGCGCCGCCGAAAGCCTCGGAAGGACTCCTTCCACCCGCTGGCCGCGCTGCCGCCGGACGGGACGAGAGAGAGCTCGGCAGAGGCCACGGCCACCATTTCTGTTCGACGCCTGAAACAGGAAGGTTCACCACTTCGGACGCGATACGCAACGGAAACGTTGGTTCCGTAAAGAAAGTTGACCGGATCGGGCCCGCTGGTGGGGGAACCAGCGGCGGTGATCCTCAGGGGGAGGCAGGGGCCGGGCGTGGGAGGTGTTGCCCCTGCCTCCCATGAGGCAGGTCAGCGGGTGCTGACCTGAAGCTCCTTGACGCCGTTGAGCCAGGCCGCACGCAGCCGGCGCGGGTCGCCGGTGAGGCGCAGGCCGGGCATCGCGTCGGCGATCGCGTTGAAGATGAGGTTGATCTCCAGGACCGCGAGGGACTTGCCGAGGCAGAAGTGCGGACCGCCGCCGCCGAAGCCCAGGTGCGGGTTGGGGTCGCGGGTGATGTCGAACGTCCCCGGCTCCTCGAATACTTCGGGGTCGTTATTGGCCGAGGAGTAGAAGATCCCGACCCGGTCGCCCTGCTTGATCTGCGCGCCGCCGAGCTCGGTGTCCTGCGTCGCGGTGCGCTGGAAGGAGACCACCGGGGTGGCCCAGCGCACGATCTCCTCCGCCGCCGTCTCGGGGCGCTCGCGCTTGTAGAGCTCCCACTGGTCGGGGTGGGTGAGGAAGGCGTGCATGCCGTGGGTGATGGCGTTGCGGGTGGTCTCGTTGCCCGCGACCGCGAGCAGGATCACGAAGAAGCCGAACTCGTCGGAGGAGAGGCTGCCTTCGTCCTCGGCGGCCACCAGCTGGCTGACGATGTCCTTGGCCGGGCACTCCTTGCGGGCGGCGGCGAGGTTCATCGCGTACCCGATGATCTCCATGGCCGCCTCGGCGCCGACCTCCTCGGTGATGGCGTACTCCGGGTCGTCGTACGCCACCATCTTGTTGGACCAGTCGAAGACCTTGGCCCGGTCGTCCTGCTCGATGCCGATGAGCTCGGCGATGGCCTGCAGGGGGAGTTCGACGGCGACGTCGGTGACGAAGTCGAAGCTGCCGTCGTCCGGGTTCGCGCCCGCGAGGGCCTTCTCGACGATGGAGCGGGCGCGGTCGCGGAGCGCGTCCTCCAGGGACCGGATGGCGCGCGGGGTGAAGCCGCGCTGCACGATCTGGCGGACCCGGGTGTGCTCGGGCGGGTCCATGTTGAGCATGATCAGCTTCTGGACCTCGATCTGGTCCCGCTGGATCGACTCGTTGAAGCGGATCACGGCGGTGTTGGTGTTCGAGGAGAAGAGTTCCGGGTGCGTGGACACGTACTTGACGTCCTCGTGCCGGGTCACGGCCCAGTAGCCCGCGTCGTCGAAGCCGGATATGCCGTGCGGCTGCTCGATCCAGCGGACCGGCTCGGTCTGCCGCAGCTGTGCGAACTCCGGGAGGGGAACGCGGTCTTGGAGTACGTCCGGGTCGGTGAAGTCGAACCCGTCGGGCAGCGCGGGACAGGGCATCAGTGCTCCATGTCTATGTCTGACGGTCCATCAGGAGATGCCTCGCAAGGTAGTAACGGGTTCTACAAGTGGCAAGGCCCGTGACTGGGTCTGTTCCGTGCAGGTCGGGGGGAAGGTCCGTGCAAGACCCTTGCGGCGGTGGGGTCCGGGTCAGCAGACTGCGGGACAGAACTAGAACGCGTACTAGTTCTCTGCGGGCCGCGCCGGGGCGTCCTGCGGGTGGTGGATGGAGAGGACCTGCTCATGGCCGCGGAACCTGTCATCGTCGAAGCCGTACGCACCCCCATCGGCAAGCGCGGGGGCGCCCTCGCCAATCTCCATCCGTCCTATCTGCTGGGCGAGACCTACCGCGAACTCCTCGGCAGGACCGGCATCCACGCCGACTGCGTCGAGCAGATCGTCGGCGGCACCGTGACCCACGCGGGCGAGCAGTCCATGAACCCGGCGCGCACGGCCTGGCTCACCATGGGCCTCCCGTACGAGACGGCGGCGACGACGGTGGACTGCCAGTGCGGCTCGTCCCAGCAGGCCAGCCACATGGTCGCCAACATGATCGCGGCGGGCGTCATCGACGTGGGCATCAGCTGCGGCGTCGAGGCGATGTCGCGGGTGCCGCTGGGGTCGGGGAGCAAGCACGGACCCGGGAAGCCCTTCCCGGACGAGTGGAACGTCGACCTCCCCAATCAGTTCGAGGCGGCCGAACGCATCGCGCGCAACCGGGGGTTGAGCCGAGAGAACGTCGACTCCCTCGGTCTCATCTCGCAGGAGCGGGCCGCCGTGGCGTGGGCCGAGGAGCGCTTCAAACGCGAGACGTTCGCGGTCCAGGTCCCCACGACCGAGGAGGAACAGGCCGCCGGGCAGGGCATGTGGCGGCTCGTGGACCGCGACGAGGGGCTGCGCGACACCACGATGGAGGGCCTCTCCAAGCTCAAGCCGGTCATGCCGACGGCGGTGCACACGGCGGGCAACTCCTCGCAGATATCGGACGGTGCGGCGGCCCTGATGTGGGCGTCGAAGCGGATGGCGCGCGCGTTGAAGCTGAAGCCGCGGGCGCGGATCGTGGCGCAGGCGCTGGTGGGGGCCGACCCGCACTACCACCTGGACGGGCCGATCGACGCGACGCGGGCGGTGCTGGGGAAGGCGGGCATGTCCCTCAAGGACATCGACCTGGTCGAGATCAACGAGGCGTTCGCCTCGGTGGTGTTGAGCTGGGCGCAGGTCTTCGAGCAGGACCTGGAGAAGGTGAACGTGAATGGTGGGGCGATCGCTCTGGGGCATCCTGTGGGGGCCACGGGGGCGCGGTTGATCGCGACGGTGCTGCACGAACTGGAGCGGCGGGACAAGGAGTTCGCGCTCGTCACCATGTGTGCGGGGGGTGCTGTCGCTACGGGGACGATCATTCAGCGGCTGTAGGGGTGGGGCGTCAGGCGTCCTTCTGCCTCCGGCGGTTCTTTCCCCAGTCCCGCCCCTTCCCGGCTGCATCTATTGGCGCGCTCCGCGCGCGCAGGGGGCTCCGCCCCCAGACCCCCGGACGGGCTGGCCTCTCAGCCCGTCCGGCGTTTGAGGACGAGGCCGTTCAGGCCGAAGAGGGGGTCTAGGGGCGAAGCCCCAGGACGGGCGCCCCCGGGCGACGGAGTCGCGGGATTCGGGTAGGGGCGGGGGTGGGGAGAAGTACACCCTGGGTTCGGGGGGTGGGCGGATACTGAACAGGGCGCTCCCTTTCTAGCGTTTCCCGTATGACGACAACCACCAAGCGCCGCACCGCCGTTGCCCTCACCCTGCTCACCGCCCTCGCCGCGGCGGCCCCCGCAACCGCCGCCGCGGTCGGGACGGACGGGACGGACGGGACCGCTCCCCACAGAGCGGTCCACGAGAGCGGCGCGCGCGGCACCCTCCTCGCCGTCACCCCCGTCGCCGACCTCACCCGCACCCAGGTCGCCGCCTTCCTCAAGAAGGGCGACATCGGCACGGACACCGTCCGCCACGGAGTGCGGGCCTACCGCCTCACCTACCGCACCGTCGACACACACGGCCGACCCACCACCGCCACCGGCCTGTTGGTGCTCCCCAAGGGCGGCGCCCACCGGCTCGGCCTGGTCTCGGACACGCACGGGACCATGGTCCACCGCGACTACGCACCCTCCACGGCCGAGGACTTCGGCCGCCTCAGTCCCTTCCTGCACGCCGCCGCGGGCAAGGCCGTCGCCGCCCCCGACTACCTGGGGCTCGGCAAGGGGCCGGGCCTGCACCCGTACATGGACACGGCCTCCGCCGTGACCGCCTCCGTCGACATGCTGCGCGCCGCCCGCCCGGCCGCGGCGGCCCAGGGCAGGCCGCTCACCGGTGATCTCTATCTGACCGGGTTCTCGCAGGGCGGGCAGGTCGCGATGGCCCTGGGGCGGGAGCTGGGCGGGCACGACCAGCACGGCGGGCGCGGTGGGTACGGGTACCGTGTGCGGGCCCTTGCGCCCGTCAGCGGGCCCTATGACCTCGCCGGGCAGGAGATCCCCGCGCTCTACGACGGGCGGATCAACGACACCAGCGGGGTGCTCTACTTCTCGTACTTCCTCGTCGCCCAGAACCGGCTGCACCCCATCTACAAGGACCCGGCGGAGGTCTTCCGCGCCCCGTACGCGGACCGGGTCGAGGCGCTGTACGACGGGCGGCACGGCGAGGAGGACGTCTTCAAGGTGCTCCCGAAGAACGTGAAGCAGCTCCTCACGCCCGCCTTCTACGAGCGGATGAAGCACCCGGAGGGCGGGCTGAAGGAGGCGCTCGACGCGAACGACGGCGCCTGTGACTGGAAGCCCGAGGCGCCGGTGCGGCTGTACGCGGGGGCGGCCGACACCGATGTGCCCATCGGGAACGCGCGCAGCTGCGCCGCCGGCCTGGCGAGGAACGGGGTGCGGGCGCCCGTCGTGAACCAGGGGGACGTGGATCACTTCGGGTCCGTGCAGGTGGCCGCGCCGAAGATCGCGCGGTGGTTCGCGGCGGTGCGCTGACCTGCCGTCACGTACGACGAAGGCGGCACCCCTCGTGTGCGGGGTGCCGCCGTGCGTCAGCTGTGGCGCGGCTCGGCCTCGGTGGCCGGCTCAGTACCAGCCGTGGGACTGCCAGAAGTTCCACGCGCCGACCGGGCTGCCGTAGCGGGAGTTCATGTAGTCGAGGCCCCAGGAGATCTGGGTCTTCGGGTTGCTCTGCCAGTCGGCGCCGTGCGAGGCCATCTTCGAACCGGGCAGGGCCTGGACCAGGCCGTAGGCGCCGGAGGAGGCGTTCGAGGCGTGGACGTTCCAGCCGCTCTCGTGGGAGACGATCTTGGAGAAGGCCGCGTACTGGGCCGGGTCCGGGATCATCTGCTGCGCGATCGCCTGCGCCGAGGTGGGGGCGGCGGCCGGAGCCGCGGCCGGGGCGGCCTTGGCGACGGTGGGGGTGGCTGCCTGAGCGGGGGCCGCGGCGAGGACCATGACGGTGGTGGCGACGGCCACGGCGGCACCGGTGAGGGCCTTCTTCGGGGAAGCGATGCGGCGGAGGAGCGAGGCGGACACAGGGGACCTTCCGGTCGGGGACAGGGCGGTCGCGGGCACGCCGGGGAACACGGGGGACGTGGGGGACATGCGGCGGCGCCGAGGCCCGGGTGGGCTCGTCGGCGCCGTGCGACTCATCCAGAGAAGCAGGGCTGTTACCCCGCCGCAATGACCCCTTTTACTAGTGGGAGTCGCACTCGCGCGGAATGTCCTTCATGTGACGAGGGTCTCAATGTGCAGGTCAGATAGGGTTTTGACGCGTGCGCATCAAAGGAAGCCCGCTACGTGGGTGCTTAGTAGAGGACCAAGGTCCTGTGGGCCGCCTCACGGAGCCGGGACCCTTTTCGTCACGGAGGGGTGGTCGCCGCTCACGGCTTCGGGGGCTCGAATGTGACGGGCGCCTCGAAGGCCGCGCGCCGGGTCGCCCGGCGCAGTGCCTTCAGGACGGCGGGGCCGAGGGCGAGGCTGAGCAGGGTCGTGACGACCGCGCGCGGCAGGTCCCAGCCGAGGGAGGTGGTCAGGCAGTACGCGATGAAACGGCCGAGGTTGTCGGCGAGCGGGTCGCCGGGCACGAAGGAGACGCCGGTGGCCAGGCCGCCGAGGTAGGGCCAGCCCTGGAGGTTCATCACCGTTCCGTACAGGACGGAGGAGACCGCTCCGTACGCGGCGAGCAGCCACAGCTCGCGCCGCCCGCGCAGGACGTTCGGGCCCGGGAGCAGGCCCGCGCCCATGCACACCCACCCCATCGAGAGCATCTGGAACGGCATCCACGGCCCGACGCCCCCCGTCAGCAGCGCGGAGGCGAACATCGACAGGGCGCCGAGCACGAAGCCGAAGCCGGGGCCGAGCACGCGGCCGCTCAGCACCATCAGGAAGAACATCGGCTCGATCCCCGCGGTGCCCGCGCCCAGCGGCCGCAGCGCCGCCCCCGCCGCGGCGAGCACGCCCAGCATCGCGATGGCCTTCGCGTCGAGCCCGACGTCGGCGATGGTCGCGACGACGACGGCGAGGAGAAGGGGGAGCAGCGCGGCGAACAGCCAGGGCGCGTCCTGCGCGTGCGCGTTCAGGCCCGAGTCGGGGCCGGCGAGCAGCGGCCACCCGAAGGCGACCACGCCGACGGCGCTGACGAGGGCGAGGGCGGCGACGGAGCGCTTGCCGAGGCGGATGGGCCGGGCCTGGGCCTGAGCCTGGGCCGTCGCGGTCTTTGCCCTTCCCTTCTCTGGGCAGGGCCTTCCCTTCTTTAGGGAGGGGCTTCCCTTCTCGGGGGAGGGCGTGTTCACGACGGCACCCCCAGCGCCCGCCGCACCTGGGCGACGGTCAGCCACTGCTGCGGCGCCAGGATCTTGGTGACCTGCGGGGCGAAGGAAGGGGAGGAGACGACGATGTCCGGCGTCGGCCCGTCCGCGACGACCTCGCCGTCCGCGAGGATCACCACGCGGTGCGCGAGCTCGGCGGCCAGCTCCACGTCGTGGGTGGCCAGGATGATGGCGTGCCCCTCGGCGGTGAGCCGGCGCAGGGCCGTGACCAGGCGGGCCTTGGCCGCGTAGTCGAGGCCGCGGGTCGGCTCGTCGAGGAGGAGCAGCGGGGGGCGGGCCGTCAGCACGATGGCCAGGGCGAGGGTGAGGCGCTGGCCCTCGGACAGGTCGCGGGGGTGGGTGTCGTCCGGGATGCCCGGGAGCAGCTCGGAGACCAGGGCGCGACAGGTCCCGGGCGCGGCGTCGGCGTCCCGGTCGGCGGCCGCGCACTCGGCGCCCACCGTGTCCGCGTACAGGAGGTCGCGCGGCTCCTGCGGTACGAGGCCGACGTGCCGCAGCAGCTCGCGCGGACTCGTCCGGTGCGGGTCGGCGCCGCCGACGCGGACGCTGCCCGCCGTGGGCGCGAGCAGCCCGACGAGAGCGGAGAGCAGGGTGGACTTCCCGGCCCCGTTACGGCCCATGACCGCGATGGTCTCGCCGGGCGCGGCACGGAGATCGACCCGGCGCAGGGCTTCGACGCGGCCGCGGCGGAGGGCGAGGGACTGGACGTGGGCGGGGAGCGTGGTGGGTGGCGGGGTGCCGGGGCGGTCCGCTTGTGGAGGCTGGTCCGCTCCCGCCGGTCGGCCCGTTCCCGTGGGCTGGCTTGTTTCCGCCGGGGCTGCCGCCCGGCGACGGCCGAGCAGTCGGGACCACCAGGGTGCAGCCGGTGGTTCGGGCCGCCCGGTCGCCGTGGGGTGGGGCGGGGACGCGGCGGTATGTCCGTCCTCGAAACGCCTGCGGTGCTCTCTCTGTACACCCTTGCCTGTGGTGGGTTCGTTGCTGTACTGCGGGCGGACATACCGCCGCGTCCCCGCCCCAGGCCGGTTCCGCGGCTGCGGGTCGGTGGGGGTGGCCGGTTGTTCTGTCGGCGTCGTGTCCGGCTGGGTGCCGCCGAGAGAGCCGTGGTCGCCTGGCTCCGCCGCCTTCGCCAGGCGCTCCCGCAGTGGTCCCGCGCCGCGCCGTGCGTCGCGCACCGTCAGGGGGAGGGGGGACCAGCCGGCGAGGCGGCCCAGGCCGACGACCGGGGGGTAGACCGGGGAGATCGCCATCAGCTCGGCGGGGGCGCCGAGGACGGGGGGTGTGGTGGGGGACGGGAGGAGGAGGACCTGGTCGGCGTACTGGACGACGCGTTCCAGGCGGTGCTCGGCCATCAGGACCGTGGTGCCCAGGTCGTGGACGAGGCGCTGGAGCACGGCGAGGACCTCTTCGGCGGCCGCCGGGTCCAGGGCCGAGGTGGGTTCGTCGAGGACCAGGACCTGTGGGTGCGGGGTCAGCACCGAGCCGATCGCGACGCGCTGCTGCTGGCCGCCGGAGAGCGTGGCGATCGGGCGGTCGCGCAGGCCCGCGAGGCCCAGGAGGTCGAGGGTCTCCTCGACGCGGCGGCGCATCACCTCGGGGGCCAGGCCCAGCGACTCCATGCCGTACGCGAGCTCGTCCTCCACCGTGTCCGTCACGAAGTGGGAGAGCGGGTCCTGGCCCACCGTGCCCACGACGTCGGCGAGTTCGCGGGGCTTGTGGGTGCGGGTGTCGCGGCCCGCCACGGTCACGCGGCCGCGCAGGGTGCCCCCGGTGAAGTGCGGGACGAGACCGCTCACCGTGCCCAGGAGCGTGGACTTGCCGACTCCCGAAGGGCCCACCAGGAGGACCAACTCGCCCTCGGGGATCGTCAGTTCGACGCCCTGGACGGTCGGGCCCGGAGCGTCCTCGTACGTCACCGAGACATCCTCGAACCGGATCATGGCGGTCATCGGGAGGTCTCCTCGGAGGGGGCGTCGGCGGGCGGGGCGGAGTGGCGCAGGCGGTGCACCGGAGGGACCGGGGGAGCGGGCTCGGCGGGCCGTGCGTCGGGGGCCTCCGGCACGCCGCCGGGGCGCTGCTCCGCCGCGGGCACCGGTGCCACGAACGCCGGGAGCAGTCCGATCAGGACCGCCGCCGCGGGCCAGAGCGGGAGGGAGGGCGCGACCAGCGGGATGACGCCCGGGTACAGTGCCGTCCAGTCCACCGTCGAGGCCCAGATCGTCAGGCCGCCCACGGCCGCCCCCGACCCGGCCACCAGCCACGCCCGCCACCCCCACGGATCGGGCCGGTAGCGGGTGCGCACCGAGCGGCGGCCGCCGAGCCGGAGCCCGGCGAGCGCGGCGAGGAGCCCCGCCAGCAGGACCGGCAGGCCGTAGCCCGCGCCCTGTGCCGAGAGCAGGCCGTACGTGCCCGCGCACACGCCCATCAGGCCGCCGAGCGTGAGGGCCGCCGTGGTCCTGCGGACCCGTACCGGAACCTGTGCCGCGCGCCCGAAGCCCCGCGCGTCCATCGCCGCAGCCAGCGCCACCGACCGCTCCAACGCGCCCTCCAGGACCGGCAGTCCGACCTGGAGCAGGCCCCGGATCCCCCGGTCGGGGCGGCCGCGGAGGCGGCGGGTGGCCCGCAGGCGCTGCACATCGGCGATCAGGTTCGGGGCGAAGGTCATGGCCACCACGACGGCGACCCCCGCCTCGTACAGGGCGCCCGGCAGCGACTTGAGGAGACGGGCCGGGCTCGCGAGCGCGTTGGCCGCGCCGACGCAGATGAGCAGCCCGGCCAGGCGCACCCCGTCGTACAGGGCGAAGGTGAGGCCCTCCGCGGTGACCCGGCCGCCGATCCGCACGCCCTTCGCCCAGTCGGGCAGCGGCACTTCGGGGAGCGTGACGAGGATGTGCGTGCCCGGGATCGGGGAGCCGAGCACCGTCGCGAAGAGCAGCCGGATGCCGATCACGACGAGCCCGAGCTTCACGAACGCCCCGTACGACTTGGCCCACGGCGCGGAGGTGCGGCGCGCCGCGACCACGTACCCGGCGACGCCGATGAGGAGGCCGAGCAGGAGCGGGTTGGTGGTGCGGGACGCCGCCGTGCCGAGGCCGAGCGCCCACACCCACCAGGCGCCCGGATGCAGGGAGTTGCTCCGGTGCGCCTCGGGGGCGAGCATCCCGCGGACGCGGCGGTCACGGGCCACAGCTGTCATCGTGCGTGTCCTGGGCGCCCGCGTCAGCCGCGGCGGCGGCGGGCCTGCCAGATCGCGGCCGCGCCGAGCAGCACGACGGCCGCCCCGCCCGCGATGAGCCCCACGGAGGGGCCGCCGTCGTCGTCCTTGCCGCTCTTGTCCGCCGCGGCCGGCTTCGTCGAGTCCTTACGGCCGTCGCCGGAGACCTGCTCGCCGCAGCCCTTCTTCGGGTAGTCGTCGATGGCGCAGAGCAGCGCGTTGTTGTCGTAGCGCAGCGGCTTCGCGACCGCAGCGAGGGCCTCCGCGGTCGTCGCGTCCTCGGCGACCCGGGCGCAGGCGGTACGCGGCTTCGGCGGCGTCTCACCGCCGGGGGCGTCGCCCGGGGTGCCGAAGTCCAGGACGAGCGCGATCCGCTTGCGGCCGTCCTCGGCGGGCGTCTTCGCGCAGATCGCGGCGAAGTCGGCGGCGCCGCGCGGCTGGGCGGCGTCGTCCTTGGAGTCGGCGGAGACGGCGAACCGGAAGCCCTGCACGTCCCCGTCGTCGGGCCGCGCGGTCGAGGGCCCCTGGGTGGCGTACGCCCACTGCTTGCCGTCGCGGTCCCAGAACGACCAGTACCGGTACCCGGCGGCCTGGGCGGCGGGCGCGGCGGTGAGCAGCACGAGGGCCGCGGCGAGCAGCGCCCCGAGGAACGCGGTGACCCGCGCGGCAGTGACCCGCGCGGCTCGCGTCGCCGTGACCCGCGTCGCCGTGGCCCGAGTCGCCGTGCTCCGCGCCGTCGTCACAGCTTGTTCTTCTTGTTGCGGCCGCTGATCAGGAAGCCGATGCCGCAGCCGAAGACCAGGCCGACGCCGACGATCCACCAGACGCTGACGCCGTCGTCGTCGCTGTCCTTCTTCTTGTCGCTGTCGGCCGAGCCCGCGTCGGCCTGCGGGGCCGGGCCCGTCGCGTTGAGCGCCTTGACGAGGTCGGTGCCGCCGAAGTCGCGCGGGTCGAGGCCGGCGGCGTGGGCGGCGAAGACGAGCTGGGACCAGGCGGCGGGGCTGCCGGACTTCTCCGCCCAGTCCGCGGCGTTCTTCGCCAGCCAGTCGGCCGACTTCTTCGCCTGCTCCTGCTGGCCGGCGGCGGCGAGGGCCACCACGGCGTCCGCGGTGTTGCCGTAGTCCGGCTGGTCCTCGGAGCCCGGCAGCGTGGACGTCAGGTGGTCGTCCTCGGCGAGGGTCTTCAGGAGGTAGCCGGTGCCGTTGACGGTGGCCTGCCCGAAGTCGGTCGCCTTGGCGCACTTGGGGGCGGAGTCCTGCTTGGCGCCGGGCTTCACGACGAGGCCCTGGCCGAGGCCGCCGAGCACGCCCGCCGCCGTCGCGTCCGCGTTCGGGGAGAGCTTGCCGGTCTTGAAGTCGGCGAGACCGAAGGCGCCGCCGTCCTTGCCGCAGTCCATCGCCAGCTTCGCCAGCGCGTCCAGGGGGGACTTGCCGTCCTGGGACTTCGTGGACGCGGGCTTCTCGCCGGTCGCCGCGAGGGCGCCGATGACCAGGCTGGTGGAGTTCGCGTCGCTCTTCAGACCCGGGTTGTAGCCCCAGCCGCCGTCCTGGTTCTGCACCGACTTCAGCCAGGACATGGCCTTCTTCACCGTCTTGTCCTGCCCGCCGAGCGCGGCGAGGGCCTGCACGGCGGAGGCGGTGGAGTTGCTGTCGACCGGCGTCTTCGCGTCACAGGGCTCGGAGACGTCGGCACGGAAGGCCGCGAAGCCGCCGCTCGCGCACTGCTGGCCGGTGAGCCAGTCCACGGCCTTCGCCGCGGGCTTGACGCCCGCCGTGTCCTGGGCGAGCAGGGCGTACGACTGGCGGAAGACGCCGTCGGCCTTGGGGTCGCCCTTGCCGTACAGACCGGACGGGAGCGGGGCGGTGGAGGGCGAGGGCTTCGCGCTGTCCGCGACGGCGGCCGGCGCAGCGGCCGATCCGACGACGACAGCTGCGGCCACGGCGGCCAGGACCGCTGAGCTGCGGCGAACGTTCATGATGCGGCGGGTTGCCTCTCCCTGCGGGGAGCGGGGCAGCACGGGCGCGTGCGGACACGGGCTCCGGGCGGCTCCGGCTCCGTATGCCTCGACGGTGCCGGCCATCGGACGTCCCGATGGCGCGAGCCGGTCACGTTCCGTACGAGGCATTCCGGCTCACTGTGCGGAACACGGTTCACGGCTGCGGGTCAGCGCCGGATTTCCACCGGCTTCCCCCCGTACGGGCATGATGACGACGGGCCCACTCTACCGGCCCGTACGCCGCCCCTCCGTTGCCCGCTCCTTACACCGCCACGTATGTGACGGGGTCGCTCCCCACCACGGCCTCCGCCCGGCCGAGCTTCACGAGCCGCCGCAGATGAGCCTCCGCCTCCGAGACGGCGATGTTGCGGGAGCCGTACGGGATCTGCTCCCAGGGCCGGTTCCACTCCATGCGCTCGGCGAGCTGCCACGGGGTGAGCGGGGTGGCAAGGAGGGTCGCCAGGTCGCGCAGCCGGTCCTCGTGGTGGGCCAGGAGCTCGCGCACCCGGCTCTGCGCGTCGGTGAAGGCGTGCTGGTGGGCGGGGAGCACCTCGGCGGCGCCCAGGCGGCCGACGCGCTCCAGGGAGTCGAGGTAGTCGCCGAGGGGGTCGGTGACCGTCTCGTCGTCCGGGTCCTCGTACAGGCCGATGTGCGGGGTGATGCCGGGCAGCAGGTGGTCGCCGCTGAACAGGCGCCCGTGGCCGGGGAGTTGGGCGGGGTGGTCCTCCTCCAGGTGGAGGCAGACATGGCCGGGGGTGTGGCCCGGGGTCCAGATCGCGCGCAGCCTGCGGCCGGGCAGGGTGAGCAGCTCGCCGGGGGTGATGGCGCGGTCGGGCAGCGCGGCGCGGGCGCCGGGGAGGCTCGGGGTGCGGCCCGCGTCGCGGGCGGCGAGGAGCGGTGCGACGTGCTCGGCGGGGGCGCCGCCCGCGAGCAGCTTGTCGGCCATGTACCCGTACCAGCGCTGGACCGGGTACTCGCGCATCCGGCGCACCACCGCCGCGTCCGCCTCGTGCATCGCGATCCAGGCCCCGGACGCCTCGCGGACCTTCGCGGACAGGCCGTGGTGGTCGGGGTGGTGGTGGGTGATGACGATGCCGTGCACCTCCTCGACGGCCACGCCGCAGGCGGTGAGCCCGGCGGTGAGGGTGGCCCAGGAGTCCGGGTCGTCCCAGCCGGTGTCGACGAGGACCGGGCCCGCGTCGGTGTCGACGAGGTGGACCAGGGTGTGGCCGAGGGGGTTGTCCGGGATGGGCACCTTGATGCTCCACACGCCCCCGCCGTGGTCGGTCACCTGCGGTCCGGTCACCTCTGTCATGGGGTGCCCCCGTCTCTCGTTGTCAACTCACGGTGGCCGCGCGGCCATTGCTCACTATAACTAGAACTGGTATCAGTTCTGAAACAGTGTCAGACAGCGTAGGACGGCGTCAGCAGCGGCACGGGCCGCAGGAGGCAGTCACCATGACGGAACGCGCGGACATCAAGGAATACGGACAGCTCGTCATCGGCGGGGAGTTGGTCGATCCGCTCGGCCGGGACGTCATCGAGGTGGTCTCGCCGCACACCGGCGAGGTCTTCGCGCGGGTGCCGCACGCCGCCCCGGCCGATGTGGACCGGGCCGTGGCCACCGCGCGCAAGGCGTTCGAAGAGGGTCCGTGGCCGCGGATGACCGTCGAGGAGCGCATCGAAGTCATCAGTAAAATAAAGGACTTGTTCGCGGCGCGGCACGAGGAGATCGCGCGCACCATCAGCTCCGAGAACGGCACCCCCTTCACTGCCAGCATCATGGTGCAGGCGCTCTCCTCGATGATGGTGTGGGACGCGGCCATCGCCATCGCCCGCGACTTCACCTACGAGGAGCCGCGCGACGGCGTCCTCGGCAAGCTGCTCGTGCGGCGCGAGCCGGTCGGGGTCGTGGCGGCCGTGGTGCCGTGGAACGTCCCGCAGTTCACCGCCGCCGCCAAGCTCGCGCCCGCGCTGCTCGCCGGGTGCCCGGTGATCCTCAAGACCTCGCCCGAGGCGCCCCTTGACGCCTATCTCCTCGCCGAGATGGCCAGGGAGGCCGGACTTCCCGAGGGGGTGCTTTCGATCCTGTGCGCCGACCGGGAGGTCAGCGAGTACCTCGTGGGGCACCCCGGTGTGGACAAGGTGTCGTTCACCGGGTCCGTGGCGGCGGGCAAGCGCGTCATGGAGGTCTGCGCGAAGAACCTCACCCGGGTCACCCTGGAGCTGGGCGGCAAGTCGGCCGCGATCGTCCTGCCCGACGCCGATGCGGCGGGCGCCGTCGCGGGCATCGTGCCCTTCGCGTGGATGATCAATGGCCAGGCGTGCGTGGCCCAGACGCGCATCCTCGTGCCGCGCTCGCGCTACGACGAGTTCGCGGAGGCGTTCGCGGCGGCCGCCTCGGCCCTGAAGGTCGGCGACCCGATGGACCCGGCCACCGAGCTCGGCCCGCTCGTCGCCCAGCGCCAGCAGCAGCGCTCGCTCGACTACATCCGCATCGGGCAGGAGGAGGGCGCCAAGATCCTTACGGGGGGCGGGCGTCCGACGGGGGACGGGCTCGACCGCGGCTGGTACGTCGAGCCGACGCTCTTCGGCGGCGTCGACAACTCGATGCGGATCGCCCGCGAGGAGATCTTCGGCCCGGTCATCTGCCTGCTCCCGTACGGGGACGAGGAGGAGGCCGTGAAGATCGCCAACGACTCCGACTACGGACTGAGCGGCAGCGTGTGGACCGGCGACACCGAGCGCGGCATCGACATTGCGCGCCGGGTGCGCACGGGCACGTACTCCGTGAACACCTTCAGCCTCGACATGATGGGCCCCTTCGGCGGCTTCAAGAACTCCGGTCTGGGGCGGGAGTTCGGGCCCGAGGGCTTCGGTGCGTACCTGGAGCACAAGATGATCCACCTGCCGGCGGGCTACGACGGGGCGGGTGCCTGATGGGGGACCGCTGGCACGTGGAGGTCGACCGGTCCGTGTGCATCGGCTCGGGCATGTGCGTGAGCACGGCTCAGGGCCGCTTCTCGCTGGACTCCGCCCGGCAGTCGCACCCGACGGACCCGGAGATCGACGCCAACGAAAAGGTGCTGGAAGCGGCCGAGGGCTGCCCTGTCGAGGCGATCACGATCACGCTTCTGGGCAGCGGTGAAGTGGTGTTCCCGCCGGAGGACTGACTTTCGGTCAGCCTGAGTTGGCCCGGGGCATGTTCAAGTCACGCCCGCGTTCGGGGCGTTGGGTGTTTGCGATGTGTATGCGAATTGTGAACATCGTGCGCTCGATGTGCGCTCGAACGCGGGCGAACGCGACTTTACCCGTGCGTTCCGCACGGTGATCTGATGACAGCCGTGACTGTCCCCGCCCTTTGCGCCCTGGAAATCTCTCTCCCGACGCCGTGCAGGGAGGGGACACCATGGACAAGCGGTACGAGGTCTACTGTCTGGCCGACAGGCACTTCTACGAGACCCCGGACCGGCTCTCCGTCCCCTCGCGCACCCAGAACACCTCCGTCACCGGGGAGTTCGCCACCGCTGAGAGGCCGGTTCCGCCCGGCTGGCGGCAGCGGCGCGCCGGCGACTGGCTCACCCTCGTCCCGCTCGACGACGCCGGTGAGCCCAGGCCCGGCCCGCAGCAGGGCTGGAAGGTGCACGTCAGCGCCACCCTGGGCAACGCGGACGCGATCGCCGCCGCCGTATGGGACTACTGCGTGCCGCGCGCCGTGCCCTTCAAGTTCGTGCCGAGCCGCCAGCTGCTGCACCTGCGCAACAGCAAGTACGCGGGCCGCGACGGCAGCGGCAAGGCCGTCACGGTCTACCCCGCCGACGAGGACCAACTCCACCAGATATTGAGGGAGTTGGGCAGGATCCTGGAGGGCTTCGAAGGCCCGTACATCCTCACCGACCTGCGCTGGGGCGAAGGCCCGCTGTACGTCCGCTACGGCGCCTTCACGCGCCGCGTCTGCGCCGACGAGAAGGGCAACCTCGTGCCCGCCGTCGAGGACGGCGAGGGACGGCTCGTGCCCGACACCAGGGACCCCGTCTTCAAGGTGCCCGCCTGGGTGACCCTGCCGCCGTTCCTCGAACCTCACCTGGCCGCGCGCAACACGACGACCGTGACCGACCTGCCGTACCGCATCGAGAAGGCGCTGCACTTCTCCAACGGCGGCGGCGTCTACGTGGGCACCGACACCCGCGACGGCCGCAAGGTCGTCCTCAAGGAGGGCCGCCCGCACGCGGGCCTCGCCGCCGACGGGGCCGACGCTGTCACCCGCCTGGAGCGCGAACGCGACGCCCTCGAAGCCCTGTCGGGGCTCGGCGTCGCACCCGAGGTGCGCGACTGGTTCCTCCTCGGCGACCACCGCTTCCTCGTCATGGACTTCCTCGAGGGCCGCACCCTCAACTCCTTCTACGCCGAGCGCCACCCGCTCTGCGTCGGCGACCCCGACCCGGCCGACGTCGCCGAGTACACCCAGTGGGCGCTGCGCATGCACCGCGCCGTCGAGGAGGCCGTCACGGCCGTGCACGAACGGGGCGTCGTCTTCAACGACCTGCACCTGTTCAACATCATGGTCGCCCCCGACGAGAAGACCGTGGCGCTGCTCGACTTCGAGGCCGCCACCACCGGCGGCGAGGCGGGCCGCCAGGTCGTCGCCCACCCCGGCTTCGTGGCGCCCGCCGACCGCACCGGACCCGACGTCGACCGGTACGCCCTCGCCTGTCTGCGGCTCGCGCTGTTCCTGCCGCTCACCACGCTGCTCTCCGTGGACCGGGGCAAGGCCGCACACCTCGCCCGGCTCGTCGCCGCCGAATTCCCGGACGTACCAAAGGAGTTCCTCGACGAGGCCGTGCGCGAGATCGAGCGGCCCGGCGCCGCGCCCACGGCCCCCACCGCCTCGCCCGTGAGCTGGGAGCGTCCCCCCGTCGAGCCGGGGGACTGGCCCGCGAGCCGGGACTCCATGGTCAGGGCCATCCTCGCCGCGGCCACACCGGACCGCGACGACCGCCTCTTCCCCGGCGACATCGCCCAGTTCAGCGAGGGGGGAGGACTGGGCATCGCCCATGGTGCCGCCGGGGTCCTGCTCGCACTCCACCAGACCGGGGCCGAGCCCTACGAAGAAGGGGAGCGCTGGCTCCTGGGGCACACCGACCCGGTGCCGCAGGGCACCCCCTTCGGCCTGTACGACGGGGCCGCGGGCATCGCCCACGTCCTGGCCGCGCTCGGTCACCGCGGCCGCGCCCTCGACCTCGTCGACGTCATCCTCCGGGAGAACTGGCAGCGGCTCCCCTCCCACCTGTACGGCGGACTCGCGGGCCTCGGCCTCGTCCTGCACGGCCTCGCGGACACCACCGGCGAGCCCACCCTGCGCGACCACGCCCTGCGGGCCGCGCACATCCTCGGCGAACGCCTCGACCAGGCGGCCGCCGACCCGCCGAAGCGCCCCCGCGCCGGACTCCTGCACGGCGCCACCGGCTCCGCTCTGCTCTTCCTGCGCCTGTACGAGAGCGAGGGCGACCCCGCACTGCTCGAACTGGCCGCGCGGGCCCTGCACACCGACCTCGACCGGTGCGTGCCGCAGCGCGACGGCAGCCTCGCCGTGGACGAGGGCCGGCGCACCCTGCCCTACCTCGGCGACGGCAGCGTCGGCATCGGCATGGTCCTCGACGACTACCTCGCCCACCGGCCCGACGAACGCTTCGAGGCCGCTCGCCCCGACATCCTCGCCGCCGCGCGCGCCCGGTTCTGTGTGCAGCCCGGGCTGTTCCGCGGGCGGGCCGGGCTCCTGCTGCACCTGGGCCGCACCACCACGCCGGACGTCACGTCCGGCGAGGTCGCCGCGCAGGTCGAGGCGCTCGGCTGGTTCACGATGCCGTACCAGGGCCAACTCGCCTTCCCCGGCGACCAGATGATGCGCCTCTCCATGGATCTGCACACCGGGACGGCCGGCTGCCTGCTCGCGCTCGGCGCGACGCTCGGCGACGGCCCGCACACCCCGCACGTGCCGTTCCTGCCGCCGCCCGAGCGGCCCCAGAACCGGCTCCGCACCCCTGGTCCAGGGGCCGCGGAGTCGTGACCGCACCACCGCACGGAACGTCCCCGCATCCCCGAACAGAGAGGAACACCATGTCGCTCCTGGACCTGCAGACGATGGAGACCGAAGAGGTCACCGGAGGCGGTGGCGGCGGCAGTGTCGCCAGCCTGCTGCTCTGCTGGAGCGCCGTCAGCGTCACCGTCTGTCTCTGAACCGCAACCGCACGCTTCACATCGAGAAAGGGAACACCATGTCGCTTCTGGACCTGCAGACGATGGAGACCGAAGAGGTCACCGGTGGCGGCGGCGGTGGCGGCGGCAGCGTCGCGAGCCTGCTGCTCTGCTGGAGCGCGGCCAGCGTCGTCCTGTGCCTCTGACCGACAACCACCGCTGTAGCGCCATCGACGCGCGGCGTCCACTGCGCTGACGCGCCGTCATGACGACGGGTCCGGGCGGCACTTCCCCCAGGAGGTCCGCCCGGTTCCTGTCTCCCCGCCACCGTCTCCCCACCCCGGACGCGAGGCCCCCGACCGCTTATGGCAACTCCTCTGGTGGACCCCCCAGTCGGCCCCGACCACATGGTGCGCACCGAGCTGCGGGCGAGCGCGCGCCGCTGTGCGGTCCTGTGCCTGCTCACCGTCGCCGTCGCGGGCGCCAACCTGATCCTCCCGCTCGCCATCGGGCACGCCCTCGACCGCCTGGTCGCCGGCGCCGACGCCACCCGCTGGGTGCTCGCCTGCGCGGCCCTCGTCGGCGGCATGGCCCTGCTCGACGGCTGCGAGGAAGTCCTCACCGGCACCACCAACGCCCGCACCACCGCCCGGATGCGCGAGCGCCTCGTGCGCCAGGTGTGCGGCGCCGGGCCGCGCGCCACCGCCCGCTTCACCCCCGGCGACCTCGTCGCCCGGCTCATCGGCAACGCCAACCAGGCGGGCGCCGCGCCCGCCACCCTCGCCGCGCTGCTCGCCGCCCTCGTCGGCCCGCTCGGCGCCGTCGTCGCGCTCGGCCTCATCGACCCCTGGCTGGCCGCCGTGTTCCTCGGCGGAGCGCCCGTACTGGCCCTCGTCCTCAAGGCGTTCACCCGCGCCTCGACCGACTGCGTCGCCCGCTACCAGCACACCCAGGGCGAGATCGCGGGGCTGCTCACCGAGGCGATCGGCGGCGCCCGCACCATCGCCGCCGCGCACACCCACACCAAGGAAGAGGCCCGCGTGCTGCGGCCGCTGCCCGAACTCTCCCGCCAGGGCCACCGGATGTGGCGGGTCCAGGGCCGCTCCCAGGCCCAGGCCCTCGCGGTTGCGCCCCTGCTCCAGCTCGGCGTCCTCGCCGTCGCGGGCCACCTCCTCATGAACCACCGGGTCTCCCTCGGCGACGTGCTGGCCGCCTCGCGCTACGCCATGCTCGCCACCGGCATCGGCGTCCTCGTCGGCCAGCTCTCCACCCTGGTGCGCGCCAGGACCGCCGGACGGCGCCTCGACGAGGTCCTCACGGAACCCGTCACGGCATACGGGACATCCGAACTCCCGGCCGGAAAGGGCAAGGTGGAGCTGCGCGGCGTGACGGCGCGCCGCGGGGAGCGCACCGTCCTCGACGGCGTCGACCTCGTCGTGCCCGCCGGACACACCCTCGCCGTCGTCGGCCGCTCCGGGGCGGGCAAGTCACTGCTCGCCGCCCTCGTGGGCCGCCTCGCCGACCCCGACGAGGGCACCGTGCTCCTCGACGGCGTGCCCCTGCGCGAGCTCGGCCACGAGGAGCTGCGCCGTGCCGTCGGCTACGCCTTC
This sequence comes from Streptomyces sp. NPDC059009, assembly GCF_042740175.1. Classification (NCBI taxonomy): domain Bacteria; kingdom Bacillati; phylum Actinomycetota; class Actinomycetes; order Kitasatosporales; family Streptomycetaceae; genus Streptomyces; species Streptomyces sp. NPDC059009. The sequence goes on along the minus strand of NZ_JBHYJB010000016.1, from coordinate 147,522 downwards.
GAACGGCCCGCGCTGCTCGGCGCCACCATCGAGGGCACGATCGGTCTGGGGCTCCCGGCGCCGGGCCAAGCGGGCCCGAAGGGCTCCACCCGCATCCGTGCGGCCGCCCGCGCCGCCTGTGCCGATGCCTTCGTGCGCAGCCTGCCCGAGGGGTACGCAACGCCGTGCACCGAGGCCCCGCTCTCCGGGGGCGAGGTCCAACGCCTGGGCCTGGCAAGGGCGTTCGCGCGCGGCGGGCGGCTGCTCGTCCTCGACGACGCGCTGTCCAGCCTCGACACGGTCACCGAACACCGCATCGCCGAGTCGCTGCTGCGCCACACCCCCGAGTCCAGCCGCCTGATCATCGCCCACCGGGCCACCACGGCGGCCCGCGCCGACCTGGTGGCCTGGCTCGACGGCGGCCGCATCCGGGCGATGGGGGCGCACGCGGAACTGTGGCAACTCCCCGCGTACCGGGCCGTGTTCGGGGAGGCGGAGGAGGCAGACGAAGCCGGAGAGCCGGAGTGGACGGGGGAGGCGTGAGCGTGGCCGAAGGCACGTACCGCACAGGCATGCGCTTCCTCTGGGCCCGCCGGTGGGTCGTCGCCCAGCTCGCCTTCTGGTCGGTCCTGGAGACGGGCCAGACGTTCCTCACCGGGTACGCCCTCGCGCGCGCCCTCGACGAGGGGTTCCTCGCGGGCCGGGAGCAGACCGGGCTCGGCTGGCTCGGCGCCGCCGCGCTCGGGGTGCTCGCGGCGGCGTACGGGACGGGGCGGGTCTACCGGGCGGTGGCCCGGCTCGTGGAGCCGCTGCGGGACGCCCTCGCGCGGCGGGTGGTGGCGCGCGGCCTGCGGGACGCGGACGGGGCGGCGGTCTCCCGGCTCACCCAGCAGGTGGAGATCGCCCGGGACACCTTCGCGGGCCTCGTCATGGTCTCCCGCTCCTTCGTCTTCACCGCGGCGGGCGCCCTGATCGGCCTGTTCAAGCTCTCTCCCGCCCTGCTCCTGATCGTGGTCCCGCCGCTGTTCGCGGGGCTCCTCCTGTTCGCCCTGACGCTCGCGCCGCTGGCCCGCCGCCAGGAGGAGTTCCTGATCGCGGACGAGGAGCTCGCGGCCCGGCTCGGCGAGGTCTGCCCGGGGCTGCGGGACGTCACGGCGGCGGGCGCCGAGGAGCAGACGGCCACCGCGCTGAACGCGTCCATCGCGACGGAGGCCCGCACGGCCCGCACCCTGGCCCGCTGGGGCGTCCTGCGCCTGCTCGCCCTCACCGTCGGCGGCCAGCTGCCCATCGTCCTGCTCCTCGTGACGGCACCGTGGCTGCTCGACCACCAGGTGACGCCCGGCGATCTGGCGGGCGCCCTCGCCTACTTGACCCAGGCGCTCCTCCCGGCGCTGCACAACCTGGTGCACGGGCTGGGGGCGGGGGGATCGCGGCTGGTGATCGTGTTGCGGCGGCTGACGGCGGACACCTCGTCGCGACGGCCCGAACTCCCCAACTCCCGTTCGGAACCTGCTCCTTCGGAGACGGGGGCGCCAACTCCTGCCGTTCGGCTGACCTCCGTGACCTTCGCCTACGGGCCCCGCGCCGAACCCGTCGTACGGGACCTCGACCTCACCGTCGCGCGGGGTGAGCACCTGGCCGTCGTCGGGCCCAGCGGGGTGGGGAAGTCCACCCTGGCGGGGCTCGTGGCGGGGCTGCTCGTGCCGGGGGCGGGGAGCGTGCGGGTCGAGGGGCGGGAGGCGCGCTCGGCGGACGCGGTGGGGCGACGGGTGCTGATCCCGCAGGAGGCGTACGTCTTCAGCGGCACCCTCGGCGACAACCTGCGCTATCTGCGGGCCGAGCGCGACCCGCTGCCCGACGGGGAACTCGAGGCGGCCGCCGAGCTCATCGGGGCGGGCGACCTGGTGCGGCGGCTCGGGGGGCTCGAAGGGAGTGTCGAGCCCGGGGAACTCTCGGCGGGGGAGCGGCAGTTGATAGCCCTCACCCGCGCGTACGTGTCCCGTGCCGCCCTCGTCCTGCTCGACGAGGCCACCTGTCATCTGGACCCGGTGGCGGAGGCCCGCGCCGAGCGGGCGTTCGCGGCCCGGCCGGGGTCCACCCTCGTGGTGATCGCGCACCGCATCAGCTCGGCCCGCCGTGCAGGGCGCGTCCTGGTGATGGACGGGCCCCGCACCCTGTGTGGGCGGCACGGCGAACTCATCGAGCGGTCCCCGCTCTACCGCGACCTCGCGGGGAACTGGTCCCCGCAGGCCACGGCGGCGGTCTCACACCCAGCCCTCCCCCTGGGATATCCGTATGGCGTCGATCCTGTTGCGCGCCCCGGTCTTCCGGGTGATCGCGGCCATGTAGTTGCGCACCGTCCCGTTGGACAGATGGAGCCGGCGCGCGATGTCCGCGATCGACGCACCCCCGGCGGCGAGTGAGAGCACGCTCAACTCCCGCTGGGTCAGAGGCATGTCAGCCGCTTTCAGGAATCCGAAACCCAGTGACTCGTCCACGAAGCGCGCGCCCGCCGCGACCTGTCGGATCGCGATGAGCAGCCGTTCCGGCGGACTCGCCTTGTCGACGTAGCCGAGCGCCCCCGCCTCCATGGACCGCCGCAGCAGCCCGGGACGGTGCGTGCTGGCGAGCACGAGCAGCGGTGGGCCCCCTCGGCCCGGCGCGCCGTTCATGAGCTCGCCCAGCGGGGCGATTCCGTACGTCGTCTCACAGTCCAGGTCCGCCACGCAGACGTCGGGGCGTACCGCAGTGGTGTGACCCCGCGCTCCGCGCCACGGAGCGTGAAACACCTCCAAGTCAGGCTCGCGGGCGAGTCGTTCCGCCAGAGCCGATCGCAACAGACAGGCATCGTGCACGAGTAGTACCCGGATCACGCTCTGCCCCTCCAGCTCCGCATTTTCCGGTCCGTTTGCCTCGTATGGGCCCCGCCCGGAGGGTCTGGCCGAACGGGTCCCCAAGCACGCCAGAACATTCATAGCGGCGCCACCGGCGCCATGGACGCAGAGATCCGGCCAAGGGGAGGCCAAGAGGGGGCACGGGGCGCATCGGCCGCGCGGGCGTGCGCCCCCGCGCACCCGCCCGTGCGACGGGGCGGGCCGGTCCTCGCTACTGGGCGGGGCCCGTCTTCGGCGGCGGCGTCGTCAGGTCGATCAGCCGGCAGACCGTCTCGATGTCGATCTTCACCTGGGCGATCGAGGCGCGCCCGGAGAGCCAGGTGATCAGGGCCGAGTGCCAGGTGTGCTCGATGACGCGGACCGCGGAGAGCTGCTGGGCGGTCGGCGGCTCGGTGAGGCCCATGGCGTCCAGGATGATCGCCGTGGTGAGCCGCGAGACCGTGTCCACCTCGGGGCTGACGCTGCGGTCCGCGAAGGTCAGCGCCCGCACCATCGCGTCCGCGAGGTGCGGCTCCCGCTGCAGCGCGCGAAAGGCCCGCATGAGCGTCTCCGCGACCCGCTCGGCCGGGCTCTCGCCGCCGGGCGGGCGCTTGCGGATCGTGGTGTGCATGTGCTGGAGCTGGTCCTGCATGGTGGCGACCAGCAGATGGACCTTGGACGGGAAGTAGCGGTAGAGCGTGCCGAGGGCGACGCTCGACGACTCGGCCACCTCACGCATCTGCACCGCGTCGAAGCCGCCCCGGCTGGCGAGCTGGGCGCTGGCGTGCAGGATGCGGCGGCGGCGCGCCTCCTGGCGCTCGGTGAGGGGCGGCGACGCCGGAGTGCCTGTGTTCGCGTCCGCTGTCATAAGTCGCGTCAGTCCCCGTAAATCCCGTAAATCCCGTAAGTCCCGTTGTTCCGAACCAGGTTCCGTTGTCCCGAACCTGCTCCCGTTGTCCCGAACCGGGGAAGCTCCCCCGGGATCGCACAGCATGGCAGGGCCTGCGCCGTGGCGCGAATCACCTGATCCGGGCCTTACAGCTCGACTACCTGCCGGTAGATTCAAAGCGCATCGAGCGATCAAGTCTGAAACTTGTTCTAGATTACCGTCCCGGCGTAACCTCGCGGACAACTGCAGGGAGAAGGGGGCCGAGAGTGACCGCTGAGGCCGTGGAGGCGGGCCCCCGAGAGGGGTCGGACGGACCGGGAGGAGCCCAGGGGGACCGCCCGCTGCGCATCGCTCTCCTCACGTATAAGGGGAACCCGTTCTGCGGGGGCCAGGGCGTCTACGTCCGCCATCTCTCGCGCGAGCTGGCCCGGCTCGGCCACAGCGTCGAAGTGATCGGCGCCCAGCCCTATCCGGTGCTCGACGAGGGCCCCGGCCTCGAAGGTCTCCGGCTCACCGAGCTGCCGAGCCTGGACCTCTACCGCTCGCCGGACCCCTTCCGCACGCCGAAGCGGGACGAGTACCGCGACTGGGTCGACGCCCTCGAAGTGGCGACGATGTGGACCGGCGGCTTCCCCGAGCCCGCCACGTTCAGCCTGCGCGCCCGCCGTCATCTCCGCTCCCGGCGCGGCGAGTTCGACGTCGTGCACGACAACCAGACCCTCGGCTACGGGCTGTTGGGCGACCTGGGCGCACCGCTCGTCACGACGATCCATCACCCCATCACCGTGGACCGGCAGTTGGAGCTGGAGGCGGCGCCCGACTGGAAGCGCCGCGCCTCCGTCCGCCGCTGGTACGCGTTCACGCGCATGCAGAAGCGCGTCGCCCGCCGCCTCCCCTCCGTGCTCACCGTCTCCGGCACGTCCCGCCAGGAGATCATCGACCACCTCGGCGTCCGCCCCGGCCGCATCGACGTCGTGCACATCGGCGCCGACACGGACCTCTTCTCCCCGGACCCCTCGGTCGCGGAGGTCCCCGGCCGCATCGTCACCACCTCCAGCGCGGACGTCCCCCTCAAGGGCCTGGTCCACCTCGTCGAGGCGCTCGCCAAGGTGCGCACCGAGCACACCGCCGCGCACCTCGTCGTCGTCGGCAAGCGCCCCGAGGACGGCCCCGTCGCGACGGCCATCGAGCGGTACGGACTCGAGGGCGCCGTCGAGTTCGTCAAGGGCATCTCGGACGAGGAGCTGGTCGACCTGGTCCGCTCGGCCCAGGTCGCCTGCGTCCCTTCCCTGTACGAGGGCTTCTCCCTGCCCGCCGCGGAGGCGATGGCCACGGGGACGCCCCTGGTCGCCACGACCGGCGGCGCCATCCCCGAGGTCGCGGGCCCCGACGGCGAGACCTGCCTGGCGGTGCCGCCCGGCGACGCGGGCGCGCTGGCCGCCGGCCTCGGACGGCTTCTGGGTGACCCTGCCCTGCGGGCCCGGCTCGGCTCGGCGGGGCGGGAGCGGGTGCTTGCCAAGTTCACCTGGGCGCGAGCCGCGGAGGGCACGGTGGCCCGGTACCGGGCGGCCATCGAGTCGGGCCGCTCCGCGCCCCACGGTGCCCCCGGAGCCGCAGGCCCCGCCGAACCTGTCGAAGCCGCAGGCCCCCACCACGAAAGCAGGAGCACGTGCTGACCGTCGACTTCACCCGCTTCCCGCTCGCCGCAGGCGACCGCGTGCTCGATCTGGGCTGCGGCGCGGGCCGGCACGCCTTCGAGTGCTACCGGCGGGGAGCCCAGGTGGTGGCCCTGGACCAGAACGGCGAGGAGATCCGCGAGGTCGCCAAGTGGTTCGCGGCGATGAAGGAGGCGGGCGAGGCCCCGGCGGGCGCGACGGCCACCGCCATGGAGGGCGACGCCCTCAACCTCCCGTTCCCGGACGAGTCGTTCGACGTCGTGATCATCAGCGAGGTCATGGAGCACATCCCCGACGACAAGGGTGTGCTCGCCGAGATGGTCCGCGTGCTCAAGCCGGGCGGCCGCATCGCGGTGACCGTCCCGCGCTACGGCCCGGAGAAGGTCTGCTGGGCGCTGAGCGACGAGTACCACGAGGTCGAGGGCGGCCACATCCGCATCTACAGGGCGGACGAGCTCCTCGGCAGGATGAAGGAAGCCGGGCTCAAGCCGTACGGCACGCACCACGCGCACGCGCTGCACTCTCCCTACTGGTGGCTCAAGTGCGCGTTCGGCGTCGACAACGACAAGGCGCTGCCCGTCCGCGCGTACCACAAGCTCCTGGTCTGGGACATCATGAAGAAGCCCCTGGCCACGCGGGTCGCCGAGCAGCTCCTGAACCCGGTCGTGGGCAAGAGCTTCGTCGCGTACGCCACCAAGCCGCACTTGCCGCGGACCGAGGCGGCGGCGACCGAGGCGGCGGCGACCGAGGCGGCGGCCAAGAAGGCGCCCGCGAAGGCGCCCGCCAAGACGCCCGCGAAGGCTGGCGCGAAGTCGACCACCAAGACCGCCGCCACCAAGACCGCTGCCGCCAAGAAGACGACCCGGGCTGCCGCCAAGTGACGAGCCCCGAGCGGACCGAACGTCTCGTCCTGCCCGGCGTGCTGACCGCCGCCGAGGCCGCCGCCACCGTCCGCGGCATCCTGGCCGTCCAGCGCCCCGACGGCGCCATACCGTGGTTCCGGGGCCACCACCTCGACCCGTGGGACCACACCGAGGCGGCCATGGCCCTGGACGCGGCGGGCGAGCACCAGGCCGCCGCCCGCGCCTACGAGTGGCTGGCGCGCCACCAGAACCCGGACGGGTCCTGGTACGCGGCCTACGCGGACGGCGACGCGGAGGCGGTCACCGACCGGGGCCAGGAGAGCAACTTCTGCGCGTACATCGCCGTCGGCGTCTGGCACCACTACCTCTCCACGGGCGACGAGGCGTTCCTCGACCGCATGTGGCCGGTCGTGGTCGCGGCGATCGAGTTCGTCCTGGCGCTCCAGCAGCCCGGCGGCCAGATCGGCTGGAAGCGCGAGCCGGACGGCACCCCGGTCACGGACGCGCTCCTCACCGGTTCGTCCTCCGTCCACCAGGCTCTGCGCTGCGCCCTCGCCCTCGCCGAGCAGCGCGAAGAGCCGCAGCCCGACTGGGAGTTGGCGACGGGCGCGCTCGCCCACGCGGTCTGCCACCACCCCGAGCGGTTCCTGGACAAGGACCGCTACTCGATGGACTGGTACTACCCGGTCCTCGGCGGCGCCCTGACCGGGACGGCGGCCAAGTCCCGTATGGAGGAGGGCTGGGACCGCTTCGTGGTCCCCGGACTCGGGGTGCGCTGCGTCGTCCCCAATCCGTGGGTCACGGGCGGCGAGAGCGCCGAACTCGCCCTCGCCCTCTGGATCCTGGGCGAGTCCGACCGCGCCCTGGAGATCCTCCAGTCGATCCAGCACCTGCGCGACGCGGACTCGGGCCTCTACTGGACGGGATACGTCTACGAGGACAAGGCGATCTGGCCGGAGGAGCTGACCACCTGGACGGCGGGCTCACTGCTCCTCGCGGTGGCGGCGCTCGGCGGGGACGAGGCGACGTGCGCGGTGTTCTCGGGGGAGCGGCTGCCGACGGGCCTGCGCCCGGACTGCTGCACCTAGCCCTACCTACTTGTTGAGGCGGCGCAGACGGCCCGCGATCAGGTGGCCGGCCACGAGGTAGACCGCCGCGGCGAGGCCGTAGCCCGCGACGACCCGGGCCCAGGCGTCGTCGAACGTGAACAGGTCGTGGGACCAGCTCGCCAGCCACCGGGCCGCGCCGTGGACGACCCGGACGAGGTCGTTGGCTCGGTTGGCGTCGAGCAGGTACATCAGGATCCACAGCCCCAGGATCAGGGCCAGCACGTCGGTGACGACCACGATGACCTTGGCTGCTTCGTTGTTGCCGTAGCGATGTCGCAGAGAAGTCGGAGACATGGCGTACGGGTACCTGACGTGAGCGCGTCGAAACCCCGGGTGACTCCGGGGCCCGTCCCCGGATGGGCTCGCCCGGGTGGCGGCACCCGGTGGCGGGGGTGAGGCTGCGGTGAGAACCGCCCACCTCTCTGGAGGCCGCAGCCGTGGCAACACCGATATCTGCTGTATCCATCCGCCGTGCCGGAGTGTCCCTCACTCTCTGCTGCACCCTGCTCGTGGGCGCGACGGCCTGCAATGACGACGACAAGGACTCGGCGGCCACGCCCAGCGGCACCAGCTCCGCCGAGAAGCAGAAGTTCGCGAAGACCCGCTTCGTCACCAACGCGGGGCTCGCCGCCGGGGCGACGTACCAGTGGATCGTGAAGCCGTTCCGCGCGGGCAAGTTCAAGAACGGCGCGGACGGCCGCAAGTTCGCCCTGGTCAAGGCGGGCCTGGCGGGCGCCTTCACCTACAACCGCCTGAAGGCGGCGGTGAAGAACGCGCAGGGCGACCCGACCCTGGCGAAGGCGGTGGCCCCGCTGTCCGCGGGCATCGACGCGCTGAAGGACCTCCCCTCCAAGCTCCGCAAGGGCGACTCCACGGACTCGGTGGTGAACTCCTTCGACGGGATCATCAACTCGGTGAAGGACGCGGGCAAGAGCGCGGGCGCGGAGGTCAAGGACAAGGTGCCGTCGGCGGGAGAGCTGGCGAAGGGCTAGAGCCGGTCGCGTGGATCACGCCCTACCCGTTGAGCTCGGCCAGCACCCGCAACGTCTCCCGGTCCGGCGACAGCACCAACAGATCGGTCACCGGACCCTTGCGCCACAACTCCAGCCGCTCGGCGATCCGTTCACGCGGCCCCACCAACGAGATCTCATCGGCGAACGCGTCCGGCACGGCGAGCACGGCCTCCTCCCGCCGCCCCTCCAGGAACAGCTCCTGGATGCGGCGGGCCTCCGCCTCGTACCCCATGCGCGCCATCAGGTCGGCGTGGAAGTTCCGCGCGGAGTGCCCCATCCCCCCGATGTAGAACCCGAGCATCGCCTTGACGGGCAACAGCCCCTCACTCACGTCGTCGCAGACCTTCACCCGCGCCATGGGGGCGATGGTGAACCCCTCGGGCAGATCGGTGAGCGACGCCTCATAGACGTCGGTCCGCGTCGGCGACCAGTACAACGGCAGCCATCCGTCCGCGATCCGCGTGGTCTGGGCGATGTTCTTGGGCCCCTCCGCGCCCAGCAGGACGGGCAGTCGGGCCCGCAACGGATGAGTGATCGGCTTCAACGCCTTGCCGAGCCCCGTCCCGTCCTCCCCCCGATAAGGCAGCGGATGGAAGCGCCCGTCCGCCACCTCCACCGGCCCCTCGCGCCGCAGCACCTGCCGGATGACGTCCACGTACTCCCGGGTCGCGGTCAGCGGCGACTTCGGGAACGGCCGCCCGTACCACCCCTCCACCACCTGCGGCCCGGACAGCCCGAGCCCCAGCATCATGCGCCCGCCCGACAGATGGTCGAGGGTGAGGGCGTGCATGGCGGTGGTGGTGGGGGAGCGGGCCGCCATCTGGGCAACGGCCGTGCCCAGCCTGATCCTTGAGGTCTGCGCCGCGATCCAGGTCAGCGGCGTGAAGGCGTCCGAGCCCCAGGACTCGGCGGTCCACACGGAGTCGTACCCGAGGCGCTCGGCCTCCTGCGCGAGGGGCACGTGCTCGGCGCTCGGTCCGCGCCCCCAGTAGCCGAGTGCGAGTCCGAGCCGCATGGCGTGCCTCCCAGAGATCTTCCGACGCCGTATCCCGTATCTGACAGTACGTCAGTTACCGGCAGGAGGGCGACTGTACGACAACGGCCCCCCGCCCGGAAGGGCGAGGGGCCGTGCGATGTGCTGTCGGGGGCGTGACCTCAGCCGCGCTGGATCCCCGTGGTGTCCTGCAGGACGCCGCGACGGCCGTCCTGCGTCTGGGCCACCAGGCTCTGGCCGCGCTGCTCGACGGCCAAGTACCAGGTGCCGGGCGCCAGTTCGGCGATCGGCGTGGGCGAGCCGTCCTCCGCGTACAGCGGACGCGGCACCGGCACGGCGAACCAGAACGGGGAGAAGTCCCCGGCCGGAGCGGCGGCCTGCTGCTGCGCCTGCGGCGGCGGGGTCTGGCCACCGCCCTGCGGCTGCGCACCGTAGGGCTGACCCGGCTGGCCGCCCTGCGGCTGACCCGGCTGGCCCGGCTGCGCGCCGTACGGCTGCTGCGGCTGACCCTGCTGGGCGCCCGGGTAGCCGTAACCGCCCTGCGGCTGACCGCCGTAGGGCTGCGGGGCCGCGGGCTTCGGGCCGCCCATGAGGGGGGCCTTGAGGGCGGGGACGAGGTTGGTCGCGACGGCGGCGGCGGCGAGCGCCAGGGCGCCGATCAGACCGAGGATGAGGCCGACACCGGCGTCCGGCGACTTGCCGCCGCCGACGGAGCTGTCGAAGAAGAAGCCATAGGACTGGTCGGTGTCGAAGATCGCGCCGAGCGCGCTCCACGCGGAGCCGACGGTGAAGGCGGCGCCGACCTGCCCCAGGTCGAGGCCCACGACCTTGGTCTGCGCGGGCAGCGCGCGGCCGAAGACGATCAGCGCGGCACCGATGATGCCGAGCAGGTACACGCTCAGCAGCAGGTTGCCGTTTTCCCAGGCGTTGGGCAGCTTGTCGCTGGGGGCGCCGTCGATGTCGAGGGTGTCGAGGAACGAGGCGATGAAGAGCAACACCGCTGCTCCGATCACCACGCCGTCGCCTCGAGTGAGGGAGCGGAAATTCACTTCAGGTCCTTCGTCAGTCGTCTCGTCAGTGGAGGCGTCGCTGTCGCCGTAGTCGCGGTCGTGTCGCGGTGCGCGAAGCGCGGGGGTGGCCCCTCATCGTACGGAGGACAATATCGTCCATGCGGGTGGGGTGTCTGCTCGGGATAAAGAGATCACAGGCAGCTGTGACCTACCCCCGCAGAAACCCCACGATTCCCTCAGAGATCCCCTGCGCCGCCTTCTGCCGCCACGCGCCGCTCGTGAGCTGGGCGGAGTCCTTGGCGTCCCGCATGTTGCCGCATTCGATGAACACCTTGGGGACGGTCGAGAGATTGAGGCCGCCGAGGTCCTTGCGGACATCGAGACCCGTGCCGTCGCCCACATAGTTGGAGGGCGCGCTGCCCGTCACCCGCAGGAACTTCCCGGCGATGCGTTCGCCCAACTCCCGTGACGGGGCGACGATTCCGGAGGTATCGGCCGAACCCGACTGCACCTTCGCGGGGAGAATGACGTGAAAGCCGCGATTTCCGGCGGCCGAGCCGTCCGCGTGCACCGAGACGACGGCGTCCGCGTGGGCCTTGTTGCCGATCTGCGCGCGCTCGTCGACACAGGGGCCCCAGGGCCGGTCGCCGTCCTGCGTGAACTTGACCGTTGCGCCTTCTTTTTCGAGCAGGGTGCGCAGGCGACGGGAGACGTCGAGGGTGAACTGGGCTTCCGTATAGCCGTTGTTGGTGGATGTGCCCGTTGTGTCACATTCCTTTTGGTTCGTCCCGATGTCCACCGGTCGGTTGATCTCGGTGGTGTGGCGGAAGTTACCGGAGTTGTGGCCGGGGTCGATCACGACGACCTTGCCCTTGAGGGGGCCGGAGGCGGCGGGGCGGGAGGAGTGTGAAGGTTTGGAGGACGTGGACGGCGCGGACGGATCGGACGGCTTGGAGCTCGATCCGTGCCCTTTGTCGTTCTTCCCCTTCTCCTTCTCCTTGTCCGGTCCCGTCTCGCCCTTGCCGTCCGGATCGGAGGACGCCGAGGAGCTCGACGCGGGCGGGGCGCCCTGCGAGTCCTTGCCACCGTCGTCCGCCGTCGCGTCCCAGATCAGCCAGCCCGCCAGACATGCGGGGACCAGCGCGGCGGCCGCCACGGTGAGGGGACGGCCGCCGAAGCGGCGACGGCGGGGGGACCCTGACGGATCCGCGGGCTCGAATTCCGGACCTACGTACGACACGTCAGCGAGCCTAACCGCCGGGTCAGATGCCCGCTCCCGTTCGCCGCAGGACGCGGAGGGACTCGGTCGCCGACACCTCCGTGAACGCGCCGGAGGCCAGGGCCCGCAGATAGATGCGGTACGGGGCCTGGCCCGTCCACTCGTCCACCGGGTCCGGGAAGACGTCGTGGATGGCGAGGAGCCCGCCCTCGGCGAGCTTGGGGGCCCAGCCCTCGTAGTCGGCCGTCGCGTGCTCGTCGGTGTGGCCGCCGTCGATGAAGACGAGGCCGAGGGGGCCGCCCCATGCCGCCGCCACCTTCGGCGAGCGGCCCACGAGCGCGATCACGTGTTCCTCCAGGCCCGCCTTGTGCAGGGTGCGGCGGAAGGTGGGAAGCGTGTCCATCAGGCCGACTTCCGGGTCCACGGTCTCGGGGTCGTGGTAGTCCCAGCCGGGCTGCTGCTCCTCGCTGCCGCGGTGGTGGTCGACGGTGAGCGCGCTCACGGATGCCTCGCGGGCGGCGGCGGCGAGCAGGATGGTGGAGCGGCCGCAGTAGGTGCCGACCTCGAGGAGGGGGAGGCCGAGGCGGGCGGCCTCGGTTGCCGCGGTGTAGAGGGCGAGGCCCTCGGTGAGCGGCATGAAGCCCTTCGCCGCCTCGAAGGCGGCGAGGGTCTCGGGCTTGGGTTCCGAGGTGGGCTCCATGGGGTTCCTCCGGGGGGGGGTACGTATGTGCGGGCCGTGGCGGCTCATGGTGCCGTACGGGTTTTCCTTTCCCCAATCCCGCCCCTACCCGAATACGGCGACTCCGTCGGCCCTGGGGCGGGCTTCCTGGGGCTTCGCCCCTAGACCCCCTTTTTTCGGCCTGGACGGCCTCGTCCTCAAGCGCCGGCCCACCCGCCCATAGAGAAGCCCGTCCGGCGCTTGAGGACGAGCCGCGTCAGCGGCGATAGGGGGGTGCCCCAGGGCCGACGGAGTCGCCGTATTCGGGAAGGGGCGGGACTGGGGAAAAGAAGGAGTCAGGCCGGAACGCCACTCTCCCCCGGCAGCGCCAAGTCCACCTCGACCGCCGCATCCGCCCCGGGATGCACCGCAGAGGAAGCCCGCGGCGCATGCCCCGAAGCCGTCGCGGCCAGCACATAGTTCCCGTCCCCCGGCACGGCGAGTGCGTAGTGCCCCTCGTGGTCGGTGAGCGCAGCCCCCGCCTGCCGCCCGCGAGGGTCGATCAGCGTGACCTTGGCCCGCGCGACCGGCGCCCCGGCCGGGTCGAGCACCCGCCCGTGGAAACCGGCCGGCGACAGCGCCTCCGTGGCGCGCTCCAGCGCCGCGTCCTCCTCGCTGCTCGCCCGCAGCTGCGGCTTCTGAGACGCCGTGGCCGCCGCCCGCCCCCGCGACGGCAGCAGCAGCGCGAAGAGCAGCCCCACCGCCACCGCCCCCGTGGCGATCAGGAACGACACCCGGAACCCGTGCATCGTGGGCACCGCGACCGGCCCGACGTGGTTGGCCGTGTTCGCCAGGACCATGCCGATGACGGCGCTCGACACCGACGTACCGATGGAGCGCATCAGGGTGTTGAGGCCGTTGGCCGCGCCCGTCTCGGACGGGTCGACGGCGCCGATGATCAGGGCCGGAAGCGAGGAGTAGGCGAGGCCGATGCCCGCGCCCAGGACCACCGCGATGACCACGGTCTGCCAGGCGGCGCTCATCAGGCCGAGGCCCGCGCCGTAGCCGATGGCGATGACCAGCATGCCGAGGATGAGGGTGAGCTTCGGGCCGTACTTCGCGGAGAGGCGGGCGTAGACCGGGGCGATCAGCATCATCGTCAGGCCGAGCGGCGCCACGCACAGACCCGCGACGACCATCGACTGGCCGAGGCCGTAGCCGGTCGAGGTCGGCAGCTGGAGGAGCTGGGGCAGGACCAGCGAGACCGCGTAGAAGGCGACGCCGACCATGATCGAGGCGAGGTTGGTGAAGAGCACCGAGCGCTTGGCCGTGGTGCGCAGGTCCACCAGCGGCGCCGTCATGCGCAGTTCCAGCACGCCCCAGAGGACGAGGACGACGGCCGCCGCTCCGAACAGGCCGAGCGTGGTGCCCGAACTCCAGCCCCAGTCGCTGCCCTTGGTGATGGGCAGGAGGAAGAGGACGAGGCCCGCGGAGAGGCCGAGCGCCCCCAGCACGTCGAAGGTGCCCTCCGCCCGCACCCTGCTCTCCGGTACGAAGATCAGGGTCAGGATGATCGAGAGGGTGCCGAGTCCGGCGGAGCCGAAGAAGAGGGCGTGCCAGTCGGCGTGCTGTGCGGTGAGCGCCGCGAGCGGCAGGGCGAGGCCGCCGCCGACGCCGATGGAGGAGCTCATCAGGGCCATCGCGGAGCCGAGCTTCTCGCGGGGCAGCTCGTCGCGCATCAGGCCGATGCCGAGCGGGATGGCGCCCATCGCGAAGCCCTGCAGCGCGCGGCCGACGATCATCACGAGGAGGTCGTCGGTGAACGCGCAGACGAGGGAGCCGACGACCATGACGGCCAGGCTCGTGAGCAGCATCCGCCGCTTGCCGTAGAGGTCGCCGAGCCGTCCCATGATCGGGGTGGCGACGGCGCCCGCGAGCAGGGTCGCGGTCATGACCCAGGTGGCGTTGGACGGCGCCGTGCTCAGCAGGGTCGGCAGGTCCTTGATGACCGGGACGAGCAGCGTCTGCATGACGGCGACGACGATCCCGGCGAAGGCGAGTACGGGGACGACTCCGCGGGTGCCGCGGGTGCGGGAGCCGCGTATGGGGGTCGTCGACTGCGACATTACGGGGGGCCTCCGGTGCGGAAGTGGTTCTTGGCAGGTGTGCGTGGGCACGGGTACGTGCAGGTTGAACTTGTTTCCCCGGGCGACTATTCCGACGAGTGTCGTACCAGGGGAAGTCTTGACCTTTTGTTAACCAGGACGCCTGGCGGGCCCGTGGGGAGCAGCGATTCTCCGCCGAACCGGAGGCCGCGTCCGGCCGCGTCCGATGTATCTGACCTTCCGTCAGATTGAAACGTGTTCTACTCTGACGCCGTTCCGGAAGCTGCTACCGGCGAGGACGGACGCGCATGGGGATCGGAATCACCGAAGAACAACGGGAGTTGGCGGCGGCCGCGCGCGGCTGGATCACCCGCGCCATGCCCCCCGAAGAGGTCCGCAAGCTGCTCGACGCCCCGCCCGGCGGCGGTCGCCCCGCCTACTGGGACGGGCTCGCCGAGCAGGGCCTGCTCGCGGCGCACCTGCCCGAGGAGTACGGGGGCGGGGGCGGCACCCTGGTCGACCTGGCCGTCGTCGTGGAGGAGGCGGCGCGGGCCGCGCTGCCCGGGCCCTTCCTCGCCAGCGGCCTCGCCTCCCTCGTGCTGCACCGCGCCGGGGCCCGCGCGCTCGCGGCCGATCTCGCGAGCGGCGCGCGTATCGGGGCCGTCGCCCTCGGCCCCGGCAGTCTCACCGCCGTCGTGGACGCGGACGGCCTCACCCTCGACGGGACCGCGCCGCCCGTGCTCGGCGGAGCCGACGCGGACCTGGTGATCCTCGCGGCGCAGGCGGCCCAGGGCGCCGTCTGGGTCGCCGTCGACACGAGCGCGCTGACCCTCCGTACGCACGAGAGCGCCGATCCGACCCGGCCCACCGCCGAGGTGCGCGCCGACGGTGTGCGGGTCCCGGCCGGCCGGATCCTCGCCGTGGACTCCGCGGCCGTCCGCGATCTGGCCGCCGTCGTGCTCGCCGCCGACGCCTGCGGCACTGCGGCCTGGGCGCTGCACACCGCCGCCGAACACGCCAAGGTGCGCGAGCAGTTCGGGCGGCCCATCGGGCAGTTCCAGGGCGTCAAGCACCTGTGCGCCGACATGCTCGTGCGCGTCGAGCAGGCCCGCGCCCTCACCTGGGACGCGGCCCGCGCCGCCGACGAGGCGGTGACGCCGGACGTGCGCGCGCTGACCGCCGCGCTCGCCGCCGCGACGGCGCTCGACGCCGCGTACTCCTGCGCCAAGGACTGCATCCAGATCCTCGGCGGCATCGGCTTCACCTGGGAGCACGACGCCCATCTGTATCTGCGGCGGGCCGTCGTCGCCCGGCAGCTCCTCGGCGCCGGGGACGCGCACCGGCTGCGCGCCGTGCGGCTCGCGGCCGACGGCGCGCGCCGCGAGCTCCGCATCGAACTGCCCGAGGAGGCGCAGACGTACCGGGAGCAGGCGCGCGCGGTCATCGAGAAGGCGCGCGGCCTCGACCCCGCCGCCGCCCGCACCGCCCTCGCCCCCACCGGCTATGCGGCCCCGCACCTGCCGCCGCCCTACGGGCTCGGCGCCGGACCGGTCCAACAGCTCGCCGTGCAGCAGGAGTTGGCGGCCGCCGGGGTCAAGCTGAGCGACCTCGGCATCGCCACCTGGGTGGTGCCGTCCCTCATCGCGTACGGGACCCAGGAGCAGCAGGAGCGCTTCCTCGGGCCCACCCTGCGCGGTGAACTCCTGTGGTGCCAGCTGTTCAGCGAGCCCGGCGCCGGATCCGACCTCGCCTCGCTGCGCACCAAGGCCGAGCGCACCCCCGAGGGCGGCTGGCGGGTCAGCGGCCAGAAGGTGTGGACGAGCGCCGCGCAGTGGGCCGACCACGGCATCCTGCTGGCCCGCACCAACCCCGAAGCCCCCAAGCACAAGGGGCTCACCTACTTCCTCGTCGACATGAAGGCCGCGCATTCCACAGAGGGGCCCGGCATCGACATCCGGCCGCTGAAGGAGATCACCGGGGACTCCCTCTTCAACGAGGTCTACTTCGACGACGTGTTGCTGCCCGCCGACTCCGTCGTCGGCACGGTCGACGACGGCTGGCGCGTGGCCCGCAACACGCTCGGCAACGAACGCGTCCACATGGCCGACCAGTTGACCTTCGACACCGGCCTCGAAGCGCTCATCGCCCGCGCCGCCGACCTCGACGGCGCGACCCGCGCCCGGATCGGTGCCCTCGCCGCCGAGGCGCACGCCCTCGCCTGCATCGGCCTGCGCACCACCACCCAGCAGGTGGCGGGCGCCGAGCCGGGCGCGGGCGCCTCCATCCGCAAGCTCGTGCAGACCCCGCACCAGCAGAAGGTCGCCGAACTCGCCCTGGAGCTGCTCGGACCGGACGGCGCGGTGCGCGAGGGCACGGGGGAGCGGGCGCTGCACGGATTCCTCATGTCCCGCTGTCTGACCATCGCGGGCGGCACCACCCAGGTCCAGCTCAATGTCGTCGCCGAGCGCATCCTCGGCCTGCCCCGCGACTGACCCATCACGGAAAGGGACACCATGAAGGCGTACATCGTCGGCGTAGGCATGACGAAGTTCGAGAAGCCCGAGACGCGCGACTGGCAGTACTGGGACATGGCGAAGGAGGCGGGCACCAACGCCCTTGAGGATGCCGGGATTTCGTACGAGAAGGTGGAGCAGGTCCCGGTCGGCTACTGCTTCCAGGCGTCCACCGCCGGACAGCGCGCCGCCTATGAACTGGGCCTGACGGGCGTCCCCGTCTACAACGTCAACAACAACTGCGCGACCGCCTCGACCGCACTGATGATGGCCCGTCAGTTCGTCGAAGGCGGCCTGAACGACTGCGTGCTGGCGCTCGGCTTCGAGAAGATGGCGCGCGGCTCACTGGGCGGCGGCAGCGACGGCGGCGACTTCAAGACCTCGCCCGTCGCCCGCCACTACGGCGTCATGGCGGCGAAGCACGGCTTCGAGATGTCCCCGCCCACCGCGCAGATCTTCGGCAACGCGGCCCGCGAGCACATGGAGAAGTACGGCACAACAGCCGCTCAGCTGGCGGCCGTTGGCGCCAAGAACCACCGGCACTCGGTGAACAACCCGTACGCCCAGTTCCAGGACGCGTACACCGTCGACGAGATCCTCGCCGCCAAGCCCATCCACGAGCCGCTCACCAAGCTCCAGTGCTCGCCGACCTCGGACGGCTCGGCGGCGGCGGTGGTGGTCTCGGAGCGGTTCGTGGAGGAGCACGGCCTGGAGGCGAAGGCCGTGGAGATCGCGGCGCAGGCCATGACGACCGACACCGGCGAGTCCTTCGACTCCGGCTCCTGCATCGACGTCGTCGGCCGGCCCATGTCCCGGGCGGCCGCGCGCCAGGTGTACGAGGCGTCGGGGCTCGGCATCGAGGACGTCGACGTCGTCGAGCTGCACGACTGCTTCTCCATCAACGAGCTCCTCACCTACGAGGCGCTCGGCATGTGCGCGCCGGGCGAGTCCGGCAAGCTCGTGGAGAGCGGCGCGACGACGTACGGCGGCCGCTGGGTGGTGAACCCCTCCGGCGGACTGATCTCCAAGGGCCACCCGCTCGGCGCCACCGGCATCGCCCAAGTCGCCGAGCTGACCTGGCAGTTGCGCGGCGAGGCAGACGCCCGGCAGGTCGCGGGGGCCCGGGTGGGGCTCGCGCACAACATCGGGCTGGGGGGCGCGGCGGTGGTGACGCTGCTGCGGCGGGGCTGATCCCGCCGGTGCCGGCGGGGAGCCGGTGGAGAGCCGGTGGGGCTGACGCCGCCGTTGTCAGTGGGCGCGGCTAGGGTCCCGGTCCATGACTGAAGCCGCCTACATCCAGACCGCCCGCGCCGCGTACGACGTCATGGCCGCCCACTACAACGACCACTTCAACTTCCGCGCCGAGCCCGTCGCCAGCCCGTACGACCGGGCCGTGCTCGCCACGTACGCCGAGCTCCTCGACGGCGCCGGCGCCGGCGCACGGGTGGCCGATGTGGGGTGCGGGACCGGGCGTGTGACGGCGCACCTGGACGGGCTCGGTGTGGACGTCTTCGGCGTGGACCTGTCGCCGGGGATGCTCGCCGAGGCGCGCCGTGACCACCCGGGGCTGCGCTTCGACGAGGGCTCGATGACGTCGCTCGGCCTCGCGGACGGCTCGCTCGCAGGCATCGTCGCCTGGTACTCGCTGATCCACATCGCGCCGGCGGAGGTGCCGGACGTGCTCGCCGGATTCGCCCGGGTCCTGGCCCCCGGCGGGCTGCTCCTGCTCGCCTTCCAGGTAGGCGACGAGTCCCTCCACCTGACGGAGGCGTTCGGGCACGAGATCGGCATCGACTTCCACCGGATGCGGCCGGAGCGCCTCGAGGGACAGCTGGCCGAGGCCGGGTTCACGGTGGACTCCCGGCTGGTACGAGCACCCGCGGGGCCGATGGAGCGCACGGAGCAGGCGTACATGATCGCGCGCAAGGGCGGCCCTCTCGGTCCGCTCGCCTAGGGCCTGTCCGGCGGATCAGGCCGCATGATTCCGAGCTGTGCCGTCCGCCGCAGATCGGCGTGCCACAGCCCGCGACCGCGGCAAGATCCGCCGGACAGGTCGTAGCCGACCTAGGTCTGGCGGCCGAGCTCCCTCGGGCCAAAATCCCATGTACGGGGCATCCGGTGGCTGAGAGGATGTCCGTCATGCCCTCAAGCTCGACCGACACGTACATACCCACGCCCGGCGCCGCCGCCCGCAAGGCCGCGCCGCTGTGGGCCGTCCTCCTCACCGCCTGCGCCGGCCAGTTCCTGGTCGTCCTGGACGTGTCCGTGGTGAACACGGCACTTCCCTCCATGCGCGCCGACCTGGGCATGAGCGCGACCGGGCTGCAATGGGTGGTCAACGCCTACTCGATCGCGTTCGCCGGGTTCATGCTGCTCGGCGGCCGCGCGGGCGACCTCTTCGGGCGGAAGCGGATGTTCCTCGTCGGCCTCGGGCTCTTCACCGCGGCGTCCCTCGCGGGCGGCCTCGCCCAGGCCGAGTGGCAGCTGCTCCTGGCGCGCGCCGTGCAGGGGCTCGGCGCCGCGGTGCTCGCGCCGTCGACGCTGACGATCCTCACCTCCGCGGTGCCGGAGGGCCCGGAGCGGGTGCGGGCCATCGGGACCTGGGCGGCGGTCGGCGCGGGCGGCGGCGCGGCGGGCGGCCTGGTCGGCGGGGTCCTCACGGACCTGCTCTCCTGGCGCTGGGTGCTCCTGATCAACGTGCCGATCGGCGCGCTCGTCCTGGCCGCCGGGGCGCTGTGGCTGACGGAGGGCCGCGCGGGCGAGCGGCACCGGATCGACCTGCCGGGCGCGGTCCTGGTGACGGCCGGGCTCGCCACCCTCGCGTACGGCATCGTGCAGACGGAGGCGGAGGGCTGGACGGCGGCGAAGACCCTGTTCCCCCTGACCGCGGGCCTGCTCCTCCTCGCCCTCTTCCTCCTGGTGGAGGCGCGGACGAAGGCGCCGCTGATGCCGCTGAAGCTGTTCAAGGTGCGCTCGGTGTCGGCGGCGAACGCCGCGATGTTCGTGTGCGGCGGCGGCATGTTCGCGATGTGGATGTTCATGACGCTGTACGCGCAGAACGTCCTCGGCTACTCCCCGCTCAAGGCGGGCCTGGCGCTCATCCCCTCCTCCCTCACGATCGTCCTCGGCTCGAAGCTGGCGCCGCGCGTGATGCCGGTGATCGGCGCGAAGAACGTCTCGGTGCTCGGCGTCCTGGTGGCGGCGGCCGGCTTCGGCTGGCAGTCGACGATGACCGCCGACGGCTCCTACGTCACGTCGATCCTGTTCCCCGGCATCGTGATGATGTTCGGCGCGGGCTTCGCCACGACCCCGCTGGCCTCCCTGGCCACGTCGGGCGCGGCCCCGGGCGACGCGGGCCTGGTCTCGGGCCTGGTCAACACGTCCCGCACGATGGGCGGCGCGCTCGGCCTCGCGGTGCTCTCCACGGTGGCGGCGTCGAAGATGGCGGGCTCGACGAGCCCGGAGGCGCTGACGGCCGGGTACGCGATGGCGTTCCGTACGAGTGGATTCATCCTGCTGGTGGCGGTTGTGGTGCTGCTGGTGTGGATGCCCGGACAAAAGGTGAACTCTCGCCCCTGACAAGGGAATTGAACGGCCCGGCTCGCCGATTTCGGCTCTCTCCCCTGGGTTTCCTTCTCCCTCCCCGGGATTCGAGGCAACGGTTTTCGACCCCCATGGACTCCCCTATGCAAGGAGGTACTCATGGGGGAGCGAAAGCAGACTCTGGACGAAGAGTTCCAGGGGTTCGTCGTGCACCGCTGGCCACAGCTGATGCGCACGGCATTCCTTCTGACGGGGGAGCAGCACGCCGCCGAGGACTTGGTGCAGTCGTCCTTGGAGCGGACGTACGTGTCCTGGCGCAAGGTGACCGCGGCCGGTGACCCGGACGCGTACGTGCGCCGGATCATGATCAACGCACATGCGCGCAAACACCGCAGAAAGCTGAAGGAGTTCCTCTCCTTCCAGGACTCGGCCCCGATATTCGAGGCGGCCGACGGACCCGAGCAGGGCGACCGCATGGCCCAGTCCGACGTCCGGGCGGCCCTGCTCCAGGCCCTGTCCCAACTCCCGCTGCGCCAGCGCGAAGCGGTGGTCCTGCGTTACTGGGAGGACCTGAGCGAGACCCAGACCGCCGAGGCCATGGGCTGCTCGGTCGGCGCGGTGAAGAGCAACGCCGCGAAGGGGATCGCCAAACTCCGCGCCATACCGGTACTGACCGCGACGGTCGCCGCCCGAGGGGAGAAGTGAACCAATGACCGGTGAACCGATGATCAGTGAACAGGACATGGCACACCACGACATCGCCCTCCGCCTGGCCGAGGCGGCGGACGAGGTGGAGGTCGGCATACCCCCCTACGCCGCGGTGATGCGGGGCGGCCGCCGCCGCAGGGCGCGCCGCTGGGCGGTCGGGGCGGCGACGGCGCTTGCCCTCGCGGGCTCCACGGGGACGATCGCGCTGGCGGTGGTGGACGGGCGGGAGCAGTCGCAGGTGGCGTCGCGGGACGGGACGCCGGAGGAGCGGCATGTGTACATCCCGCAGTTCACCATCCTCACGGACCTCTACGACGAGAACGCGGAGGAGGAGGGCAAGGCGGAGCTCCAGGTCTGGGGCGCACCGCTGACCGACGCCGAGGCGAAGGAGCAGAAGAAGCGGATGATCCAGGCGGGCGTCTGGACGGCACGCGAGACGGATCCGACGGCCGCCGAGGGCCGGTCCTGGCACGTCGTGATGGTGACCGTCGACGGCAAGAGGCAGCCGACATCCTTCGGCTTCCAGGAGAAGCAGACGAAGGGAGACGACGGCCTGGGATATGAGGCGGCGCGGGTCACGGTAGAGGGCCGCCATCTGACCGTCGGGCATGTGGGTCCCAAGGTGAAGGACGTCTCATTCGAGTACGACGGAGGCACGGCGGAGCCTCCTCTGTCGAGGGCGAAGGGCGCCACGGACAGGTGGTTCGTGCAGGACGACGACGACCCGGGCCCGGACGGGAAGTTGCTGAAGGTGAAGGTGTTCGACGCGAAGGGCAAGTCGAAGGTGGTGAGCGTAGAGGACTGAGCCCGTCCGATGCCCGTGGACGAGGTGTGCAGCGCCGCCCCCCCCCTACCCCCCCGACCCCCAAACCCCCCCCCCCCCCCCCCCCGCCGCGGGGTAGGGACAAGGCGCGGAAGGCGCAAAGGGGGCAAGGGGGGGGACCCCAAAAAAAGG
>NZ_JBHYJB010000016.1:0-125405 GCF_042740175.1 Streptomyces sp. NPDC059009 | reverse complement strand
CTTCCCTCCTTCCCCCTCCCCCCCCAGCCCGTCCGGCGTTTGAGGACGAGGCCGTTCAGGCCGATCGGGGGCAAGGGGCGAAGCCCCAAGAAGAGGGCAGCCCAGGGGCGACGGAGTCGCCGTTTCGGGAAGGGGCGGGCTTGGGGAAGGGAAACGCCCCTACAACCACCCCCGCTGCCGCGCCTCCCGAACCGCCTCCATCCGATTCCGCGTCCCGGTCTTCCCAATGGCCGCCGAGAGATAGTTCCGCACGGTCGACTCCGACAGATGCAGCTTGCCCGCGATGTCGGAGACGGTCGCCCCATCCACAGAAGCCTTCAACACATCGGCTTCCCGCCCCGTCAAGGGACTGGGCCCCGCACTCAACGCCGCCGCAGCCAGCGCCGGATCGATGACGGTCTCACCCCGCAACACCTGCCGAATCGCCTCCGCAAGCTCCTCTACGGGCCCGTCCTTGACGAGGAACCCCACCGCACCGGCCTCCATGGCCCGCCGCAGATACCCGGGCCGGCCGAAGGTCGTGAGGATGAGCACCCGGCACTCGGGACACTCACTTCGCAGGTCGGCCGCCGCGTCGAGCCCACTGCGCCCCGGCAGTTCGATGTCGAGCAGCGCGACATCCGGTCGCGCCGCGAGCGCCGCGTCCACGATCTCGTCGCCCGCCGAGACCTGCGCGACGACCTCGATGTCCTCCTCCAGGCCGAGGAGCAGCGCGAGGGCGCCCCGCATCATGCCCTGATCCTCGGCGAGCAGGACTCTGATCATGGGGCGGGCTCCTCCTGGCCGGGGCCGGTCCCGTCGACCGGCGCTGCGGTGACCTCGGTGACCGGCAGCTCGGCGGTGACCCGGAAGCCCCCGCGCGGCGCGGGGCCCGACTCGAGGGAGCCGCCCGCCGCCGCGAGGCGCTCGGCCAGTCCCTTCAGCCCGCTGCCGGGCGTGCCCGAGCCTACGCCGCGCCCGTCGTCGGTGATCACGAGACGGGTCCGTTCGGTGGTGCCCGCCACCTCGATCTCACAGTGGGAGGCCTTGGAATGACGTACGACATTGGTGGCGCTCTCGCGCACCACCCAGCCGAGCAGGGCGGCCGTCTGCGGGGCGAGCGGCGGCCCCGACTGGCGGACGACCGCCTCGATACCGGCGGCGCCGAGCAGATCGCGGGCCCGGTCGAGTTCGGTGGCGAGGCTGCCCTCGCGGTAGCCGGTGACGGCCTCGCGGATCTCGGTGAGCGCCTGCCGCCCGACGGCCTCGATGTCGGAGACCTGGCCGAGCGCCGCGTCCAGGTCGCGCGGGGCGAGCCGCCGGGTGGCCTCCGCCTTCACGACGATCACCGACAGCGTGTGGCCGAGCAGGTCGTGCAGGTCGCGGGAGAAGCGCAGCCGCTCCTTCTCGACGGCGGTGCGGGCCAACTCCTCGCGGGTATCCCGCAGTTCGCGGACCGTCTCGGAGAGCGCGAGGATCGCGGCGGTCACCATGACGGAGATGAAGGTGCCGTACGCGTATCCGGTGGCGTCCCACCCTTCGTGCACGCCGCCGATGACGCCCGCCGTGGTGGCGAGGCCGAAGGCGGCGGGAACGAGCTGCTTGCCGCGCAGCACCGCGCCCGTGGCGAGCCCGAGGACCGGGAAGAACATCAGGAAGTTGCCGCCGTAGCCGATCCCGAGCGCGCACGTGACGGCCGCCATCAGGGCCAGCACGACCTTCGTGGAGGTCGCTTCCCGTGCCTTCTTGTGGAAGGCACGGAACGCCACATTGACGTAGAGGGAGTTGAAGACCAGCAGGCCGAGGCCCCCGATCCAGGGGTTGGCCGCATCGCCCGAGACGAGGTTCGTGAAGGCGCCCATGCCCATCATCAGCCAGGGCAGCAGGGCGAAGCCGTTGGCCGGGCCCATCTCCTCGGCGCGGGACGAGCGTTCGCACTTCTTCTCGGCGCGGGCCCGTGCGGCCTGTTCCTTGGCGAGGGTCTTGCGCTCCGTCCAGTCGGCCTTCCACTGCCGCCGCTGGCGCCGGTACTCCGACCAGGCACCGGGGGCCTTGGACGTGCCCTTGTCCGTCATCTCTGCTCCTGTCGCGCCCATCGTGCCGTCACACGGTCCGCGCGGCCCGGCGGTAAGAGATCACAGCGTACGAACCGAAGGCCAGCAGCCATAGGGCCAGCACCGCCACCGTGGCCAGGCCGGGCGCGCTGCCGGCGGCCGCCGACCAGCCGAGCTCGCCGAAGCGGTTGGCGGGGGTGTAGCTGCCGAGGGTGCGCAGCCAGTCGGGGAACTGACTGGTGGGGAACCAGAGTCCGCCGATCACCGCGAGCCCCAGGTTGCACGCCACGTTCACCACGCCGGTGGTCTGTGCGGTGAGGCGGTAGCCGTTGCCGATGCCGAGCAGCGTGAAGGGGAGCGAGCCGAGCCAGAGCAGCAGCACGACGGCCGCCCACTGCCAGGCGTCGAGCGCGATGCCGTTGACGAGGACACCGGAGAGGAGCACCGCGATGATCGTGGGCAGGACCGTGACGGAGCCGGACAGCGCCCGGCCGAGCACCACGTCGCGGGGGCGCATCGGGGTGACCCGCAGCTGCCGCAGCCAGCCGTTCGACTTGTCCTCGGCGACCCCGGTCCCGGTGGACAGGGCCGCGCCGAGCGCCCCGTACGCCGCCATGCCGACCATCGACACGGTCTTCCACTCGCCGCTGTTGCCGTCGTCGCCGCCGATGTTGGTGAAGAGGAGGTACATCAGGACGGGCATCCCGATGCCGAAGAGGACGAAGGTGATGTCCCGCAGGGTCCTGCGCACTTCCAGCTTGATGTACTCGAACATCACACGGTCTCCAGATCGGCGCCGGACGGTTCGGAAAGGGACGAAGCAGAGGGAGCAGACGAAGCAGAGGCAGCAGGCGGAGCAGACGAAGCAGACGGAGCAGAGGGAGCGGCGGGGCTCGTCAGGGCGAGGAACGCGTCCTGGAGGGAGGCCGGGGCGACCTCCAGGCCGCGTATTGCGCCGAGCCCGGCCAGCGCGACGACGGTGGCGTCCGAGTCCTCGGTGCGCAGCCGCGCCCGGTCCCCGCGCACCTCCAGGGCGACCACGCCCGGGAGTTGGGCGAGACCTTCGGTGCCGCGGCCCGCGAGGTCGAAGGAGACGAGGCTGCCGCCCCCGGCCCTGCGCAGCTCCTCGCCGCTGCCGTCGGCGACGATCCGGCCCTGGTCGATGACCACGATCCGGTCGGCGTGGGCGTCCGCCTCCTCCAGGTAGTGCGTGGAGAACAGGACGGTGTGGCCGCGCCGGGCGTAGGCCCGCATCGAGGTCCAGAACGCCTGCCGGGCCTCGACGTCGAGGGCGGCGGTGGGCTCGTCGAGCACGATGAGCGCGGGGTCACCGGCGAGGGCGACGGCGAAGCGCACCCGCTGGATCTGGCCACCGGACAGCTTGTCGACGCGGCGCCCGGCGAGTTCGCCGATGCCCGCGAGCCGCAGCGCCTCGTCGACGGGCATGGGCCGCGGGTAGCGCCCGGCGACGAAGGAGACGAGTTCGCGGACGGTGACGCGGCGGGCCGGGGTGCCCTCCTGGAGCATCGCCCCGACGAGCCCGGCGCCGACGGCCTGCCCGGGGGTGCGCCCGAAGAGCCGCACGCTGCCCCGGTCCGGCTCGTCGAGACCGAGGAGGAGGGAGATGGTGGTGGACTTGCCGGCGCCGTTGCGGCCGAGCAGCGCGACGGTCTGGCCGCGCGGAATCTCCAGGTCGACGCCGTCCACGGCGCGCACGGGCCCGAAGTGCTTCACGGCCCCGGCGAAGGCGACGGCCACCCCGGTGGCCCCGGTCGCCCTGGTGTCCCCGGCCACCTCGGCCGTCCCGCTCTCTGCTGTCTTCGTCATGGCTATGACGCTACGAAGAGGAGGTGTCCGCGCGGCAGATGCGGATATCCGGACTCGGCCAGGACAAATGTCACCGCTCAGGCGGCAGAAGACCGGATCTGACGTAACGTCAGCAGTCTTCCCAACTCCCCTGTGCTGGGCTATACATGGGGACACCCGGCCCTAGAACGCGTTCTAGAACGGACGGTTCGGCCGGTCGCAAGCGACCTCGGTGCGGCCGACGGTGCGGACGGTCGCGCCGAGGTCTTCGTTCAGCCAAGGAGCAGATGCCGAATGCCCATCGATGCCGCCAAGGCCGTCGCCGCCGAGCCCCGGTCCGCCGAGATCAGCTGGGATCACAAGGACATCCAGCTCTACCACCTGGGCCTCGGCGCGGGCGTGCCCGCCACCGACCCCGACGAGCTGCGCTACACCCTCGAGTCCAAGCTGCACGTCCTGCCCAGCTTCGCCACCGTCGCGGGCGCCGGGATGGGCGTCGTCGGCGGGCTCTCCGCACCCGGCGTCGAGGTCAACCTGGCCGCCGTCCTGCACGGCGGCCAGACCATCGAGCTGCACCGGCCGATCCCCGTCAAGGGCAAGGCCACCACCACCTCCCGGGTCGCGGCGGTCTACGACAAGGGCAAGGCGGCGATCCTCGTCCTGCGCACCGAAGTGGCGGACGCCGAGGGCCCGTTGTGGACGAGCGACGCCCAGATCTTCGTGCGCGGCGAGGGCGGCTTCGGCGGCGACCGCGGCCCCTCCACCCGACTGGAGGCCCCGACGGGCGCCCCCGACAAGACGATCGAGCGGCCCATCCGCGAGGACCAGGCGCTGCTCTACCGGCTCTCCGGGGACTGGAACCCGCTGCACGCCGACCCCGAGTTCGCCAAGCTCGCGGGCTTCGACCGGCCGATCCTGCACGGCCTGTGCAGCTACGGGATGACGCTGAAGGCCGTCGTGGACACCGTGCTCGGCGGCGACGTCTCGCGTGTGACCTCCTACAGCACACGCTTCGCCGGGATCGTCTTCCCCGGCGAGACCCTGCGCATCGCCCTGTGGGAGTCGCCGGGCCGCGTCCAGGTCAGCGTCACGGCCGTCGAGCGGGACGACGCACCGGTCCTCGCCGACACCCTCGTCCTGCACAACTAGCCAGCCCAGTAAGGACAACCAGGCACGACCCGGTCAGGACCTTGCCGAAAGGAGCCGCACCGTCATGCGCGCAGCCGTACTGCATGAGATAGGCCAGGACAAGCTCGAAGTCCTCGACGACGTGGAGGCGGTGGGCTTCGGCCCCGGCAAGGTCAGGATCCGCGTCCGGGCCACCGGACTGTGCCACTCCGACGTCTCCGCGATGAACGGGGTGCTGCCGCAGCCCGCCCCCTTCATCCCCGGCCACGAGGGCGCGGGCGAGATCATCGACGTGGGCGACGGCGTCACCCACGTCAAGCAGGGCGACCGGGTCCTGGTCTGCTGGCTGCCCGCGTGCGGACAGTGCCCGGCCTGCAAGCGCGGCCAGACCCAGCTGTGCCTGGCCGGGTTCATGAACGCGGGCACGCCCAACTTCAAGCGCCCCGGCGGGGACGTCTTCGGCTTCGCCGGTACGGGCACGTTCACGGAGGAGGTCGTGGTCGACGCGGGCTGCGCCGTGCCGATCCCCGAGGACGTGCCCTTCGACATCGCGGCCCTGATCGGCTGCGGTGTCACGACGGGCCTCGGTGCGGCCATCAACACCGCGGACGTCAGGGCGGGTTCGTCGGTCGCCGTCATCGGCTGCGGCGGCGTCGGCATCTCGGCGATCCAGGGAGCCCGGCTCAAGGGCGCCGCGCAGATCGTCGCCGTCGACCCGGTCGAGTCCCGGCGCGAGGCGGCCCTCCGCTTCGGTGCGTCGGAGGCGGTGGCCCCCGACGCCCTGGACGACGCCAAGCAGCGGATCACCGGCGGCGAGGGCTTCGACTACGTCTTCGAGGTCGTCGGCAAGTCCGCCACGGCCCGCACGGCATACGAGAAGACACGGCGCGGCGGCACGCTGTGCGTCGTCGGCGCGGGCGCGCTCGACGACTTCTTCCAGGTCAACATGTTCGAGCTGTTCTTCGACGAGAAGAAGATCCTGCCGTCCATGTACGGCGGGGGAGACGTGCTCGAGTCGTACGAGCGGGCGATCGCGCTGTGGCGCGCGGGCCGCATCGACCTGGAGGGCCTCATCACGCACCGGGTGCCGC
Organism: Streptomyces sp. NPDC059009; assembly: GCF_042740175.1. Lineage (NCBI taxonomy): Bacteria > Bacillati > Actinomycetota > Actinomycetes > Kitasatosporales > Streptomycetaceae > Streptomyces > Streptomyces sp. NPDC059009. The sequence goes on along the minus strand of NZ_JBHYJB010000016.1, from coordinate 119,347 downwards.
TCGCGGAGATCAACGAGGCCCTCGACCAGATGCGGACGGGCGTGGCGCTGCGCACGTGCATCGAGATCTGAACCGCGGAGATCTGAACCGCGGAGATCTGCACCACCCGTACCTGTAGAGCGTTGAAGGGACTTTGATGTCACTGCCACTTGACGGCCTGTCCGCGATCGTCACCGGCGCGGGCCGCGGACTCGGCCGTGCCGAGGCCCTCGAACTCGCCCGGCTCGGCGCGAGCGTCGTCGTCAACGACTTCGGCCAGCCGGGCCGGGACGGCTCCGGCGAGGCGTCGGCGGGCCCCGCAGAGGAGGTCGCCGCCGAGATCCGGGCGGCGGGCGGCCAGGCCGTCGCCCACACCGGAGACGTCGCGGACCACGAACAGGCCCGCGGACTCGTCCAGTCGGCGATCGACACGTACGGAAAGCTCGACATCCTCGTCAACAACGCGGGCATCCTGCGGGACCGGATGATCTTCTCGATGAGCGAGTCCGAGTGGGACTCGGTCATCCACGTCCACCTCAAGGGCCACTTCAACACGGTGCACTTCGCGTCCGTGCACTGGCGCGAGCGCTCCAAGGCGGCGGGCGCCCCGGTGTACGGCCGGATCGTCAACACCTCCTCGGAGGCGTTCCTGGCGGGCTCGGCGGGCCAGCCGAACTATGCGGCGGCCAAGGGCGGCATCGTCGGCCTCACCACCTCCACGGCGCTGGCCCTCGCCAAGTACGGCGTGACGTCCAACGCGATCTGCCCACGGGCGCGTACACGGATGACGGAGGACGTGTTCGCGGGGTTCGCGGAGCCGGGCGAGGGCCGGCTTGACCCGCTGGCTCCCGAACATGTCGCCCCGCTCGTCGGGTACTTGGCCTCACCGGCGGCGGCAGGGGTGAACGGGCAGCTGCTCGTGGTGCACGGCGGGATGGTGGCGGTGGTCGAACGCCCCAAGGTGAGCGCGAAGTTCGACTCCGCGAAGGAGACGTTCACGTTCGAGGAACTGGACGAGGTGCTGACCCCGCACTACGCGGAGCGCCCGGCGAACGAGACGTTCGCGGCGGCGGAGGTGCTCGGCCTGAAGAAGGGCTGACCAAACGCCGGACGGGCTGAGATGCCCCCGGCCGAGGCCGAGCACACCCAGCCCGTCCGGCGTTTGAGGACGAGCCCTTGGGGCGATATCGGGTGCCCCAGGGGCGACGGAGTCGCCGTTTCGGGAAGGGGTGGGACTGTGGAAAGCGAAAAAACCGGCTTCAGCCGTTCTGACGGCGATGCCGCCCCCGTGGCGTGCTCTCCCCGTCGTGGGAGGCCGACGCACCCCGATGCCGCCCGGACCCCGCGGCGACGGCCGCCCTCGGGTCCTGCCGCTCACCGTCCCCGCCGTCCCTGTCCCTCTCGGTCCCCGTCTCTGTACTGGTGTCCGTCATCACAAAAACTCACCCCGTAACAAGATCCTTCGGCACAGCCGGGCGAGTCTAACCGCCCGCCCCCCGACCGGCGAGCGGCGCCTGCCCCAACGGCACCGGCCGCGGCGCCGTCGGCGTCGGGGGCACCGCCCGCACCCGCACGGCCGGTTCCACGGGCGCGGGCACCGTCACCCGCGCCACCCCGCAGGGCGCCCCCTCCGTGGCGTACGGAAGGTGCAGCACCCCCTCCCGCGACCAGTAGCCACACCCTCTCAACCACCCTTCGGGCGAGGCGAGTTGACGCACTGTCCGCTCGCTGGGGCGCCACAGCCCGAGCCACGCCCCCGCTCCCTCCGTCCCCTCCGCCGTCCCGCTCATCCGTATCGCAAGCGCCACTCCGCAGCTCTCCGGCATCAGCATCTGCCCCGGCTGGATCGCGAACGGAGTGGCCGTCAGGTCCGGCAGGCGCAGGGAGTCGGGGAAGCGGACGGGCAGGGAGCTGCCCAACACGCCCCAGCCGAGCCGGGGTTGGCCCGGCGCGTCGGAGCGGATGAGGAGCAGTCCGCTGTCCGCGTCGGCGAGCAGCAGCCGGTCGTCGCTCTCCTCCGAGATCTGGAGGAGCGGGGAGACCTCGCCGCCGCGCTCCAGGTCGACGGCGACCGTCTTCGTCCGGCCGTCCAACTCCCGGTCCAGGGCGAGCAGTCGACCCGCGCGGTCCAGCCACACCCCGCCGGAGCAGCGCCCGGGAACCTCGGCGACATGCTCGGGCCCGAAGGCGCCGCCCGCCACGAGCCAGACGGCGGACGACCGTTCGCCCGCCGCGACGGCATACGCGTGGGTGCCGCCGGGCGCGGGCGGCAGCAGCCGCAGCGACTCGCCGTCCGGGCACTCCACGGCGCCGAGCGGCACCTCACCGGTCGCCGAACCGGTCGCCGAACCGGTCGCCGAACCGGTCCCCGACCCTCCGGGTTCGGGCGCCCGGCCCGTCGGGTACAGCAGTGTGAACGTGTGCCGTCCGTCCGTACGCCGGTGGATGAGCACCCGTCCGTCGCCCATGGCCTGCACCTCCGTGCCGGGCTCCTCGGGCTGGCCGCCGGGGAGGGCGACCGCGTAGGGCTCGGGCGAGTCCAGGGTCCAGCGTTCCGGGAACCAGGCGTCGCCCGTGCCCTGCGCGCGGGTGAGCCGGGCGGCGTACGACCCGTCGGCGGTGAGGGTGAGGCCCGGTGCCGGGGACACCGGGGGTGCCGGGGACACCGGGGGTGCCGTGGGCGGTGCGGGGGAAACCGGGGTCACCTTGATCGTCGTCGGCGCTGTCATCTGTGGGAGCCACCTCCGGCGTCGAAGCTAGTTTTCGTACGCACTCACGTGGCACCGCCCGCCATCGGCTTCACGCATAAGGGTGGCGATGTACGGGTTCGCCTGAGCAACGAGGGGTGGTTGTGCTGAGCGGGGGCGAGGCGCTTAAAGTAAGGCGGACCTAAGTAAGTGGGTCGCCTGTGTCTCTCGCGGATCCCTCGCGAACCCTCGCGACCCCCGCGATCCCTCGCGGATCCCCCGCGACCCCGCGCGCCCGCCGTACCCCTGGAGCACCGATGTCCCCGTCGTCCATACGCAGCCGTAGCAGCCGCAGCCGCAGCCGCAGCCACCGCGGCACCGCCGCCGTCGCCCTCGCCGTGACCGCGGCCCTGTCGCTCGCGGCCTGCGGCGCGGCGGACTCCGACGGCTCCGGGAAGTCCGGCGACGGCAGCGGCAGCAAGGCCGTGGCGCAAGGCGGCGAGGACTTCGCCAAGGCCGCCGACCAGACCGCGAAGATGGGCACCAAGGCCGAGCCGGGCCGGTTCCCGCGCACCATCGAGCACGCCCGCGGCAAGACCGAGCTCAAGTCCGCGCCGAAGCGCGTCGTGGTCCTCGACGTCGGCGAGCTCGACAACGCCGTCTCGCTCGGAGTGAAGCCCGTCGGCTACGCCCCGACCGAGGGCGACGACGGCGTCCCCGGCTACCTGAAGAAGGCGGCCGGGAACCCGAAGAACGTCGGCACGATCAACTCCCTCAACCTGGAGGCGATCGCGAACCTCAAGCCCGACCTGATCCTCGGCAGCGAGCTGCGCGCCGCCAAGCTCTACCCGCAGCTCTCCAAGATCGCCCCGACGGTCTTCTCCATCCGCCCCGGCTTCACGTGGAAGGAGAACTACCTCCTGAACGCGGCCGCCCTCGACAAGACCGCCGAGGCGAAGCAGAACCTGGCTGCGTACGAGAAGAAGGCGAAGCGGCTCGGCGAGGACGTCGCGCGGCAGGACGGCGGCAAAAAGCCGACCGTCACGATGCTCCGCTACATGCCGGACCGCACCCGCCTCTACGCCAAGGCGTCCTTCATCGGCACGATCCTCGACGACGCGGGCCTGCCCCGCCCCAAGAACCAGCAGGTCAACGACCTCGCCACGGAGATCAGCCCGGAGAAGATCGACGAGGCCGACGCCGACTGGATCTTCACCGGCGTCTACGGCGACGCCCAGAAGACCGGCCGCTCCGAGGCCGAGAAGAACCCGCTGTGGAAGAAGCTCGGCGCGGTCGAGGACGGCCGGGCGAAGAACGTCCCGGACGAGACCTGGTACCTGGGCCTCGGCGTCACGGCGGCCGACTCCGTCCTGGACGACCTGCGCGGCTTCCTCGTGAAGTAGCCGGAGGTAGCCGGGAGCAGCCGGAAGTAGCCGGAAGTAGCCGGAGGTAGCCGGAAGCAGCCGGAGGTGCTGGGCGCAGCCGGAGGTGGCTGGGAGCGCCGGGAGCTGCCCGCCCGGCAGTCGGGGCGGGCATCCCTGGCCAGAGCAGCGGGGCACGCAGGTAACCTTTCCTGCGTGCCCCGTCTGTCTGAAGTCATCGCCGAACTCGACGCCCTGTGGCCCCCTGAGCGGGCCGAGCAGTGGGACGCGGTCGGCACGGTCTGCGGCGACCCGGACGCCGGGGTCTCCCGGGTCCTGTTCGCCGTCGACCCGGTCCAGGAGATCGCCGACGAGGCGGTCCGCCTGGGCGCCGACCTGATCGTCACGCACCACCCGCTCTATCTGCGCGGCACGACGACCGTGGCGGCCACGACCTTCAAGGGCCGGGTCGTCCACGACCTGATCAAGCACGACATCGCGCTGCACGTCGCGCACACCAACGCCGACACCGCCGACCCCGGAGTCTCCGACGCCCTCGCGGGCGCGCTCGACCTGCGGGTCGTCGGACCCCTCGTACCGGAAAACGGCCTCGGCCGGATCTGCGAGCTCGACCACCCGCAGACCCTGCGGGAGTTCGCCGAGCGCGCCGCGAAGCGGCTGCCCGCCACCGCGCAGGGCATCCGGGTCGCCGGCGACCCGGACGCGGTCGTGCACCGCGTCGCGGTGAGCGGCGGCTCCGGCGACAGCCTCTTCGACGCGGTGCGTGCCGCGGGCGTCGACGCGTTCCTCACCGCCGACCTACGCCACCACCCGGTGTCCGAAGCCACCCAGCACTCACCGCTCGGCCTCATCGACGCCGCCCACTGGGCGACCGAGTGGCCCTGGTGCGAGCTGGCCGCCGCCCAGCTCGACGAGATTTCCGACCGCCACGGCTGGGACCTCCGCGTCCACGTCTCGAAGACGGTCACCGACCCCTGGACCGCCCACGCGGCGTCCTCGACCTACACATCCTCTGGAGCCCCCAACTGAACGCCGCGCCCGCCGACCAGATCCGACTCCTCGACGTCCAGGCCCTCGACGTACGCCTGACGCAGCTCGCGCACAAGAAGAAGTCGCTGCCCGAGCACACCGAGATCGAGTCGCTCACCAAGGACCTCACCCAGCTGCGCGACCTGCTCGTCGCCGCGCAGACCGAGGAGGGCGACTGCGCCCGCGAGCAGACCAAGGCCGAGCAGGACGTGGACCAGGTGCGCCAGCGCGCCGCCCGCGACCAGCAGCGCCTGGACTCGGGTGCCGTCACGTCCCCCAAGGACCTGGAGAACCTGCAGAAGGAGATCGCCTCCCTCGCCAAGCGCCAGGGCGACCTGGAGGACGTGGTCCTCGAGGTCATGGAGCGCCGCGAGTCCGCGCAGGAGCGGGTCGCCGAGCTGACGGAGCGCGTCTCCTCGGTCCAGTCGAAGATCGACGACGCGACGGGCCGCAGGGACACCGCCGCCGAGGAGCTCGACGGCGAGACGGCCACGGTCGGCAAGGAGCGCGAGGTCGTGGCCGGCGCGATCCCGGCCGACCTGCTGAAGCTCTACGACAAGCTGCGCGCGCAGCACGGCGGCGTCGGTGCGGCCAAGCTCTTCCAGCGCCGCTGCGAGGGCTGCCGCCTGGAGCTCAACATCACCGAGGTCAACGAGGTGAAGGCGGCCTCCCCGGACACGGTCCTGCGCTGCGAGAACTGCCGCCGCATCCTGGTGCGCACGTCCGAGTCGGGCCTGTAAGGACCCCCGCGCATGGGCGAGTTCATCGTCGAGGCCGACGGCGGCTCCCGGGGCAACCCGGGGCCCGCGGGCTACGGCTCGGTCGTGATCGACGCGGCCTCCGGGGAGACCCTGGTGGAGGCCGCGGAGTACATCGGTGTCGCGACGAACAACGTCGCTGAGTACCGCGGCCTGGTGGCCGGTCTCCGGGCGGCCCACGCGCTCGACCCGGACGCCACGGTGCACGTCCGGATGGACTCGAAGCTGGTCGTCGAGCAGATGTCGGGCCGCTGGCAGATCAAGCACCCGGACATGAAGCCCCTGGCGGCGGAGGCGGCCCGCGTCTTCCCGCCGGACCACGTCACGTACGAGTGGATCCCGCGCAAGCAGAACAAGCACGCGGACCGGCTCGCGAACGAGGCGATGGACGCGGGGAAGCGAGGGGAGCAGTGGTCTCCCTCGGCTTCGACGGCTGAGCTCGACGCCGACGCCCGCGCTGCCACGAACGTCGGCACCGGCACAGGTACCGGGACCGGCACAGGTACCGGGACCGCCCCGTCCGTCGGCTGGGCAGCCCCTGACCTCGGCGCCCCAGCCACCCTCGTGCTCCTCCGCCACGGCGAGACCGCGCTCACGCCCGAGAAGCGGTTCTCGGGCAGCGGCGGCAGCGACCCCGCCCTGTCGGACATCGGCCGCGGGCAGGCCGAGCGGGTGGCGGCCGCGCTCGCCGCGCGAGCGGAAGGTGCGGCGTGGAACGCCTCGGTTGAGGGCGGTGGTGGGAGACGGGCGGGCACCGTGCAGGCCGTCGTGACCTCGCCGCTGCGCCGTTGCCGGGAGACCGCGCAGGCCGTCGCCGCCCGGCTCGGACTCGACGTACGGGTCGAAGAGGGCCTGCGCGAAACGGACTTCGGGGCGTGGGAGGGGCTGACCTTCGGCGAGGTCAGGGAGCGCTACCCGGACGACCTGAACGCCTGGCTCGGCTCGGCGAAGGCCGCGCCCACAGGCGGCGGCGAGAGCTTCGCGGCGGTGTCCCGCCGGGTCGCTGCGGCGCGCGAACGGCTCGTCGCGGAGTACGCGGGGCGCACGGCCCTGCTCGTCACGCACGTCACGCCGATCAAGACGCTGGTCCGGCTCGCGCTCGGGGCGCCGCCGGAGTCCCTGTTCCGGATGGAGCTCTCGGCGGCTTCGCTGTCGGTGGTGGCGTACTACGGGGACGGGAACGCGAGCGTGCGGCTGCTGAACGAGACGGCGCACCTGCGCTGAGCCGAGGGGTACTCGGGGCGACTCTAGCGCCCCAAGTTCGCTGCCTCGCGGGCCAGTTCCGCCACGCGGGCCCAGTCCTTCGCCGTCACCGCGTCCTTCGGGAGCATCCAACTGCCGCCCACGCAGCCGACGTTGGGGAGGGCGAGGTACGAGGGGGCGGACGCGAGGTTCACGCCGCCCGTCGGGCAGAAGCGGGCCTGGGGGAGCGGGCCGCCGAGGGACTTCAGATACGGGACGCCGCCCGCGGCCTCCGCCGGGAAGAACTTCATCTCGCGCACCCCGCGCTCCAGGAGCGCCACGACCTCCGACGTCGTGGAGACCCCCGGCAGGAAGGGGACCCGGGAGCCCTTCATCGCGTCCAGGAGCGTGTCCGTCCAGCCGGGGCTCACCAGGAAGCGGGCCCCAGCGGCCACCGAGTCGGCGACGTTCTGCGGGCTGATGACGGTGCCCGCGCCGACCACGGCCTCCGGTACCTCGTCCGCGATGGCCCGGATCGCGGCGAGCGCGGCCGGCGTCCGCAGCGTCACCTCGATCGCGGGCAGCCCGCCCGCGACCAGCGCCCGCGCCAGCGGCACGGCGTCGGCGACGTCCTCCACGACGACGACGGGAACGACGGGGGCGAGATCGAGCACGGAGGGCACAGGCGCGGAGGAAGTCATGCCGTCATCCTGCCCCGGCGCTCACAGCATGCGCAAAGGGCGTTGCGCAGCACGCAACGCCCTTTCGCGGGGATTCGTGGAGAGGGTTCAGTGGATCTCGTCCACCAGGACGTCCAGGCTCCACGCCCGGCCCGCCTTCGCGGGCGCCTCGACCTCCACCTCGTAGCCCAAGTCCCGCAGCGCGTCGACGAGTTCGGCGGGGTCGCGCGGCACGGCGCCCGCGCTCAGCAGGGACCGGACGATGCGCCCCTTGGTGGCCTTGTTGAAGTGGCTGACCACCTTGCGGGTCGGCGCGTGCAGCACTCGCACCGTCGCGGTCCGCCCGGCCACCTCGCCCTTCGGCTTCCACGCGGCCGCGTACGCCGAGGAGCGCAGGTCGAGCACGAGCCCGTCGCCCGCCGCGTCGGGCATGACCGCGGCCATCGGCGTCCGCCAGTACGCGCCGAGCGCCCCGAGCCCCGGCAGCTTCACCCCCATCGAGCAGCGGTACGAGGGGATGCGGTCGGCCACGCCGACGGCGCCCCACAGCCCGGAGAACACCAGGAGGGACCGGGCCGCGCGGCGCTTGGCGGCGGCGTCGAGGGAGGCCAGGTCGAGGGCGTCGTAGAGCACACCCGTGTAGATCTCCCCGGCGGGCCGCGCGCCCGCCGTGCGCAGCTCCGTGTTCTTCGCGACCTCGCCGCGCAGTCCCTCGCTGAGCCCGAGCACCTCGCGCGCCTTCTCCTCGTCGGCGGCGCACAGCTCCACCAGCTCGTCCAGGACCGCCGCCCGCGCCTCGGCGAGCCCCGGCAGCGAGAGCGACTCCGCCTTGAGCGGGGCGCCGCGGCCGGAGGCGGCCTTGCCTTCGGAGGGCGGCAGCAGCGTGAGCACGTGGTTCTCCTTCTACGGGGGGTGGGTGGGCGTGCGGGCCCCTGGTCACCTTACGTGGGGCGCCCTCACGGGGGCTTCGCCCCCGGACCCCCTGCACCGCCCCCGGACCCCCTTCATCGGCCTGAACGGCCTCGTCCTCAAACTCCCCCAAGCTCTTGAGGAGCAGGGGGACCCCCTTGACGGGCCGTCGGCGTGCCGCCCGCCCCACCCCGACCTACGCTCGGTCTCATGCCCCGCCGCCACCTCCACGTCACCGCCGCAGCCGAGACCGCCCCGCTCCGCGACGCCCTGCGTGAGCTGCGGACGAGCCTCGAGGTCCCCGACGACTTCCCCGCGGACGTGCTCGCCGAGGCGGAGGCCGCCGCCAAGGCACCCCGGCTGCCCGGCCACGACGCCACGGACCTGCCGCTCTTCACCATCGACCCGCCCACCTCGGTCGACCTGGACCAGGCGATGCACCTGGCGCGGCGCGCGGACGGCGGCTACCGCGTGCACTACGCCATCGCCGATGTGGCGGCCTTCGTGACACCCGGCGGCGCCCTCGACGCCGAGGCCCACCGCCGTGTCCTCACCCTCTACTTCCCCGACGGCAAGGTCCCCCTCCACCCGGCCCTCCTCTCCGAGGGCGCCGCCAGCCTCCTCCCCGACCAGGTCGCGCCCGCCGTCCTGTGGCGCATCGACCTGGACGCCGACGGGCGCCGCGTCGCCACCGACGTGCGCCGCGCCCTCGTGCGCAGCCGGGCCAAGCTCGACTACGCGGGCGTGCAGCGGCAGATCGACGAGGGCACCGCCCCCGAAGCCCTCGCGCTCCTCAAGGACATCGGGGAGCTGCGCGAGCGCCTCGAAGTGGAGCGTGGCGGCATCTCCCTGAACGTCCCCGAGCAGGAGATCGTGGCCAGCGGCGACGGCTCGTACAGCCTCGAATACCGCGCTCCACTGCCCGCCGACGGCTGGAACGCGCAGATCTCCCTGCTCACCGGCATGGCCGCCGCCGACCTCATGACCGCGGCCGGCACCGGCATCCTGCGCACCCTGCCCGTCGCACCCGGCGGGGCGGTCGCCCGGCTGCGCCGCTGCGCGAAGGCCCTCGGCGTCGACTGGCCGCACCACGTCCCGTACGCGGAGGTGGTGCGCTCCCTCGACCCGGCCAACACCCGGCACGCCGCCTTCCTCCAGGAGTGCACGACGCTGCTGCGCGGCGCGGGCTACACCGTCTTCACCGACGGGAAGATCCCCGAGCAGACCGTGCACGCCGCCGTCGCCGACGAGTACACGCACTGCACCGCGCCGCTGCGCCGCCTCGTCGACCGGTACGCGAGCGAGCTGTGCGTCGCGGCGGTCGCGGGGGAGGAGCCGCCGGAGTGGGTGCGCGCCGCCCTCGACTCGCTCCCCAAGGAGATGGCGGACGGCTCGCGGCGCGCGGGCACCGTGGAGCGCGAGTCCGTCGACATCGTGGAGGCGGCGCTGCTCAAGGACCGGGTCGGCGAGATCTTCGACGCGACGGTCATCGAGGTGAAGGAGCACGAACCGGCCGTCGGCACCGTGCACGTCCAGGACCCGGCGGTGGTCGCCCGCATCTCCGGCGGCACCTCGAAGCTCCCGCTCGGCGAGCGCCTGCGGGTCCGGCTCACGCAGGCTGATCCGCTGACGTCGAAGGTCCAGTTCGCGCCCGCCTGAGCGCGGCCACGAGCCCGGCCGGGTCGTCGGCGTGCAGCCGCACGGTGCGGGCGGTGCCACGGCGCCCCAACGTCCGTACGAATTCCAGGGGTTGGTCGAGTTCCACGGTGACCGTCGTCTGGCCGCCCACCACCACGTCGAGGACCCCGTCGGCGCTCAGCTGCACATGTCCGCCCTCCGGGTAGCGGCGCTCCACACGCGCGTCGCACACGCCCCCGGCCGGTATCCGCACATCGAGGAACTGCCCGTACCGCACCCTCAACGAGCCGTCGGCGCCCGCCACATGAGGCCGCGTCACACACGCGGCGTGCAGCGCGACGATCTGCACCACGGTGTAGGCGTCCAGGAACAGCAGGGCCGCGTGCACGACGGGCCAGGGGATGAGCACGGCCAGAACCACCGTCTCGACGACCGCCGCGAAGGCGAGCCCGAAGAGCATGGCGGTCTGCGGCCCGGTGTACGGGGCGGCGAGCGCGCCGTCACCGGCCGTTCGCACCCCGTGCCGCCGCCGCGCCACCCAGAGCCCGAGGCTGTGCAGCCCGCGCAGCTCATGGACGGCGAGCCGCAGCACCACCCGCATGGTGCCGCCCAAGGTCCTCCGCACCCCCCGCTTCACGGCCGCTCCCGCAGCCGGGCCGCGAGGGCGTCCAGCATGATCCGTACGGCGGCGGCCTGCGCGGGCGCGAAGTCGGCGAGGAACGCCTCCCCGAACCCGCTCTCCAGCCCCTCCCGCACCCCTTCCTCCTGACCGATGACCCCGAGCAGCCCGTCCGGCACGCTCGCGGCGAGCTCGGCCCCGAGCGCCGCGACCCGTGGATCACGGGAATCGGCGTCGGCCAGCTCATCGAGCCGCCGATACAACTCCCCGAACCGTGCCGTGAGTTCAGGGTTCTCGGCGAGCGGGGCGAGGGCCGCGTAGAGCCGGTCGCGCTGTTCCGGGTCGGCGGCGGTGTCGAGCAGTGTCAGATGCTCGCGGTCCTTGGCGGCGGTGGGGGAGTCGGTGGACCCGAAGGCGCCGAGCAGTTCGGCGAGCCCCGGCGACACGGGCCCGTCGGCGGGCAGCCGCCCGTCCCGCGCCTCCTCCAGGAGCACACGCAGCCGCTCCCGCCGCTCCTGGATCGCCCGCTCCTGCCGGGCCAGGTCCTCGTCCAACTCGCCCAGGACCTCGGCGAGTTCGCGCCCGGCGTCGTCCGCGAGCACGTCCCGCACCTCGTCGAGGCCGAGTCCGAGCTCGGTGAGCCGCCGGATCCGCGCGAGCGCGAGGGCGTCGCGCACCCCGTAGTCCCGGTATCCGTTGGGCCGCCGCTCGGGCTCGGGCAGGAGCCCGAGGTGGTGATAGTGCCTGATGGCCCGCGTGGTCACGCCGACGACCCGGGCGATCTCTCCGATCCGCATGGCTTCAGTAGAAACGTTGACGCTGCGGCAAGGTCAAGCGCCGTCCCGCCGGGGCGGCGGATCCCGTGAGCCGAGCACCCCTTGACGGCTAACTAAGTTAGCCATACCGTTCTAGCTAACTTAGTTAGCCCGCCTCGTCCGAAGGAGCCCGTCATGAGCGGAACAGTCGGAACAGCCGCAGCAGTTGGAACAGTCGTCGTCACCCGCCGCAGGACCACCCCCCTCGTCGTGCTCCGCCGATCCGCATGGCTCGCCAACGCGCTCTTCTGGTCCGCGTTCGCCGTCCTGGAAGGCGTGAACCACGGCTGGCTCGCGGGCGGCCTCGCCTTCCTCTTCTTCATCGCCCCCGACCTGACCTTCCTGGTCGCGCTCCGCGACGCGCCCCGCATGGCGCATGGCCAACTCGCCCCCAGGGCGGTGCCCTTCTACAACACGGCCCACCGCGCCCTGATCCCCGTGGCCCTGATCGTCGCGTACTCCTTCGCGCCCTTCACCTGGGCCCCCGCGTTCGCGGCCCTGTGCGGCTGGCTGGCCCACATCTCGTACGATCGCGCCTTCGGCTATGGACTGCGTACGAAGGAGGGCTTCCAGCGTGGCTGACGACCGCCTCACCCCCCGCGCCCGGGAGATCGTCGAGGCCGCCAGGGCCGTGCTCGAGGAGTCCGGCCCCGGCTCCCTGACGATGCGCTCCCTGGCCGACCGCCTCGGCATCAAGGCGCCCTCGCTCTACAAGCACTTCCCCGACAAGTCGGCCGTCGAGGTCGAGCTGATCGCCCTGATGCTCACCGAGTCCGCGGAGGCATGCGAGGCGGCGGAGGCCGCGACGCCCGGCTCCCTCGCGGCGCTCACCACGGCCTACCGCGACTACGCCCTCGCCCACCCCCACCTCTACCGCCTGGGCACCGAGCGCCCCCTGCCGCGCCACGCCCTCCCGCCGGGCCTCGAGGACCGCGCCGCCGCGCCCCTGCTGAGGGTGTGCGACGGCGACGGGGACCTGGCCCGCGCCGCCTGGGCGTTCGCGCACGGCATGGTCATCCTGGAGATCAACGGACGCTTTCCGGAGGGCGCGGACCTCACGGGGGCATGGAAGAAGGGCACGGAGGCGTTGCACTCCTGAGGAGGCCGTCGAACGGCCGGTGCAACGGAGTTCAGCGCACACGTGAAGGGGGCGCAAGTGGCGGCGGGTACGGGGGAGCGCGGACGTGAGGAGGCCCGGTGGACCCGTGCGCCGCTCGGCCCGTGCCAGTCGCTCGACCTGCTGACCGCCCGCTTCGACCGGCACCGCTACGCGCCGCACTTCCACGAGGAGTTCACCGTCGGCGTCTGCGTCGGCGGCTCCGAGATCATCGACTACCGGGGCGGCAGACTGCACCTCGGACCCGGCTCCATCGTGGTGCTCGCCCCCGGCGAGGTGCACACGGGAGGCCCGGGTCCCGGCGGGGGCTACGCGTACCGCGCCCTGTATCCCGGCAGCTCCCTCCTCACCGAGGGCACCGCCCTCCTCCCGCACTTCCGCGACCCCGTGATCGACGACCCGGAACTGGCCGCGGCGCTCCGCCTGGCCCACCGCGAACTCAGCGCGGACGGCGCCGCCCCGGATGTCCTGGACGCCCTGGAGGCGGAGTCACGCCTGCCCTGGCTGCTCACGGCCCTCGCCCGCCGCCACGGCACCGCCCGCCCCCTGCGCGAGACGGTCCCCGGCGCCGCCCGCATCGCCCTGGAGGTCCGTGACCGCCTGGCCGACGAACTCCTCGCCCCGCCCACCCTCGCCGAACTCGCCGCGCCCCTCGGCCTCTCCCGCTACCAGCTCCTGCGCGCCTTCCGCGACACGGTGGGCCTGCCCCCGTACGCCTGGCTGGCCCAGCACCGGGTGACGCGCGCCCGCGCGCTCCTGGAGGCCGGGCACCGTCCCGCCGAGGCAGCGGCACTCGTGGGCTTCGCGGACCAGGCGCACCTGACGCGCTGGTTCCGCCGGGTGGTGGGGGTGACCCCGGCCGCGTACCGCACGAGCGTGCGCGCGCCAGGCCGCTGACCCCCGCCACCGCTCTCTCCCCCCCCCGCCGCTTACGGGGCGCAAACCCATGGCCCGCCATCCGCAACGACGTTCAAGACCGCCCCCGACCCCCCGCCCCACACTCCCCCCATGACTGCACGCGCCTGGCTCCTCTTCTCCCTCATGGGAGTCCTGTGGGGCATCCCGTACCTGATGATCAAGGTGGCGGTGGACGGACTGTCCCCCTCCATGGTGGTGTTCACGCGCTGCGCGCTCGGCGCGGCCCTGCTGCTCCCCTTCGCCCTGCGCCAGGGCGGCCTTGCCCGTGTGGTGCGCGCGCACTGGCGCCCCATGCTGGCCTTCGCGTGCATCGAGATCCTGGGCCCCTGGTGGACCCTGACCGACGCCGAGCGCCACCTCTCCAGCTCCACGGCGGGCCTTCTGATCGCCGCCGTCCCGATCATCGGCGCCGTCCTCGCCCGCTTCTTCGGCGACACGGAACGGCTCGGCGCCCGCCGCCTCGCGGGGCTCGCGCTCGGCCTGTCCGGCGTCGCCGTCCTCACCGCCCCGCACCTGACCGGCGGCGACGCCCGCTCCCTCACCGAGGTCCTGCTCACGGCGCTCGGCTACGCCATCGCCCCGCTGATCGCCGCCCGCCACCTCAAGAACGTCCCCACCCTCCAGCTCATCGCCCCCTGCCTCCTCCTCGCCTCCCTGGTCTACGCCCCGGCGGCCGCCGCCACCTGGCCCACAACTCTCCCCACCCCGACCGTCCTGCTCTCCCTCGCGGGCCTCGGCGTCCTGTGCACGGCCCTGGCCTTCGTGGTCTTCCTCGAACTGATCCGCGAGGCGGGCCCGACGCGTGCCGTCGTCTTCACCTACGTCAACCCGGCGGTGGCGGTGGCAGCGGGAGCGGCATTCCTCTCCGAACCCCTCACCACCACCGTCCTGGCGTCCTTCGCCCTGATCCTGGCGGGCTCCTTCCTCGCCACCGCGGCCTCCGGACCTGGGAGGACCACGCGCCGGGTACGATGGTCGGCACGGCAGACGAGCCGGGCGGACGGCCGCGTGGGGACCCCTCTCACCAGGGTTCCTCCCGAGGAACGTCCGGGCTCCACAGGGCAAGGTGGTGGCTAACGGCCACCCGGGGTGACCCGCGGGACAGTGCCACAGAAAACAGACCGCCGAGGGCTCCGGTCCTCGGTAAGGGTGAAACGGTGGTGTAAGAGACCACCAGCGCCTGAGGTGACTCAGGCGGCTAGGTAAACCCCACCTGGAGCAAGGTCAAGAGGGAGCGGCCCGTAAGACGGCGGCTCCTGCGCGGACGACCGAGGGCTGCCCGCCCGAGTCCGCGGGTAGACCGCACGAGGCCGGCGGCAACGCCGGCCCTAGATGGATGGCCGTCGCCGCGACGTCCGCGAGGACCCGCGGCACAGAACCCGGCGTACAGCCCGACTCGTCTGCCCCCTCCGCCCCCGAGGGAATCACGCACCCGGCGCCCCTGTGGGACGTGCGGCATGCGGGGGAATGTGCACCCGTGACGCCCCGATGAATTCGTAGATCAGGGCGCGCGAGACCTCCCGCTCCCGGGCCAGCTCGTCGCGGGTCTCGGCCGTGGCGATCCGGCCGATCGCCTCCAGGGCCCGGCGGCCCACGGCGTGCAGGGCCGCCGAGTCCGTGAGCAGCTCCGCGCGGAACATCGCCTCCATCGCCGCCGCCCGCAGGCGCTGGGCCTCGCGGCGCATCTCGTGGAGCTCGGACTCCTCGGAGACGCGCCCGCCGTGCCGGGCGAACCAGTAATCCACCTGGCCGCGCCGGTAGTTGGCGAGCGCGCCCCCGTACGAGGAGTAGGCGTCGATGCGTTCCTGGCGGAGGCGTTCGCGGCGGGTGAACTCCTCCGTGCGCAGCGTGGCGCGGCGCTGGAACAGATGGGTCAGGGCCGAGCCGAGGAGGGTGCCGAGCACGGCTATGACGCTGGTGGCGAGCGGTTCCATGGCGTAAGCGAAGCACGGCGGGGGCGTGCGGGCACGGCCTAACGCGTCGTGTGGGCACCGCCGTTGACGTGGATCGTCTGTCCGGTGATGTGGCGGGCGCCGGGGGAGGCGAGGAAATACGTCGTCTCGGCGATGTCCTCGGGGGTGCCGGGGCGCTTGTTGTGGGTCTCCTCGATGAGTGCGGCACGGCGCTCGTCGGCCAGTTTCCCGCCGAAGAAGGCCGTTCCCTCGACAAAGCCGGACGCGATGACGTTCGCGGTCACGCCGTGCGGGGCGAGTTCGGCGGAGAGCGTGGCGTTCCACGCGGCGAGGGCCGCCTTCGCCGCCCCGTACGAGCCGCCCCCGCGCTCCGCGCCGATCGAGCCGATGCTGATGACCGAGGCGCCCGCCGCGAGCCGGTCGCGCAGCGCCGTCGTGGTGAGGACCGTGCCGAGCAGGTTCTGGGCGAGGTTGCCCTGCCACTCGGCGAGCAGGCGCTCCAAGGGGGCGTGGGGGGTGTGTGAAGTGTCGGGAGTGCTGGAAGTGGCTTGCGTCGCGGGGGCGTTGAAGAGGCCGCCTGCCGCGTGGACCAGGACGTCCACCGATTCCAGTACGTCGGTACGGGCGGCCAGCGCCGCGACCTGCGCCGGGTCGGTCGCGTCGCAGACGATGCCGTGGCACGGGGCGCCCGAAGCGGACAGCTCCTTGGCGGTGAGCTCGACGGTGTCCGCGTGGCGTCCGGTGACGACGACCTGCGCGCCGTCGGCGGCGAAGCGGGCGGCGACGGCGCGGCCGATGCCGCTGGTGCCTCCGGTGATGAGTGCGGTGCGGGGCACGGGTCCTCCTGTGCGGTGGGTAGTGATCTTCCGCTCGCTGCTATGTTTAGGTCTAAACGTAGCGCGCGTCAAGAGAGCACGAGAGAGCGCGAGAGAGTGCAAGAGCGTCGAGAGAGCCGAGAGAATCGAGAGAGGGGTCGCAGGATGCAGGATGACGCCCCGCCCCCGGTGGGTGATCTCCAACACCCTTATCCGGTACGGGAGATCGCCGCCGCCTGGCAGCGCGAACGGCCCGGCACGCCGACCGAGTCCATCGAGGTCGTCACGCCCATCTGGCGCCTCGCGAAGCTCTTCGCCGACGACCGGGCGCGGATCCTGCGCGTGGCGGGGATCGACGCCGCCACCCTCGACCTGCTGTCCGTGATCCGCCGCTCCGGATCCCCGTACGCCCTGAGCACGCGCGAGATCGCGCGCCGCACCCTGGTGACGGCCGGGGCCGTCTCGCAGCGCGTCGCCCGCGCCGAGCGGCAGGGGCTGGTGGAGCGGGGGCCCGGCGCGGAGGGGCGGCGGACCGTCATGGTGTCGCTCACCGGCGAGGGGCATGCGCTCGTCGAGCGGTCCGTCGATGTCGTGCTCGGGCGGGAGGCCACCCTCGTGAGCTGCCTGTCGGAGGAGGAACGGGGGCTGTTGGTCGGGGTGTTGGAGAAGTTGAGTGCTGATGTGCACCGGCGGGTCGCGGGGGATTCCTGAGGCGCGTGGTGAGTGCGGCCGGAATTGGTCGTGACATGTCAATAAGGGGAGGGGTCTGCCTTGCTCCCTTGCGCCACCTGTGCCTCAATGAGCGCGATCCCGGTCGCTGACAGGCCGTCAGGGACGGGATGCAGGCGGCGCTAGCGCTCGACGGGATCACCCCCCCCACCCAAGGACGGGATCACCCCCCACCGACGGACGGGATCCCTCCCCACCGAAGGCAGGCCCCTCATGAGACATGGCACGCACGGCCGAAGGCTCATATGTTCGGCTCTGGGCGTCGGCGCCCTGAGCCTCGGCGCGCTGGTCCTGGCACCGGCCGCGCAGGCGGTCGACCCCCAGACCGCGACCATCGACTTCGACTGCGGCACCTACGGCAAGGGCAACGCGACCCTGAAGGCCACCCAGGACGGCACCTCCGCGACCATCGAGGTGTCCACCTCCGCGATCAAGGCGCCGATCGACATCGGCGCGAACTCCGTGAAGTCGACGCTGACCCTCACCAAGAACGGCTCCGGCACCACGGACTTCACCGGCAACTCCAACCCGGCCATTCCCTCCGGCGGCGACGTCTCCACCGGCCCGCTCACCGGCACCGTCGCCGCGGGGGACAGCCTGGAGGGCAAGTCGCTGACCGTCACCGTCCTCGGCGTGACGGCGACCTGCAACGCGACGTCGGCGCAGGCGCCGGGGCCGTTCAAGTTCTGAGTCCGGAGTTCTGAGTCCGGAGTTCTGAGTCCGGTCCCTGGTTCTGGGACCGGCCCCGTAGCGCTGGGGCCGGCCCGTCAATTTCCTGGAAGCGCACGGCAGTTGTGAGGCGGCGCCGTCCACCACCCGTGGGCGGCGCCGTCCGCAGTGGGGCTCAGCCCACCGGGACCAGCGTGAGATACGCGATGCCGAGCACGTCCCGGTACCCGCGCAGCCAGCTCGAGCGCTGCGTGTCCACCCGCGCGCGGGTCTCGGCGGCCAGCGGATGGTCCGGGTGCGCGGCGAGCCACTCCTCCGCGTCGGCGCGGTAGCCGGACTCGAACTCCTCCCACTCCGCGCCGCTCGCCGTCTCCACCCACAGCGGCCTGAATCCCGCCGCGACGGCCTCGTCCACCAGGTCCCCGAGGAAGATGTGCTGGCCCGCGTGGGCGTCCGGCCACATGTGGGCGAGCTCGTCCGGGGCCGGGGTGCGCTGCCAGAAGCCCTCGCCGAGGACGACCCGGCCGCCGGGGGAGACCAGACGGCGCAGGGCGCGCAGGGCGGCGGCGGAGTGCAGCGGCGGCTCGGCCTCGCTCAGGGCGTGGCTCGCGCCCAGGCACAGCACGACGTCGGCGGGGCCGCGCGCGCTGTCCAGGCCCGACTCCTCCACGAACGCGACCCGGTCCGCGAGCCCGCGCCGCTCGGCCTCCGCACGGCCGCGGGCCAGGTCCTCGCCGTTCAGGTCGACGCCCACCCCGGTCGCGTCCGGCGCCGCCGCGAGGACGCGCAGCATCAACTCGCCCCAGCCGCAGCCCACATCGAGCACGGTGCGCGGGGCGCGGCCGCCCCCGGTGAGCCGCTCCACGATCCCCGTGGCGCGGGCCTCGGAGAGCGGGCCGTGGAAGGCGAGGCGGGTGAGACGGGGCGGGGAGTCGGTGGACGTGGGTGCGTCAGAGGTGTCGGAGGTGCCAGTGGTGCCAGTGGTGCCAGTGGTGTCGGAGGTCATGGAGGCGAACCGTAGTCCGGGGCGGGCGGTGGGGAGCACTGGTTTTCCCGGCGCAGGGCGACGCGGGCGCCCGTCGTGCCGGTCGCACCAGGGTGAGGCCGGCGCGATTCCCGCCAACCTGTTGGGGTACGCCCGGTGGCGGCCCGGCCCGGCCGGTGTGAGCGTGGGCTCATGAGCATCCAGGTAAACCGGCTGAGCGACCCGGCGGTCCGGGCCTTCGTCACCGCGGTCAACGCCCACGACCAGGAGGGCTTCCACGCCCTCCTCACCCCGGGCGCCACGATGTCCGACGACGGCTCCGACCGCGACATCGCCGACTGGACCGAGCGCGAGATCTTCTCGTGCAACGGTCACATGGACGTCGAGAACGAGTCGGACGGCGGCCGCGCGCTGCTCGTCACGTACCGGAACGACACATGGGGCGAGATGCGGACGAAGTGGCGGTTCACGGTGGAGGGAGACAAGATCTCCCGCTTCGAGACCGGCCAGGCGTGACCCGGCGGGGCGGCCCCCGTATCGAGGGCCGGCCCCGTAACGAGGGCTAGCCCCTCCCCACGTACGGCATGGCCGTGGCCAGCACCGTCGCGAACTGCACGTTCGCCCCCAGCGGCAGCTCCGCCATGTGCCGCACCGTGCGCGCCACGTCCGCCACGTCCATCACCGGCTCCACCGCCAACTCCCCGTTGGCCTGCAGGATTCCGGACTGCATGCGCTCCGTCATGTCCGTCGCCGCGTTGCCGATGTCGATCTGGCCGACGGCGATCCGGTACGGACGGCCGTCCAGGGACAGGGACTTGGTGAGCCCCGTCAGGGCGTGCTTCGTCGCCGTGTAGGCGACCGAGTGCGGGCGCGGCACGTGCGCCGAGATCGATCCGTTGTTGATGATCCGGCCGCCCTGCGGCTCCTGCTCCTTCATCTGCCGGAACGCGGCCTGCGCGCACAGGAACGCGCCGTTCAGGTTCGTGTCCACGACGTGCCGCCACGCGTCGTAGGGGAGCTCCTCGACCGGGACGCCGCCGGGCCCGAACGTACCGGCGTTGTTGAAGAGCAGATCGAGCCGGCCGAACTCGTCGCGTACGGCGGCGAAGAGCCCCTCGACGTCGTCCGGCCGCGCCACGTCCGTGCGCACGCACAGCGCCCGCCCGCTCTCGACGGCGTCCGGCACGAGGCCCGCCGTCTCCTCCAGCGTCTCGGCCCGCCGCCCGGCGAGCGCCACCGACCAGCCGGAGCGGAGGAGTTCGACGGCGACGGAGCGGCCGATGCCGGAGCCCGCCCCGGTCACCACGGCGGTCCTCGGGGGTGCGCCCGCGGCCCCGTCGTCGGCTCCGGTCGGGTGCCCGGTTCGCTCAGTTCGCTCAGCGTTCATGGCCCCGCAGCGTACGGGAGGCTGGACACCGCGGGCATCACCCATCCGCCATCCGGCTGTTGTGTACGTGACAGAATTCCGTCGTCCCCAGGACCCCGTGCCCTCCTGTACTTGCCCCTGACACCAATCGTCAGGGGAGGGGCACATGACGTACGCAGGTCAGCCCGCAGCACAGCACGCACCCGAACTCCGCGCCGCCGCGCGCCACTTGGGCCGCCGCGGGTTCCTCACCGGCACCGCGGCCGCCGCCGCGCTCGCCTTCGCCACCAATCTGCCCACCGCGGGCGTCGCGGCCGCCGCCGAGCTGGACGCGCGGGGCATCAAGGCCGACCCGTTCACGCTGGGCGTCGCGTCCGGCGACCCGCTGCCCGGCTCCGTCATCCTGTGGACCCGCCTCGCCCCGTACCCGTACGAGCCGGGCAGCGGGCTGCCGCAGCAGCGCGTCACCGTCGACTGGGAGCTGGCCCACGACGCCCGCTTCCGCCGCATGGCCCGCAGAGGGACCGTCACCGCGCACCCCGAGTTCAACCACGCCGTGCACGTCGAGGTGGACCACCTGGAGGCCGGGCGCGTCTACTACTTCCGCTTCCGCGTCGGGAAGTGGGTGAGCGAGACGGGCCGCACCCGCACCGCGCCCGCCGCCGGGTCCCGCCCCGCCGGTCTGACCCTCGCCGCGGTCTCCTGCCAGGCGTACCACGACGGCTACTTCACCGCGTACAAGCACCTGGCGCAGGACGACGTCGACGTGGTCTTCCACCTCGGCGACTACCTCTACGAGTACGCGGTGAACGCGGTCGGCGGCGCCCGCAACTACACGGACCGCACGCTGCCCGCGCACTTCAACAAGGAGACCCTGACGCTGGCGGACTACCGCCTGCGCTACGCCCTCTACAAGTCCGACCCGGACCTGCGGGCCGCGCACGCCGCGCACCCCTTCGCCGTCACCTGGGACGACCACGAGACCGAGAACAACTACGCGGACGAGACCAGCGAGAACGACGACCCGCCCGCCGAGTTCCTGCTGCGCCGCGCCTCCGCGTACCGCGCGTACTGGGAGAACCAGCCGCTGCGCCGCGCCCAGCTCCCCTCGGGCCCCGACGCGCAGCTCTACCGGCGTCTCGTCTGGGGCCGCCTCGCGCAGTTCGACATCCTCGACACCCGCCAGTACCGCTCGGACCAGGCGTACGGGGACGGGGCGCACATACCCGGGCCCGAGTCCCTCGACCCGGCGCGGACCATCACCGGGGCCACGCAGGAGCGCTGGCTCATCGACGGCTGGCGCCGCTCGCACGCCCTGTGGAACGTCGTCCCCCAGCAAGTCACCTTCTCCGAGCGGAAGCTGGACCTGAACCCGGTGGCGAAGGTGTCGATGGACGCCTGGGACGGGTACGTGGCGTCGCGGCAGCGGGTGCTTGCGGGCGCGCGGGCGGCGGACGTGGAGAACCTGATGGTCCTCACCGGGGACGTGCACGTCGGGTACGCCTTCGACGTGAAGGCGGACTTCGCCGATCCGTCGTCGAAGGTGGTCGGCACGGAGATCGTCGCGACGTCGATCGCGAGCGGGAAGGACGGGGCGGACAAGCCCGCGAACTGGGACACGTACATGAAGGCCAACCCGCATCTGAAGTTCTACAACGGGCGGCGGGGCTATGTGACGGTCGGGTTCGGGCGGGAGTCGGCGCGGGCCGACTTCAAGACGGTGAGCGCGGTGACCTCGCCGGGGGCGCCGATCGCGACGGCGGCGTCGTTCGTGACGGAGGCGGGCAACCCCCGGCTGCACCCCGCGTAGCCTCCGGCGGTCTTTTCCCCAACCCCGCCCCTTCCCGAAATCCCGCTCCCGCGGGCCTGGGGACAGCCCGTCCGGCGATCGAGGACGAGCCGCGTCAGCGGCGACAAGGGGTGCCCCAGGGCCGACGGAGTCGGCTGGTTCGGGAAAGGGCGGGATCGGGGAAAGAGCACCCCTCCTCAGCTGCGACCATGGATGGTCGAGCCAACCAAGCAGAACCATGAGGGAGGGGCGCACGATGCCGGAGAGTGCACCAGAGACGGCGATAGCGAGGGCGACGGGGGCCAAGAACCCCGTCGCCGCCCGCCGCGTGGCGACCGGCGCCCTCGTCACCCTCGTCCTCGGCGGCCTGACCGCCACCCCGCCCCTCTCCATGGACATGTACCTCCCCGCGCTCCCGGAGGTCACCGACTCACTGCACGCCCCCGCCGCCACCATCCAGCTCACCCTCACCGCCTGCCTCCTCGGCATGGCCCTCGGCCAGCTCGTGGTCGGTCCGATGAGCGACAAGTGGGGGAGGCGCAGGCCCCTCCTCGGGGGGCTGCTCGTCTACATCGTCGCCACCGCCATCTGCGCCCTCGCCCCGAACGCCGAGCTCCTCATCGCCTTCCGCCTCCTCCAGGGCCTGGCCGGAGCCGCCGGGATCGTGATCGCGCGCGCCGTCGTCCGCGACCTCTACGACGGGGTGGAGATGGCGCGGTTCTTCTCCACGCTGATGCTGATCTCCGGTGTCGCGCCCGTCGTCGCGCCGCTCATCGGCGGGCAGGTGCTGCGCGTCACCGACTGGCGCGGCGTCTTCGTCGTGCTCACCGGCGTCGGCATCGCGCTCACGCTGCTGGTGTGGCGGGCCCTGCCCGAGACGCTGCCCCCGGAGCGGCGGCACAGCGGCGGCACCGGCGCCGCCCTGCGCACCATGGGCGGACTCCTCAAGGACCGCGTCTTCAGCGGCTACATGATCGCGGGCGGCTTCGCCTTCGCCGCCCTGTTCGCGTACATCTCGGCCTCCCCGTTCGTCATCCAGGAGATCTACGGGGCCTCGCCGCAGACCTTCAGCCTGCTCTTCGGGATCAACTCCGTCGGACTGATCGTCGCCGGGCAGATCAACGGGAAGGTCCTTGTCGGCCGGGTCAGCCTCGACAAGGTGCTCGGGCTCGGGCTCGCCCTCATCGCCCTCGCCTCCGTCGCGCTGCTGCTCATGGCGAGCGGGGTGTTCGGCGACGACATCGGGCTCTTCCCGATCGCGGCCGGGCTCTTCGTGCTGATGTCCTCCATGGGGCTCGCGATGCCCAACACCCAGTCCCTCGCCCTGACCCGCACCCCGCACGCCGCCGGCTCCGCGTCGGCGCTGCTCGGCACCACCTCCTTCCTCGTCGGCGCGGTCGCTTCGCCGCTCGTCGGCATCGCGGGCGAGGACACCGCCGTGCCGATGGCCGTCGTCCAGTTGGCCTGCGCACTGGCGGCCATCGCCTGCTTCGTGGGACTGTGCCGCCCCTGGCAGCACACGTCCCGCGAGGAGGCGGAGCACTGAGCGCAGCACCCCGTTCCCTGCGGCCCGGCACCCCGGAGCGCGCGGGTCTCGACCCGGAGGAGATGCGTCAGCTCGTACGCGAGGTCCGCGCGCTGACCCACGGCCCGCGCCCCTGGTGCGCGGGCGCCGTGGTGCTCGCCGGCCGCGGCCCGGTCATCGCCGTCGAGGAGGCGGCGGGCTGGGCGGTGCGCTACACCGCGTACGACGAGGAGACCGACAGCGGCGTCGAGCTGCCGCCGGGACTGCGCACCCCGATGCGCACCGGCACGCCCTTCGACCTCGCCTCGCTCACCAAACTGTTCACGACGGTCGCCGCCGTCCAGCAGCTGGAGCGCGGCGCGCTGCGCCTGGACGCGTGCGCCGCGGCCTACGTCCCCGAGCTCACCGCCGCCGCCCGGCACGGCATCACGGTCCGCCACCTCCTCACCCACACCTCCGGGCTGCGCCCCGAACTCCCCCTGTACGCCTGCCCGGACGCCCCCGCCCGCACCGCCGCCCTGCGCGCCGAGGCCCCGCTCACCGAGCCGGGCGGCACCTACGTCTACTCCGACCTGAACCTGCTGCTGCTCCAGCAGGTCCTGGAGCGGATCACCGGCCGCACCCTCGACGTCCTCGTCCGCGACGGCATCACCCGCCCCCTCGGCATGACCGCCACTGCCTTCGGCCGCCGTCCCGACGCCGCCGCCACCGAGGACCAGCGCACCCCGTGGGCCAAGGCCGACCGGGGGCCGCTGCGCGGCGAGGTGCACGACGAGAACGCCTGGGCGCTCGGCGGCGTCGCCGGCCACGCCGGTCTCTTCTCCACCGCCCGCGACCTCGCCGTGTTCTGCCGCACCCTGCTCTGCGGCGGCTCCTACGGGCGGGCCCGCATCCTCGGCGCCGACCACGTGGAGCTGATGCTGGCGGCGCCCGGCCTCGGCTTCGGCGTCGACCAGGAGTGGTTCATGGGCGAGCTCGCGGGGCGCGGCGCGGCGGGCCACACCGGGTTCACCGGCACGTCCCTGGTCCTGGACCGGGCCACCGACACGTTCCTGGTGCTCCTCGCCAACACGGTGCACCCGAGGCGGCGCCCGCCGGACAACGGACCACGGGCCAGGGCGGCCACCAGGCTGGCCCGGGCGGCCGCGGCACC
Source organism: Streptomyces sp. NPDC059009 (assembly GCF_042740175.1). Classification (NCBI taxonomy): domain Bacteria; kingdom Bacillati; phylum Actinomycetota; class Actinomycetes; order Kitasatosporales; family Streptomycetaceae; genus Streptomyces; species Streptomyces sp. NPDC059009. Next base: position 94,690 of record NZ_JBHYJB010000016.1, on the reverse strand, counting down.
CACCCCCGCCAGACGCCTAGAATCACCGGGTGAGTGACGTCGTTTCCCCAGCTGAGACCCTGCGCACGGCCCTGGCGGGGCTGCTCGCCGACCTTCCGCCCCGGCAGGCGGCCCAGGCCGTGGACCGGCTGATCGCGAACTACCGGGGACGCACCCCCACCGACGCCCCGGTCCTGCGCGACCGCGCCGACGTCGCGGCCTACGCGGCGTACCGCATGCCCGCCACCTTCGAAGCCGTACGGTCGGCCCTCACCGCCCTCGCCGACGCGGCACCCGCCGACTGGGCCCCCGCAAGCCACGTGGACGTGGGCGGCGGCACCGGAGCGGCGGTCTGGGCGGCGAGCGCGACGTGGGACGGCAAGCGCCCGGTCACGGTCCTGGACTGGGCCGACCCCGCACTCACCCTCGGCCGCCAACTGGCCGCCGCCCTGCCCCAGTTGACGGAGACCGACTGGCGCCGCGCCCGCATCGGCTCGGCCCTCGCCCTCGACCCCGCCGACCTGGTGACGGTCTCGTACGTCCTGAACGAGCTCACCGAGGGCGACCGTCACGCCGTCGTGGACGCGGCCGCCCGCGCCGGACAGGCCGTCGTCATCGTCGAACCGGGCACCCCCGACGGCTACACGCGCATCATCGAGGCCCGGACCCGCCTGCTCGCGGCGGGCTTCCACATCGCGGCCCCCTGCCCGCACGGCGCGCCCTGCCCGATCGTCCCCGGCACGGACTGGTGCCACTTCTCGGCCCGGGTCAGCCGCTCGTCCCTGCACCGCCAGGTGAAGGGCGGCTCCCTGGCGTACGAGGACGAGAAGTTCAGCTATGTCGCCGCCACGCGCTTCGACTGCTCCCCGGCGGCCGCCCGCGTGGTGCGCCGCCCCCAGATCCGCAAGGGCCAGGTGCTCCTGGACCTGTGCGGGTCCCCCGAGCCGGGCCTTGCCCGAGAGACGGTCACGAAGCGGCACGGGGCCCTGTACAAGGCGGCGAGAGACGCGGACTGGGGCGACGCATGGCCTCCGGCCGGGAACTGAGCAGCCCGTCCGGCGATTGAGGACGAGCCGTTCAGGCGATACAGGGTGCCCCAGGGCCGCGGAGCGGCGATTCGGGAAGGGGCGGGATCGGGGAATCTTAAAAGTCTCTTAGCCCCACCGACTATCCACATCCTCATGCCAACCACCAACCCCCAGTCCCCGAGCCACGCCCGCAAACGCTCGGAGACCAGGTTCCTCACCCTGAGCATCGCGCTCGCCGTCGTAGCCGCCGGAGCCACCACCTACGCCTTCACGGCAGGAGCGGAACAACCCCACGGCAACCGCGTGGAGTTGAACGTCGACGGGGGCCGGGCCACCGTCGACACCGCGACCCTCGCCGTCACCGCCCGCACCCGCGCCGGCCGCGAACTCCCCCTCTCCGCCCCCTCGCCCACCCACCTCGGCAAGCCGGGCCCCGTCAGGTCGACCGACAACGGCCGGGCGAAGAAGTGGAGTTACCCCGACCGCGGCCTCGACGTCACGGCCCGCACCGACCACGGCCGCCTCTCCCTCTCGGTCACGTCGCACCGCGACACCACGCTCGACTGGCCGGTCACCGAGGCGGGCAACGACTCCGCGAGCCTCCAACTCCCGCGCGGGGAGGGGCTCGACATCCCGGTGAAGGACGCCTTCTGGAGCGGAAAGGGCGGAAAAGAGGGCGAAAAGAAGGGCCAACTGAGCGGTGCGACCGTCGACATGGGCGCCGACCTCACCCTCCCCCTCTGGGGCTACTCCCTCGGCCACGACCGCGGCGTCAGCTACCTCACCCCCACCGACCTCGGCACCACCCTCAAGTTCGCCCAGGACCCCCACGACCGCCTCCGCACCACCGCCCGCCACACCTTCGACGGCGGCGACGGCACCCGCACCTACACCGTCACCCTCGCCCTCACCGACGGCAACCCCGTCGCCCCCGCCGCCGACTACCGCTCCTACCTCGCCGAGCGCGGCCAACTCGGCTCCCTGAAGCGGAAGATGAAGGAGAACCCGGAGACCCGTAAGCTCCTCGGGGCCTTCCACGCCTACACCTGGGGCGACGCCCGCACCGCAGCGGGCGTCAAGAAGCTGCGTGCCCTCGGCGTGGACCGCATGTGGCTCGGCTACGACGCCGACGAGCACCCCATGGACGCGGCGGCCGTGCGGGAGGCCAAGAAGGCCGGATATCTCGTGGGCCCGTACGACTCCTTCGACAACGGCCAGGACCCGAAGACCTCCGACTCGCCGGTCTCCACCTGGCCCGGCACCGTCTACCCGGACTTCTGCGTGCGCCGCGCGGACGGGAAGCCGGAGACCGGGTTCGGCGGCCGGGGCTGCTACCTGAGCTCCGAGGCGTTCGAGCGGGCCGAGTCCCGGCACCACTATCTGCGTGACCGCACCGGTGCCATGCTCGCGAACGGCTCCAACAGCTACTTCCTCGACGTCGACGCCACCGGCGAGCTCTTCCGCGACCACGCCAAGGGCCACCCGATGACCAAGGCCGAGGACCGCGAGAACCGTCTCGCACGGATGCACCGCATCACCGGCCAGGGAAGTAAGGGAAGTAAGGGCGGCCAGGGGAGCCAGGGAGGTCACGGTCCCGTCCTCGGCTCGGAGTCCGCCCAGCCCTGGGCCAACCGGGCCCTCGCCTTCGACCACGGCGCGGCGACCCCGGCCGCGGACGGCTACTGGGCGGTGCAGAAGGACCGCGAGAAGTGGGGCGGCTACTACCCGGAGAACGCCCCGAAGGTGTTCTTCAAGCCCGCCGAGCTGCCGGCCGACGTCGCCAAGGCCATGTACGACCCGCGCTACCGCGTCCCCCTGTACGAGACCACGCTGCACGGCTCCCTGGTCAATACGGAGCGCTGGGAGCTGTCGTACGAGAAGCTGCCCCGGCAGAAGACCACCCGCGCCCTCCTCGCGATGCTCTACAACACGCCCCTCAACTATGTCCTTGACGGGCCGTCGTTGAAGGAGCACGGGCGCGAACTCGCCGCTCTGCAGCGGTACTTCGAGCCGCTCCACAAGGCAGCCGGAGCGGAGGAGCTCACCTCGTTCCGGAACCTGACCCCGGACCGCCTGGTCCAGCGCACCGTCTTCGGGAAGGGCACGCTCACCGTCACCGCCAACTTCGGCAAGAAGACGTACAAGGGGCTGCCGGGCGGCTGTGTCGACGCCCGCCTGAAGGGCGACGACCAGCCGCGCCGGCTCTGCCCGGGAAAGCTCCCGGGTGACCCTTCGTGACGGCTACGGACGCAGCTCCTGCGTGCAGCATTTCACGCTGCCGCCGCCCTTGAGCAGCTCGCTCAGATCCATCCCGACGGGTTCGTAGCCGCGCTCCCTGAGCGGCTCGAAGAGGCCGAGGGCGGCCTGCGGAAGCAGCACGTGCAGGCCGTCCGAGACCGCGTTGAGGCCGAGGGCCGCGGCGTCCGGCTCCTCGGCGATCAGTGCGTCGGGGAAGAGCCGCTCCAGGACGGCGCGGCTCCCGGGCGAGAACGCGGGCGGGTGGTACATGACCTCGTCCGTCGCGTCGTCGAGGACCGCGAGCGCCGTATCGAGGTGGTAGTAGCGGGGGTCGACCAGGTCGAGCCCGATGACCGGGCGGCCGAAGAACTCCTGTGCCTCGCCGTGTGAGAGGGGACTGGCCCGGAAGCCGCGCCCGGCCAGGACGTAGGAGGAGGTGACGGCGAAGTCGCCCTCTCCCTCGTTGATGTGGTCCGGCTCGTGCATGTCGGTGTAGCCGTGCGCGCGGAACCACTCCAGGTGGGCCGCGGCCTCCAACTCCCGCTCGGCGTGGGCGAAGCGCGCGCCGAGCACGCGGCCGCCGATGACGGTGGCGCCGTTGGCCGCGAAGACCATGTCCGGCAGTCCGGTCCGAGGGGTGAGCTCCTCGACGGTGTGGCCGAGCGAGCGGTAGCGGTCGCGCAGGTCTTCCCACTGGGCGACCGCGAGGGGGACGTCCACGGGTTTGGCGGGGTCCATCCAGGGGTTGATGGAGTACGTGACCTTGAAGTGTGCCGGTGAGCACATCAGATAGCGCCGGGGTGTGGCGCGCCGGGCAGTTCGCAGCAAGGAGGGCTCCTCACATACCGCAGGGGCAGTTGCTGCCCATGGTGCGGTCTGAGGAGCCCTCTCGCAGTGAACTGAACGGGTGGTTCGGACACCACCCGCGCCATCCGCTCACGACCGTCCGTCGGCCGAGCGGCCCTCCTGCAATCTGCGCAGCAGCTCTCGCTTCTGTGCCTGCGGGCTGAGCCCGCCGCCCACGCGCCCCGCGCCCCCTCCGCCGCGCAGTGCCCTGCGCGACAGCTTGCTGCGGGTGCCGCCGACGCCCAGCATGTTTCCGGATCCGCCTCGGGTCATGTCCGGCCTCCGTTTTCCGTAGACGACCTTCGAAAGATGACTCGAAAGCCGGCCTTCGAAGTAGCGAGACGTTTCGTCTCGCTAGACCTCCACCCTGGACGAGACGGAGCGTCTTGTCAATGCCAAAAGAGACGGTACGTCTCGCCTCGTCGAGTGCTACCTTCGACGGCATGGCCCAGAAGACCGCCCCTGACTCCACGCGCCGTAGCGAGCGTTCGCGCCGCGCGATCTACGACGCCGCCCTCGCCCTCGTCGGCGAGGTCGGCTTCAGCAAGATGACGATCGAGGCCATCGCCTCGCGCGCGGGCGTCGGCAAGCAGACCGTGTACCGCTGGTGGCCCTCGAAGGGCGACGTCCTCCTCGACGCCTTCCTCGACCTCGGCGGCCAGGCCCACGCGGAGGCCAACAAGGACGGCGAGGGCGCCGACACCCCGTATGAGATCCCGGACACCGGGGATCTGGAGGCCGACCTCAAGTTCGTGCTGCGGGCCACCGTCGACGAGCTCGTGAACCCGAAGTACGACGCCCCCTACCGCGCCCTCGCCGCCGAGGGCATGCTCAATCCGCAGCTCGGCGCCGAGTTCGTGGAGCGGCTCCTGGAGCCCGCGCTCCAGCTCTATGTGAAGCGCCTGCGCGCGGCCCAGGAAGCGGGTCAGGTCGCCCCCGACGTCGACCCCCGCATCGCCCTGGAACTGTGGACGGGCCCGGTCGCGCAGCGCTGGCTGCAGCGAACGGGCCCGCTCACGCACGAGTACGCCGACCGGCTCGTCGAGTACGCGCTCCACGGCATCACGCCGCGCTAGGACTCTCCCGGAAAGGGTCCTCGTTCAGCGGCCAACCGGCGTCCCGCTCGGGGGACTTGAGCCGCTTCGCAGGGGTGCGTGCGAGCCGCCCCGGGGCGTCCGTGATGATGCCGTTGCAGCCGAGCCGCAGCGCCCGGTCGCGCTGCTTCGGGGTGGTCACCGTGTGCGCCCACACCCGCGGGATGCCGGATTCGACCGCGCGGATCAGGTCCTGGTCGCGCGCCTTGTAGTCGACGTCCAGAAGGTCGACGAAGGACGCCCACTGCTCGGGCTGGTCGGTGCGCATCTGCTTCTTGGAGCGCCACAGCTGCGCCAGCAGGCCCATGCGGTGCGCGCGGTGGGCCACCGCGGGCTTGTTGGAGTTCACGAAGACCGAGCGGGCGAGGCCCCGGGACTTGATGGCCGCGCCGAGCGCCCGCAGGCTGCGCGGGTCCTTCGCCTCCAGCATCAGCATGATCCGCCCGCCGAAGCGGTCCAGGACCTCCGCCACCGTCGGCGGCCGCTCCGGGCGCCAGCGGCCCGGCAGCTCCGTCCCGGGGCGGAGGCGCACGTCCTGCCAGTCGCGCCGGTCGAGCCGGTGCACCGAGCCGGACTGGTAGGTGGTGCGGTCCAGCATCTCGTCGTGCATGACCACGAGGGTGCCGTCACGCAGTATCCGCGTATCGAAGTCGAGGACCTGGGCCGTACCGCGCTCGTACGCCGCCGCCAGGCCGGACATGCTGTTCTCCGGCACTTCGAGGGCGCCGCCGCGATGGGCGGTGTAGACGACGCGGGGGAGCGCGTCCACGGTGAGGGGGCCGCCGCCCCACTCCAGGGGGGTGAGGAAACCCGAGGGCCCGGCGAGGGCCAGAGTCATGAGACCGGTGAGCACCGTCCGAGTGACCATGGCGTCCACGGTAGGGGGGTAAATCCCTTCTTAGTACGCAATGACGCGCTAAGTCACCCAGCGGCTGGCATCCGCCCCCGTACCCCGGATGTGGGCTCTGGCCCCCCGGAGAGCAGGATGGTGGGACCATAGGTCATGCTGACGGGCATCACGGTGAGGCATCACAGTGAGGTGACCAGAGCGAGATGAGGGGATAGATGGGCGCGGAGTTCGGCCGCCGCACCGGCGGACAGAGCAGGTTTTCCCAGTGGCTCGGCCGCGGTCGCCGTCCGAAGAACGCCACGGACCAGGCGGACGGCGCGGGCGGACGCGAGCGCCTGCTGCTCGCCGCCGCGGCCGCGGGACTGCCCCTCGCCCCGGCCGCCCACCCCAGCGGCTACCGATGTTCCTGCGACCGCATCGGCTGTCCCACCCCGGCCCGGCACCCCGTCTCCTTCGCCTGGCAGACGCAGTCCACGACCGACCGCTCGCAGATCGAGCGCTGGGCCCGGCACCAGCCGCAGGCCAACTTCATCACCGCGACCGGCATGGTCCACGACGTCCTGGACGTCCCCCTCGAAGCGGGCCGCGCCGCCCTGGAGCGGCTCCTCGACGCCGGGATCGAGGTCGGCCCCGTGGCCGAGTCCGGCGCCAGTGACGGGCAGGGCCGGATGCTCTTCTACACGGCGACGCGCGGCACCCCCGAGGACGAGGACGAATGGTGGCCCTGCGAGCTGGACTGCCACCCCGAGACGATGGACGAACACCCCGGCCTGCGCTGGCACTGCCGGGGTTCGTACGTTCTGGTGCCGCCCGCGCGGCTGCCCGCCGAGCTGAGCGTCGACTGGGTGCGCGGCCCCGAGCATCCGCTGCCGGACCCGCTGACGCTCCTGGAGACCCTCACCGACGAGTGCGCGCGCGTCGCGGGGGAGCCCCAACACGACGTCGCCGCCTGGCCGTTGCGCGGCTGACCGCCGCGCATCCCGGCCCCCCCGGGAGGGGGCTAGGAGCCCTTCGCGCCCGTGAGTCCCTGGATGCGGCCCAGGAAGGTCACCTTGCCGCCGCCGGACTTCTTCGGGTCGAGGACCACCTGGTTCGAGACGCGCTCCAGCGTCACCGACTCCTTCGCCTCGCCCTCCATGAGGGCCTTCGCGTCGCCGTCCACGTTCAGGTCGAGTCCCTTGGCCGCCGTCTGCTTCTCGTAGTGGTGCGTCGAGAAGAAGACCAGCGCGCCGCCGTCCTCGGTGCGCATCGCCACCGGGGCGAACGCGCCGCCGTTCTGCGGCTGGTCGATGTACTGGTAGCCGATGCCGCCGCGGCTCTTCTTGCTCTTGTCGCGGGTCGCCTTCCACCGTGTCGTGTGGTCGCCCGGCGCGAACTGGTCGCCGCCCTTGTTCAGGTACGTCGTGTACTGCTCGCCGAGGTCCGCGGGCGCCACCGCGAGCCGGGCCGAGTCGGCCGGCACCGGTTCGATGTAGCCGTCCTTGTCCTTCTTCAGCGCGGGGACGCGCTCCGGTGCCACCAGATTCAGATACGAGGCGCGCCACACCTCGTCGGGGCCGCTCTTGGTGAAGACGAAGATCCAGCGGATGTTCTCCGGCCTGCGGTTGGTCGCCTTCGTGTCGGCGACGAACCAGCGCGGCCAGCCCGCCTTCTTCGGGATGGAGTACTTGGCGTCGGTGAGCTTCAGCGGGGTCCCGTTGGGGTTGCCGCCCGGGTGCTGCACGCCCCGCGACTTCAGGCCCGCCTGGTTGATGGCGCCCAGCGGGCCGTTGATCCGGTCCGCATCCAGGGCCGGGTCGTACGCCTTCTCCGCCTTGTTGTACGCGGTCAGGAAGGACTGGAGGGCCTCGGCGGCCTCGGCCTTGGTGGCCGACGGCACGACCTCCCGCTCGCCGTGCACGGTCACACAGCCGCTCGCCGCCAGCGCAAGGACGGTCACCGCGGCCGCCGGCGTGCCCAGCCGGCTCAGACGTCGAACCCTACTCATCGGATTACCTTCACCTAGCCCTTCCCGGGCCCGAACCTTATCGGGCCCGGGAAGACAGCGAGCAGCCGGTCAGAGCTCCTGGAGGTACGACTCGTAGACCCAGCCGCGCTTGCTGGAGCGCGGCAGGTCGCCGTAGAACCACTTGTTGTGGTGGCTGTTGATCTTGTAGCAGCGGACGTAGAAGCCGTCGAAGGACTGCAGACGCGTGATCTCGCCGTACTTGCCGGCCGGGCCCTTGCGCGCCGGGGCGCCGAAGCTGCCGACGAGCATCTGGTGGTTCTTGATGTTCTTGCTGCACGCGCTGCCGCCGACCGTGCCCGCCGCCGAGGCGGAGGGGGCCGCGACGAGCGTGCCGCCGAGCGCGACGGCGGCCGCGGCGGTCACCGTGGCAAGGGTCGTCCCGATACGGGAGTTTCGCATGAGTTTCTTCCCCGCTGAATAGCCTGTCGGGCGAGCTCCGATGGCAGCGCCCGTTGAGTCAAGGCTGATCCTAGACACGGGAGTTCGACGGGGGGACAGCGGTACGGATGTTGCGTCCCGAACGGAACGAGGGCGCGAGGAACAGCGCCAGCGTCGGCACCAGGTACAGGAGCCAGACCACGACCTGGACCACCGTCGGGTCGGGCTGGAAGTTGAGGACGCCCTTCAGGAGCGTGCCGTACCAGCTGTCCGGCGGGATCGCCCCGCTGATGTCGAACGCCTTGTTCTGCAGACCGCCGAGGAACTCTGCTTCCTGCAGGTCGTGAACGCCGTACGCGAGGACGCCCGCCGCCACGACCACCAGCAGACCGCCGGTCCAGGTGAAGAACTTCGCGAGGTTGATGCGGACCGCGCCCCGGTAGAACAGCCAGCCGAGCGCAATGGCCGTGAGCAGGCCCAGGATCACGCCGATCAGCGGGCCGTGCGTGCCGTCGTTGGAGGCCCGCACCGACGCCCACACGAACAGGGCCGTCTCCAGGCCCTCGCGGCCCACGGCGAGGAACGCGGTGGCGACCAGCGCGCCCGTGCCCATCTGCAGCGCCGCGTCGAGCTTGCCGTGCAGCTCGGCCTTCAAGTGCCGCGCGGTGCGCCGCATCCAGAAGACCATCCACGTCACCAGGCCGACCGCGAGGATCGACAGGGAGCCGCCGAGCGCCTCCTGCGCCTGGAACGTCAGCTCCTGCGAGCCGAAGGTCAGCGCGCAGCCGAAGCCGAGCGCGAGCGCCACGGCGACGCCGATGCCGATCCAGATGGGGCGCAGCGCGTCCCGGCGCCCCGTCTTCACCAGGTAGGCGATGAGGATGCAGACGACGAGGCTGGCCTCGAGGCCCTCGCGCAGGCCGATCAGATAGTTGCCGAACATGGACTGCTCACGCCTCCTCGGGGCTCTTGGCGAACAGCGCCCGGCCCCACCAGTCGCCCTTGTCGCGGACGCCCGGCGGGATCGCGAAGACCGCGGAACCCACGTGCTGGATGTACTCGTTGAGGGCGTCGTTCTGCTCCGACAGGCTGCGCTGCACCGGGATGAAGCCCTTGCGGACGTCGCGCTGGTACGCGAGGAAGAACAGGCCCGCGTCCAGGCGGCCCAGGCCGTCGGTGCCGTCGGTGAAGGAGTAGCCGCGGCGCAGGATCGTCGCACCGCCGTTGCTGTCGGGGTGCGCGAGCCGCACGTGTGCGTCCGGCTTCATCGCCTTCAGGAACGGTTCGTCGCGCTCCTTGGCCTTGCCGACCGGCGCGCCCTCGCCCTTGTCGCGGCCGAAGACGTCCTCCTGCTCCTGGAGGGACGTCCGGTCCCAGGTCTCGATGTTCATGCGGATGCGGCGCGCCACGAGATACGAACCCCCGGTCATCCAGGCCGAGTTCGCGTCCGTGTCCGTCTCGTCCACCCACACGTGCCGGGTGAGCCGGGGCGCGTCCGTGCCCGCGATGTTCCGGGTGCCGTCCTTGAACCCCATCATGTTGCGCGGGGTCTGCGCGTCCGGCGTCGTCGACGACGTCTTGCCGAAGCCCAGCTGGGACCAGCGGATGGCGACCTTGCCGAAGCCGATGCGGGCGAGGTTGCGGATGGCGTGCACGGCGACCTGCGGGTCGTCGGCGCACGCCTGGATGCACAGGTCGCCGCCGCTGCGGGCCTTGTCGAGGTTGTCGCCGGGGAACTTCGGCAGGTCCACGAGGGCCTCGGGCCGCCGGTCCTCGAGGCCGAACTTCTCGAACAGGGAGGGCCCGAAGCCGATGGTGAGGGTGAGCCGGGACGGCTTGAGGCCGAGGGCCTCGCCGGTGTCGTCCGGCGGCGCCTCGGCGAGCGAGCCATAGGCGCCCTCGCCGACCTCGTGGCCCGCGGTCATGCGGGCGGCCGCCTTCGTCCAGTCCTTGAGGAGCTGCACGAACTCCGCGCGGTCGGCGGTCTTCACGTCGAACGCGGCGAAGTGCAGCCGGTCCTGGACGGCGGTCGCGATGCCCGCCTGGTGACGGCCGTGGAAGGTGACGGCCGCGCCCGCCTCACCGGCGGGCACCGCCTCGTCGTCACCGTCCCGGGCGAGCGCCACCGCGCCGCCCGCCACGGCGGCGCCGAGCGCGAGCCCCGCGCCGCCCCAGCCGAGCAGTGAACGCCGCGACGGGGCGGGGGAGTTGGTGGCCTCGTCCGGTGCCGGCTCCGGCACGGACTCGGTGGTGGTCTCGGTGTCCGCCATGACAGGCTCCTCGGCTCTCCCTGAACTCCTGCTGCGCCTGCGCTACTTGCTCTTGACGACGGCCGCGGCCAGCTTCGAGAGCGGCTCGGCCAGCGCGTTGACGGCGTCGGACAGCTCCTTCTGCTCGGGCTTGCCGACCTTGTCGTACGAGGTGAAGTCGTAACCGCCCTTGTCCTCGCGGTACTTGTCGAGGAGCTTGCTCATGGCCGCGAACTGCTTGTCGAGCTCCTTGGCCAGCGCCGGGTCGTTCTCGGCGGCGACCGGCTTCAGGAGCTCGTACGACTTCTCGGCGCCCTCGACGTTGGCCTTGAAGTCGACGAGGTCGGTGTGCGAGTAGCGCTCCTCCTCGCCGGTGACCTTGCCGGTGGCGACCTCGTCGAGGAGCTCCTTGGCGCCGTTGGCCATGGAGGTCGGGGTGATCACGGCCTTGCCGACGCGGTTCTGCCAGTCCTTGAGGTCCTTGTCGAGCAGGTCGGCGAGCTCCTTCTCGCGCTTGCCGATCTTCTTGTCCTTCCACAGCGCCCGCTCCAGGCGGTGCCAGCCGGTCCAGTCCTTCTCGACGCTCTGGCCCTTGGCGAGGCCGTCCTCGCGGACGTCCACCTTCGGGTCGATGTCACCGAAGGACTCGGCGACCGGCTCGGTGCGCTCCCAGCCGATGCGGGAGGGGGCGTACGCCTTCTTCGCGGCCTCCAGGTCGCCCTTGCGGACGGCGTCGGTGAAGACCTTCACCTTGGGCAGCGTCTGGTCGGCCTGCTCCTGCGCGTAGGCGCGGTAGCCGGCGACGGCCTTGTCCAGGCGGGGGTCGCGCTTGGCGGTCTTGCCGCCGCCGGTCGCCTTGACGTCCTGGCGGATGCCCTTGCCCTTCATGCCGGGCTTGCAGGCGATGCGGTAGTCGCCTGCCTTCACCTCGGCCGTGACGGTCTGCTTGGTGCCCGGGCCGATGTTCTCGCGCTCGGTGACGATGCGGTCGTCGGGGAAGAGGAGGTAGACCTCGGTGACCTTGGAGCCCTTGTTCTCCACGGCCAGCTCGACGTGCCCGGCCGGGAACTCCTTCTTCGACACCTCGCACTTGTTGTCGGACGCGACGACCTTGATCGCCCCGTCGCCGCCCTTGGCGTCGCTCTTCTCGGTGCAGCCCGTGACGGCGGCCAGGGCCGCGACGGTCGCTGCGGCGGTGACAACGGAGAGGCGGGCGGGTCGCATACGGGCTCCAAGGCGGTTCACGGACGGGTGCTGCTCGACTGAGGCGGACCTAACTTAACCGAGCCTTACCTCGGTAGTACCCACCCGTCCGGTGATTCAGCTCTCACGTATCGCGCCCTGCTCACGGGCAGATCACGGCCCGGCGAAGGGCCGTCCATGGGCAGGCAAAGGGAGGGTCAAGGGGGGTCTGCGGGCAGTCGTGCCGCAGGCCGCACGGGTGGGCGCAGGCACCCCGTCGCCGGGCAACTCGGCGCACAACCCGCACCGACGTCACCACGGGTGCCCCCGCGTGAGGGTGCGGGCTGTTCTCCGGCGTCAGCCCGCCTCCCGGACCGGGGTGACCAGCGGCGTCCCCGTCCGGGGGTGCGGGAAGACCTCGACCCGCTGCCGGTACACCCGCGACAGCAGCTCCTCCGTGAACACCTCGCCGGGCGCCCCCTCCGCCGCCACCCGCCCGTCGTGCAGGACCGCCGCCCGGTCCGCGTACGCCGCCGCCAGGCCCAGGTCGTGCAGCACCACGACGACCGCGTCCCCGGCCGCCGCCCGCTCCCGGCACAGCCGGAGCACCAGCTCCTGGTGGCGCAGGTCGAGCGCGGCGGTCGGCTCGTCGAGGAGCAGCAGGGGCGCGCGCTGCGCCAGTACGCGGGCCAGGGCGACGCGCGCCCGTTCCCCGCCGCTGAGCGCCGAGAAGGACCGCGCCGCGAAGGCGCTCACCTCCGTGGCGGCCAGCGACTCGGCCACCACCCGGTCGTCGTCGTCCTCGTACGGGGTCCCGGCCCAGGGCGCCCGGCCCATCCGGACGACCTCCGCCACCGTGAACGGGAAGGAGAGCGCGGCGGACTGCGGCAACACGGCGCGGCGCAGGGCGAGTTCGGGGGCGGACCAGCCGGTGGTGGGGTGCCCGCAGACCCGTACGACCCCCTCGTCCGCAGGGAGGTCGGCGGCGAGCGCGGCCAACAGGGTCGACTTGCCCGCTCCGTTGGGGCCGACGAGGGCGAGGACCTCGCCCGCGCGTGCCGCGAGCGTGACCCCGGCGAGGACGTCCCGGCCGCCGAGCTGGACCCGCACCCCGTCGGCCTCGGCGAGCGGCTCGCCGGGCACGGCAGGGGCGGGCGGCTCGTGCGCGTGTCCGCTCAGCTGTCCGCTCAACCGTCCGGTCAGCTGTCTGCCCAGCCGGAGGATCATGCCCAACCCCCTTGCCTGCGACGGGTCCTGCGCAGCAGCCAGAAGAAGAACGGGCTGCCGAAGAGCGCCGTGAGCACCCCCAGCGGCAGCTCGGCCGGGGCGGCCACGGTGCGGGCCGCGAGGTCCGCGCCGACCAGCACGACGGCGCCGCCGAGCGCGCTGCCCGGGATGAGGAATCGGTGCCCGGGACCTGCCGCCATGCGCAGCAGATGCGGCACGAGCAGCCCCACGAACGTGACGATCCCGGCGACCGCCACGGCCGCCGCGGTGAGCAGCGCGACGACGAGGATGAGCACGATCCGCAGCCGCTCGACATCGACTCCGAGGTGCCGGGCGGGCCGCTCCCCGAGCGCGAGCAGGTCCAGCTTCCGTGCGTACCACGGCGCCACGACCAGCCCGGCGAGCGCGCACGGCAGCACCGCGAGCACCTTCGGCCAGGTCGCCTGCGCCAGCGAGCCCAGCTGCCAGAACGTGATCTGGCTGACCTGGGCGTTGTCGGCGAAGAAGAGGAACAGGCCGATGAGGGCGCCCGCGAAGGCGTTCACGGCGATCCCGGTGAGGATGAGCGTGACGACCTCGGTGCGCCCGCCGTTGCGCGACAGCACGTACACGAGGAGCACCGTCGCGAGGCCCGCGAGGAACGCGCACACCGTCACGGTCCAGTTCCCGAAGAAGCTGAGCCCGAACGCGATGGAGGCGACGGCGCCGACGGCCGCGCCCGAGGAGATCCCGATGACGCCGGGCTCCGCGAGCGGATTGCCGAACACGCCCTGCATCAGCGCCCCCGCGCACCCCAGCGACCCGCCCACGAGCAGCGCGAGCGTCACCCGGGGCAGCCGCACGTTCCACAGCACGCTCTCGCCGACCCGGTCCAGGGCGGCGCCGCCGAGCCCGATGCGGTGGCGCACCGAGCCGAGGACGTCCCCGAGCGGGATGTCGTAGGCGCCGATCCCGGCGGAGAGGAGGCAGAGGAGGAGCAGGGCGGCGATCAGGGCGAGGGTGAGGGCGGGGGCGACGGGGCGACGGCGTGGCTGCGAGGCGGCGGCAGCCTCCTGGGCGGTCAACTCGCCCGTGGCGTCCGCCGGTTGTGTGGCCGTCACTCTCCGTCCGCCCGGTACAACTGGTCCACCAGGGACTTCAGGACCTGGTCGGTGCGGGGGCCGTAGTTGAGGAGCGTGCCGTCGTCGATGGCGACGACGCGGCGGTCGGCGCCCGCCGGGGTCTCGGCGACACCGGGGATCCGCACGAGCCCGTCGACGCCGTCCACCGACTCCAGGCCCTTGGTCATGACGAGGATCGCGTCCGGCGCGGCCGCCGCGAGCGCCTCGCTGGTGATCGGCGTGAAGTCCTTCTTCAGGCCCGACGCCTTGCCCGCGTCGACGGCGCCCGCCGCCTCCAGGAGCGAGCTCGCCCCCGACGCGCGCCCGCCGAGCAGATACACGGAGGCCGAGCCGCGCAGATAGAGGAAGGCCACCCGGGGCCTGTCGGTGTGCGCGGGGACGGACTTCCGCACCCGCGAAATACGCTTCTGTGTACGGGACTTGAGCTCCGTGCCCGCCTTCTGCACGCCGAGGGAGCCCGCCACCGCGTCGATCCTCCGGTCCACGTCGCCCAGGCTCTTGGCCGGGTCGAGCACGACGACGGGGACGCCCGCGTCACGTATCTGGCCGAGGGCCTCGGCGGGGCCCGTGGTGGTGTCGGCGAGGACGACCGTCGGCTTCAGCGACAGCACGCTCTCGGCCGACACATCGTGGGCGCGGGTCACCACGGGCAGCTTCTTCGCCTGCTCGAAGGTGGCGGTGATGTCGCGGGCCACCACGTGCTTGCCGAGGCCGAGGGTGAACACGATCTCGTTCAGGGACCCGGTGAGCGGCACGATCCGGCTGGTGTCCTCGACGGTCACCTCGTGGCCGTCGGCGGAGCGGACGGTGACGGGCAGTTGGGGCCGGGGCGTCGACTTCAGGGGCTCGACGCGATCGGCGGGCGCGCTCTTCGCATGCGCGGCGCCGGACCCACCCTGGCCGCCGCCACCTCCGCCTCCGCCTCCGTCGCCGGAGGTGCCGCACCCCGTCAGAAGGAGGGCGAGCGCGGCGGCGAGCGTGCCCGCGAGGCGAAGAGCGCGGGGCTGTGAGCGCGGCTGTGAGCGCTGCGTGCGCACCGAAGTCCACCGTCCTGTCGTGCTGTTGGGGTGCCGGTCGAGGTTGCCGGGGCGGGAGGGGTTCCCGCCCCCGGTGATCGTAGTTTAGGTTAGCCTTACCTAAATCGCTAGGTCCCGGGTGGCCCTGGCATGTGCACAGGTGCAGGAGGAGTCCGATGTCCACGTCGGCACACATACGCGCGGCCGTCCGCAGGCCGGGCATCACCCTGATCGCCGCGCTCGTCTCGCTCGTCGTGCTCGCCGGAGTGCTGCTCACGGCGACGGCCGCGCACGCCGAGGAGCGCACGGTGCGCGGCGGGCGGCTCGACTGGGGCATCAAATCCTCCTTCCAGAGCTACGTCACCGGGCCCGTGGCACACGGCAGTTGGACCCTTCAGGGCGGTGCCGCGACGGTCGGCGACAGCCAGTTCCGCTTCCACTCCGCGAGCGGCGGCTACGACCCGGACAGTGGCGCCTTCCGTGCCGCGTTCTCCGGCGGCGTGCACTTCACCGGCCACAAGAAGGGCGGCTCCTACGAGCTCGACCTGACCATCGGCCGCCCCACCGTGAAGGTCTCCGGCGGCTCCGGCACGCTCTACGCCGACATGGTCAGCAAGGAGAAGGGCACCGGCAAGGTCACCACGGCCGCCCAGGTCCCGCTCGCCTCGCTCGACGTGTCCGGCCTCGACATGAAGGGCGGCAGCGGCCCGATCGCCCTCACCGGCCTTCCCGCCACGCTCACTTCACAGGGCGCCAAGGCGTTCGCTGGGTACTACGCGGCGGGCACCCGGCTCGACCCGGTGAGCCTCTCCACGGACCTCGCACCGAAGCCCGCGGCCGAGAACCCGTCCGGGAAGGGCGCCGAGAGCCCCGCGAAGGACAAGGACAAGGGCGGCAAGGGCAAGGGCGACAAGGACAGGAAGGGGGCGAAGGCGGCGGGCCGCATCGAGGACGCCGCCGTCGACTGGGGCGTGCGCCGCACCTTCCGCGAATACGTCACCGGCTCCATCGCGCACGGCAAGTGGACCCTGTCCGGCGGCGCCCAGGACGGCGGCGCGCTCTTCCGCTTCCCGCGCGGCGAAGGCACGTACGACCCGAAGAAGCACACCCTCGACGCGGACTTCGCGGGCGGGATCCGCTTCACCGGAAAGCACGGCCTCGACATCGCGCTCAGCAAGGTCACCGTCGCCGTGCGGGACGGCAGGGGCACCCTGTCCGCCGACGTCGACAGCAAGGACCTCACCGCGAAGAAGACCCCGCTCATCACCTTCAAGGCCGGTCGACTCGCCCCGAAGGACGGCCTGGTGACCCTCACCGAGGCCCCCGCCGAACTCACCGCCCAGGGCGCCAGGACCTTCGGCTCGATGTACAAGGCGGGCACCGCGATGGACCCCGTCTCCCTCTCGGTCGCCCTCGACGCCGACGCGCAACTGCCCGCGCTGCCGGACCTCGGCTCGTCCGCGAGCCCGCAGCCCGAGGCGAAGAAGGCCGCCGCCGACACCGAGAGGACGGCGAAGGCGTCGGACGGCTCCTCCGCCGGCTCCTCCTCGGCCGTGCCGATCGGGATCGGCGCGGGCGTCGCGGTGCTGCTCGCCGCCGGGATCACCTTCGGGGTGCTCCGCAGGCGCAGCGCCGCCACCGAGTCCACCGAGTCCACCGACTGACCTACGACGAACGCCACTTCATCACCCTCGACGTCCCTCAAGGAGACCCCCGACCATGGCTGCCATCCGCCGCCCCATAGCCCTCGCCTCGGCCGCCGCCACCGCCGTGGCCCTCGGCGCCACCGTCCTCGCGGCCGCCCCCGCCACCGCGGCGGACACCCCGCTGAAGGACTACCGGCTGACCTGGGGCGTGAAGGAGAGCTACCGCACCTACGTCACCGGCATGGCGGCGGGCAGGATCACCCCTGCCGGGGGCGCCGAACAGGCCAAGGACAACGGCCCGTTGACGTTCGTGGACGGCACCGGGTCGTACGACACCGACAAGCACACCGTCTCCCTCGCCTTCAAGGGCAGCGTCAACTTCACCTCCAAGCTGCACGGCTTCGACGTCAAGCTGTCGGACGTCCGCTTCGACAGCGCCAAGGCGAGGATCACGGCCGACGTCAGCAAGGACGGCGGCGCGGCGCAGGACGACGTGCCGCTCGCCGACGTCACGGTCACGCGCTCCATGACCGACATGAAGACCAAGCTGACCAAGGAGGCCGACGAGGCGCTCGGCGGGGGCGGCCGCTACACCGGCGCGGCCGGCGACCCGCTGACGGTCGCGCAGAAGTCCCCGGAGCCCACGCCGACCCCCACCCCGACGAAGACTCCGACGCAGCCCCCCACGGGCACGGCGTCCCCGACCACGAGGCCGACGGGCACCTCCGCCCCGACAGAGACCACACACCCCGGGCCCACGTCGTCCACACCTTCCACGCCTTCCACGGCGAAGCCGAGCTCCTCGCAGGGCCGCCCCGAGGGCACGGTCTTCGACGGCTCCCTCGCCTGGGGCGTGAAGGAGTCCTTCCGCCGCTACATCGAGTCCGGCGGCACGGCCGCGCTCTCCGGCGGCGCGCAGAAGAACGACAACGGCTACGACTTCCCGTACGCCAAGGCCGACCTGGACTCCGACGCCAAGAAGCTGACCGCGTCCTTCGGCGGCGCCGTCCGCTTCCAGTACAAGGCGCACGGCATCGACATGAAGTTCAGCGACATCAAGGTGGCCGCCGACGGCGCCAAGGGCACGCTGACGGTCGACGTGACCACGCCCAAGGGCACCGACGACGACGTGAAGTTCGCGACGCTCGACCTCTCCAAGGTCTCGTACGAGCCGAAGGACGACGTCGTGGTCCTCGACAAGGTCCCGGCGGCGTTCACGGCGGCGGGCGCGCGGCAGTTCGCCAGCGACCAGGCCCCCTCCCAGTACAAGGAGGGCGACCCGATCGACCCGGTGACGCTGGCGCTCACGCTGACGGCGGACGGCAAGCTTCCGTCGGGCGGGACGGCCGGGACGGGTGGGACGGGCGGCTCCGCCGGATCAGGAGACTCCGGAAACTCTGGCAACTCCGGCAACTCCGGTTCCACGGGCGGCGGTTCGGTCTCCCTGGGTGACGGCGCGGACACCGTCGGCGGCGGCTCCGGCTCGCTGGCCAGCACCGGTGCGGGTGTTCCGTCGGGGGCGCTGCTCGGCGCGGCGGGCGCGGTCGTGGCGGTGGGCGCGGGCGCGATGTACGCGGCGCGGCGTCGGCAGCGGACGGATGCTTCAATGCGGGGATGAGCGAATTCCCCGATGCCCTGGACTCCCTCGACGTGGTGCGTGTCTTCTGCGGGCCCGACGGCCGGCACGGCAACGAGTTGGGAGTGGTCCGCGACGGGACCCTGCTGCCGGACGTCGCGGACCGGCAGGCCCTCGCGGGCAAACTCGGCTACAGCGAGACGGTGTTCGTCGATGACCCCGAGCGCGGGGTCATCGACATTTACACCCCCAGCGCGCGCCTGCCCTTCGCGGGCCACCCGTGCGTGGGCTCCGCCTGGCTCCTCGACCTGCCGGAACTCCGCACCGAGGCGGGCGTCGTGGAGGCGCGCCAGGACGGGGAGTTCACGTGGATCACGGGGCGGGCGGAGTGGGTGTCGGGCAAGGCGACGCGACAGTACGCGAGCGTCGCCGAGGTGGACGCGCTCGGGATCCTGCCGCCCGGTGAGTGGATCTACGCGTGGGCGTGGGAGGACGAGGCGGCGGGGCGGGTGCGGGCGCGCGGGTTTCCCGGGCGGGGTGACGGGATCGACGAGGACGAGGCGACGGGGGCGGCGGCGCTGCTGCTCACGCAGGAGCTGGGGCGCGCGCTGAACGTCCGCCAGGGGCGGGGGTCGCAGATCCTGACCGCGCCGGGGCCGGAGGGTGTCATCGAGGTGGGCGGGCGGGTTTCCCTTTCCCCGCCCCCGCTCCTTCCCGAGCCCTTTTCCGAGCCCCTTCCCGAATAGCCGCTCCGCGGCCCTGAGTTGGCCGGTATCGCCTGAACGGCTCGTCCTCAAGCAGTGAGAGGGAACTCTGATCCCAGCTCAGCAAAGACCGCCGAGTTCAAAGCGAAAGCGTTCTTGCACTCGTCGATGATGCGGTGGCGCTCCAGGTCGTCCCGCACCGCCTCGTCGAGGCCGTCCAGGAGTTCGCGGTAACTGCGCTTGAACGCGGCCGGGTTGGAGATGTCCTCGAAGACGTAGAAGCGGACGCCGTCGCCCTTGCGGGCGAAGCCCCAGGTCTGCTCGGCCTTGCCGCGGATGATCTGGCCGCCGGAGAGGTCGCCCAGGTAGCGGGTGTAGTGGTGGGCGACATAGCCGCCCGGCCAGGTGCGCGCGCACTCCTCGACGCGGGCCGCGTAGGCCGCCGTGGCCGGCAGGGGCGTGAGGTGGGCGCGCCAGTGCGGGCCGCGCAGGTGCGCCAGGTCGCGCTCCAGTTCGGTGACGCGGAGCAGCTCCGGTCGTATGAAGGGGCCCGCGACGGGGTCGTCCCGCAGGGCGTCGGCGCCGTCCTCCAGGGCGCGGTAGACGAACCACAGCTGTTCCGTGTAGCGCGCGTACGCGTCGACGCCGAGCCTGCCGCCGAGCAGGTCGCTCATGAACGTCGACGTCTCCGCCTCCGTGTGCTGTTCGTGCGAGGCGGTGCGGATCAGCGTCGAGAACGGCGTGTTCATCGGGGGCCTCCGATGCCGAAGAGGAAAGGCGGGAACCAGTGCAACCGCGGTCGATCATTCCAAGTTAGGCTTACCTAAGTCAACTGGTTCCCGACACCCTGTCGGTAAAAACGCTACCCGCGGTCGGTTCAGGGAAGCGTAAGGATCTCCGCTCCGCTGTCGGTCACCACCAGTGTGTGCTCGAACTGCGCGGTCCGCTTCCGGTCCTTGGTGACCACGGTCCAGCCGTCCTCCCACATGTCGTACTCGTACGTGCCCAGGGTCAGCATCGGCTCGATGGTGAAGGTCATGCCGGGCTGGATCACGGTGGTGGCGTGCGGGCTGTCGTAGTGCGGCACGATCAGGCCGGAGTGGAAGGACGTGTTGATGCCGTGACCCGTGAAGTCACGGACGACCCCGTACCCGAACCGCTTCGCGTACGACTCGATGACGCGCCCGATGATGTTGATCTGGCGGCCCGGCTTGACCGCCTTGATCGCGCGGTGCGTGGCCTCCCGGGTCCGCTCGACCAGGAGCTTCGACTCCTCGTCGACGTCCCCGACCAGGTACGTGGCGTTGTTGTCGCCGTGCACGCCGCCGATGTACGCGGTCACGTCGAGGTTGATGATGTCGCCGTCGTCGAGGACGGTGGAGTCCGGGATGCCGTGGCAGATGACCTCGTTGACGGAGCTGCACAGCGACTTGGGGAAGCCGCGGTAGCCGAGCGTCGAGGGGTAGGCGCCGTGGTCGCACATGTACTCATGGGCGACCCGGTCCAGCTCGTCGGTGGTGACTCCGGGCGCGATGTGCTTGGCGGCCTCCGCCATCGCCTGCGCGGCGATCCGCCCGGCGGTCCGCATCAGCTCGATGGTCTCGGGGGACTGCACCTCGGGCCCCGTGTAAGGGGTGGGTGCCGGTTTGCCCACGTACTCCGGGCGCCTGATGTTGCCGGGGACGGGGCGGGTGGGGGAGATCTCCCCTGGTACGAGCAGTGACTGGCCAGACATGCCAGCGAGTCTAACCAGCAGGCTTGGGGCAGCATGGCTCAGAGAGCGGGACAGTGAACGGGACGGAGAGGAGCGCGACGATGGCCCTGTTCAAGAAGCGGACGCCGGTCGGTAAGCCGGGTGAGTGGTTCTACTGCCTGGAGCACAAGAAGGTCGAGGAGGGCCCGGAGTGCCCGGCCAAGGACCGCTTCGGGCCGTACGCGACCCGCGAGGAGGCGGAACACGCGATGCAGACGGCCCAGGACCGCAACCTGGAATGGGACACGGACCCGCGCTGGCACGACCGCAAGGGCGAGCAGGAGGAACAGAGCCCCTGATTCCGGGGGCCCTTCACTTCACCTGCCCTGGTTCGACTGTCTGTCGCAGAGTGCCGGGTGGGCGGGTGGGAGACCCGCCGCGGAGCGGCGAAGCAGTCACGCCGCGGAGCGGCGGAGTTTCGTCGCGGAGCGACGTGGTTGCCGTCGCGGAGCGACGGGGCAGGGCCACGCGCTCAGAGGGCAACCTTTTCCGCACCGGCCCGACTCCGCCGTACGGCATCCGCGTCGGAGTCCGTCGAAGCGTCGTAAGACACCAGCTTCGGCAGCGTCGCCGTGAGCACACCCACCGCGGCCACGCACACGAGCCCACCCGACCAGATGGCGGACCGGGTCCCCGTCCAGCCCGCGGCGGCGCCCGCCCGGACCTGGCCGAGCTGGGGGCCGACGCTGTACGAGAGGACCTCTATCCCGGCGAGCCGCCCGCGCAGCTCGTCGGGGATGGTCTGGTTCCAGATGGTGGAGCGGCCGAGTCCGCTGAGCATGTCGCCCGCGCCCGCGAGCGCCAGACAGCACAGCACCACCCACACGTTCCCGAACCACCCCGCCGCCGTGATCGCGAGCCCCCACCCGGCGGCACCGAAGACGACGAGCAGCCCGTGCCGCCGCACCCGTGAGGTCCAGCCGCTGGTGAGGCTCAGCAGGAGCGAACCCACCGCGCCCGCCGCGTACATGAGGCCCAGCGACCACTCCGCGTCCAGGTCGTCCGCGAGGAACGGGAAGATCGTGTTGGGGAAGGCGAAGAACATGGCCGCCATGTCGATGGCGTACGTGCCGAGCAGCACCGGGCGCGACCAGGCGTAGCGGGCGCCCTCCGCAAGGCCCCGCAGTGACGGCTTCTCCGCGTCGTGCGCGGCGGGGGCGGGGGAGAGCCGGGTGCACAGGGCGACCGAGGCGGCGAAGCCGGTGACCGTGATCGCGTACGCCGTGGCGTGGCCCGCGTAGGCCACCACGACACCGGCGAGCGAGGGCCCCGCGATCGCTCCGACGTTCCAGCGCAGCGAGTTGAGCGCGGCCGCCGCGGTGAGCTGGTCGTGCGGCACGATGCGGGCCATCAGGGAGTCGAGGGCCGGGCGCTGGAGGCCGGACAGCGCCGAGACCCCGGCCGCGACCACGTACAGGGGCCAGAGCAGCGGCTGTGGAAGCAGCGCGTTCACCAGCAGGATCACGGCCAGTACGCCGAGTGCCGCCTCGCTCAGCAGGATCACCTTGCGGCGGTCGACGGCGTCGGCGAGCGCGCCCCCGTACAGGCCGAAGACGATCAGCGGGACCAGCTCCACGGCCCCCATCGCGCCGACCGCGAGCGGCGAGTCCGTGAGGTCCTTGATCTGCAGCGGCAGCGCGATCATCGCCATGAAGCTGCCGAAGTACGTGACCAGTCCCTGCACCCAGAGGAGCCGGAAGTCGCGGGTGGAGCGCCACGGCGAGAGGTCGGGCAGGACCGCGGCGAGCCGCCGCCGCAGCGGGGGCCGGGGGTGAGATGGAGAGGGATGGTCGTCTTCGTTCACGAACAGCCATGCTCAGCGGCCGACCGTGGCCACGGCAACCGAATTACCAGCGCGCGGGCGGCGGCGCCGTCAACTGGTCGGCCAGCCGCGAGAGTCGGTCCCGGAAGCGGCGTCGGCCCCGGGGCGCGGGCAGTGAGTTCTCGCCCGCCGCCGCGCTCACCAGGTGCTGCACCGTGTCCAGGTCGACGTCCGGGGTCTCGGGCACCGTGAGGGCCTCGTGCGCCATCGCGCGCAGGTCGTGGTCGCCGCCGGCCGCGTCGCCGCCGTCCAGGGTGAGCACCGTGGCGCCTGCCGTGCGCGCGTCGTGCACCCGCTCCAGGAGCCGGGCGCCCGGCGCGTCCGGGGCCACCACCAGGAGGGTCTCGCCGCGCCGGGCCGCCTCGATCCTGCCGAGCCCCACCGAGAGGTGCGCGGGGCCGCCGGGGTGCGCCTCGTGCCGTACGAGGGTGGGGGTCAGTTCGGGGGTGCCGGACCAGGCCGCCTCGTCCACCAGGTGCGCGGCCAGGTGCCAGGGCTCGTACGCCGGGGTGCCGACGAGGAGCAGACCGCCGCCGTGCGGCACGACGGACGAGCGCAGCGTGCCCGCGAAGCGGCGCGTCGCGGCGAGACAGTCGGTCCCGGCGAGCACTTCGCGGAGGAGTGCGACTCGTACGGCGTCCATGGAGTCGCATCCTGCCCCAACTGTGCAGTGGTCAGGCCGAGTTCACTTCAAATTCGCCCGGGGAGGGGAAGTGAGAGAGATGGCATATGAGACGTCAGTTCCCTTCCGGGCGGGCCGCGAGGGGTACGCGAGCTTCCGCATCCCCGCCGTCGTGGCCACGGTTCCCCAAGCTCTCGGCTCCGCTCGAGCAGGGGAGGCCCCATTCGGCTCCCTCCTTGCCTTCTGCGAGGGGCGGGTCGGCTCCTCCAGCGACGCGGGCAACATCGACATCGTGCTGAAGCGGTCCACCGACGGCGGCCGCACCTGGGGCCCGCTCCAGGTCGTCGGCGCGAACGGCGCCGACCTCGCGGGCAACCCCGCCCCCGTCGTCCTCGACACCGGACGGATCCTCCTCGTCCAGGTCAGGAACGCCGCCGCCGCGACGGAGGACGCCATCCGGCGCGGCCAGGTCTCCGCCGCCGACGGCCGCCGCGTCTGGCTCCAGCACAGCGACGACGACGGGCTCACCTGGTCGGCGCCCCGGGAGATCACCGCCCAGGTGAAGAAGGCGAGTTGGCGCTGGTACGCGACCACGCCCGGCCACGCCCTCCAGGTGGCCGGTGGCCGCGTGGTCGTCCCCGCCAACCACTCGCTGCCGCCGACCGGCTCCGACAACGGCACCGAGGGCAAGTACAACGGCGGCCACTGCCTGCTCAGCGACGACCGGGGCGAGACCTGGCGCATCGGCTACGTCGACGACAACGTCAACGGCTACATCAACGTGAACGAGACCACCGGCGCCGAACTCCCCGACGGGCGGCTCTACTTCAACACCCGCAACGACTCCCCGGCCCCGGGCAACCGCGCCGACGCCCACTCCCTCGACGGCGGCGAGAGTCTGCTCAAGCCCTTCCGGCCGCAGGCGGGCCTGGTCGCCCCCGTCGTCGAGGGCTGCGTCCTGCAGCTGCGCGACCCGGACGTGCTGCTCTTCTCCGGTCCCGCCGACCCCGGCGGCCTGCGCGCCCTGCTCACCGTCCGCCGCAGCCACGACGACGGCACCACCTGGGAGCCCGCGCACACCGTCGACGGGCTGCCCGCCGCCTACTCGGACCTGGTGCGGGCCGACGCGGGCGCCGTGGGACTGCTCTACGAGACGGGGGACTTCAGCGCGTACGAGACGATCACGTTCCGGCGGATACCGGTGGGTGAGCTGACCCGGCGTACGCCTGAGTAAGGTCGCCGTATGACCTCTACCGACAGTGTGCAGAAGGCCCCCGCCAAGGACCCCTGGGAGCTGCCCGATGTGTCCGGGCTCGTCGTCGGCGTGCTCGGCGGCACCGGCGACCAGGGGCGCGGGCTCGCCTACCGGCTGGCCCGCGCGGGCCAGAAGGTGATCATCGGCTCCCGCGCGGCCGAGCGGGCCGAGGCCGCCGCCGCCGAGCTCGGCCTCGGCGTCGAGGGTGCCGACAACGCGGAGTGCTCGCGGCGCAGCGACATCGTGATCGTCGCCGTGCCGTGGGAGGGACACGGCAAGACGCTGGAGTCCCTGCGCGAGGAGCTGAGCGGCAAGCTCGTCGTCGACTGCGTGAACCCGCTCGGCTTCGACAAGAAGGGCGCCTACGCCCTCAAGCCCGAGGAGGGCAGCGCCGCCGAGCAGGCCGCCGCCCTGCTGCCCGACTCCCGGGTGACGGCCGCCTTCCACCACCTGTCGGCGGTGCTGCTCCAGGACGAGGCCGTCGAGGAGATCGACACGGATGTGATGGTCCTCGGCGAGAGCCGCGCCGACACCGACGTGGTGCAGGCCCTGGCGGCCCGCATCCCCGGCATGCGCGGTGTCTTCGCCGGGCGGCTGCGCAATGCCCACCAGGTGGAGTCGCTCGTCGCCAACCTGATCTCGGTGAACCGCCGCTACAAGGCGCACGCCGGGCTGCGCGTGACCGACGTCTAGGACCTTCGGGGCATGGGGGACACTGGTTCCGTACGTCGTATCGGAACGCCTCGACAGGAGCCGACCCCCATGCCCCGCCTCGCCGTCTACGCCCTCGTGGTCTGCCTGCTCGCCGCGGTCGCGGCCGTCGTCTCCTTCACCCAGGGCAGCCTGATCGGCATCGTGTGGGTGCTGCTGGCGGGGCTCTCCTCGAACATGGCGTGGTACTACCTGCGCCGCGCGAAGGTCGAGAAGGCCGCGAGGGCCGCGAAGGCTACGGGTTGAGCGCCGGGGGCACTTCCTGCGTGCCCTCCCAGAAGCGGTAGAGCTTCTGGCCCCAGTACGTGTCCCAGTCGCTGACGCCGAGCGAGCGCAGCACGGCGTCGATCGCGTCGAAGAACCAGCCGTTGACCTCCGGGATCCACAGGATGCCGAAGACCGCGAGCAGCCCGAAGGGCGCGAACGGCTCCACCTGGCGGCGGATGGTGTACGAGAGCCAGGGTTCGATCACCCCGTAGCCGTCCAGGCCCGGGATCGGCAGGAAGTTCAGGATCGCGGCCGTCACCTGGAGCAGCGCGAGGAACGCGAGCGCGTAGCGGAACGTGTCCGGCACCCCGTCCAGCGCGTGCAGCCAGAACGGGGCGGTGCAGACGACCGCGAACAGCACGTTCGTCAGCGGGCCCGCCGCCGAGATCAGGCTGTGCTTCCAGCGCCCGCGGATCCGCCCCCGCTCGATGAAGACGGCGCCGCCGGGCAGACCGATGCCGCCCATGATCACGAAGAGCACGGGCAGCACGATGCTGAGCAGGGCGTGCGTGTACTTGAGCGGGTTGAGGGTCAGATAGCCCTTCGCGCCGATGGAGATGTCGCCGCTGTGCAGCGCGGTGCGCGCGTGCGCGTACTCGTGCAGACAGAGCGAGACGATCCAGGCGGCCGTCACGAACAGGAAGACGGCGAAGCCCGGCTGGGACGCGTACCCCGTCCAGGCGGCCCAGCCGGAGACCGCCGTGACGGCGGCGATCCCGAGAAAGACGGGGCTGATCCGCCGGTCGCTCTGGCGGGTGGGGGCGGTGGTCATGGTGCTCCTGGTCCTGCCGGGTCGTGGGGCGTGCTCGACGACCGTACTGGGCGTGCTGGGAAAACGTCTCGCAATCGCCGTTGAGTTCCGGGGAGGCTAGGGGCATGGCGCTCTGGCACGTGATGTACGACGACTGGCAGATGGAGTGCTGCGGCACGCCGTTCTCGGTGGGGGACGAGGTGGCGTGGCAGCTGTTCCTGCGGGAGCCGGTGGAGGGCTTCGATCCGGCGGGCTGGGAAGGGGAGTTGAGCGTCGTCGAGGGGGTGGTGGAGAAGGTCGAGGACGTGGAGGACGACGAGGACGACGAAGACGAGGCGGATCTCGACGAGGAGCCGGACGAAGACGACGGGGAAGACGAGGACGACGAAGACGAAGACGGCTCGGACGGGGAGGTCCTCTTCTTCGGCAGCTACGACGAGGGCGGGGCCCCGGTCTACGTCGGCCATGACGAGGATGACGAAGACGGTGAGGACGAGGACGAGGGCGAAGGCGAGGACTATGACGACGACGAAGGCGGCGATCGCGGCTGGGTCGCCGTCGTCCGTGACCGGGGGCTGACCGTCTGCTGGGGCGCCGACGACCCGCTGCCCGAGCGCGTCCGCCTCAGCGGCCTGCTCGCAGTGGAGGACCACGGCGCGCGGTGGCCGCACACCGTCGGGCGGGTCCGGGCCATCCACGTGGTCAGCCAGGGCTTCGCGGAGACCCACCCGGGCTCCCGTACGTACGAGGTGGTCCCGGGCGAGCGTCGGCTGCGTTCCGTCGACACCTGCCCCAAGTGGTTCAAGAGCCACGAGGAGCAGCAGGTGCGGGACGGGCGCGGCTACCGGCACAGCGAGACGGGGGTTCTCGTCGAACTGGAAGTGACCCCTCCGGGCCGCTGAGCCCGACCCCTCTCCGACTCTCACCCGACCGAGCCCACCAGGGACAATGGCACCGTGCGATATCGCGTTCTCGGCACCACGCAGGCACTCCGCCCCGACGGCAGCTCCGTCCCGGTCGGCGGGGCGCGGCTGCGTGCCCTGCTGACGGTGCTCGCGCTGCGCGCCGGGCGCCCCGTACCGGCGTCCGTGCTCGTCGACGAGGTGTGGGGCGACGAGCCGCCCGCCGACGCGACGGGCGCGCTGCAGGCGCTGGTCGGACGGCTGCGCCGGGCCGTCGGCGCGGACGCCGTCGCCTCCGCCGAGGGCGGCGGCTACCGGCTCTGCGCGGACCGGGACGACGTGGACGTCTTCCGCTTCGAGCGGCTCACCGGGGAGGGCGGCCGCGCCCTCGCCGACGGCGACCCGGCCAAGGCCGCCGACGCCCTCGACGCCGCCCTGGAGCTGTGGGCCGGGCCCGCCCTCGCCGATCTGCCGGACCGGACGGCGGACGCGGCCCGGTGGGAGGCCCTGCGCCTGGACGCGCGCAGGCTGCGGCTCACGGCGGCGCTCGCCCTGGGGGACGCCGAGCAGGCGCTGCCCGAGCTCACCGCGCTCTGCGACACCCACCCCCTCGACGAGCCGCTCCAGGCGCTGCGGCTGCGGGCCCTGCGCGACGCGGGCCGCCCCGCCGAGGCCCTGGCCGCGTACGAGGAGGTGCGTCGGCTCCTCGCGGACCGCCTCGGCACCGACCCGGGCCCCGAACTCCGCGCCCTCCAGCGCGAGTTGCTCAACCCGGCTCCGAGTCCGGCTCCGAGTCCGACTCCGACTCGGGCCCCGGCCCCAGCTCCGGCCGCCCCTGCGCCCCCGCCTCCGGTCGCCCCCGAACCCGCCGCTCCCGCCCCCGCTCCCACCCCCCGCCGAGGCAACCTCCGCGCCCGCCTCACCTCCTTCGTCGGCCGCGAGTCCGACATCGACGTCATCCGCGGCGACCTCGGGCGGGCCCGGCTCGTCACGCTGCTCGGGCCCGGCGGCGCCGGCAAGACCCGGCTCTCGCAGGAGGCCGCCGAGACCCTCGGGGACGCCGCGCCGGACGGGGTGTGGCTGGCCGAGCTGGCACCCGTCGACCCGGCGGCCGACCCGGACGCGGTGCCCGAGGCCGTGCTCACCGCGCTCGGCGCCCGGGAGTCCCTGTTGCGGGGCGCGGGCGCCGACGAGCTGCGCGCGGTCGCCGAGCGCGGCGGCGACGATCCGCTCGTCCGGCTCACCGAGTACTGCGTCCCGCGCCGCATGGTGCTGATCCTCGACAACTGCGAGCACGTCGTGGACACCGCGGCCCGGCTCGCCGAGCGGCTCCTGGAGCGGTGTCCGGGGCTCACGATCCTCGCCACCAGCCGTGAACCTCTGGGCGTACCGGGGGAGTTGCTCCGCCCCGTGGAGCCGCTGCCCACGCCGGTCGCGCTGCGCCTCTTCGCCGAGCGCGGCGCGGCGGCGCGCCCCGGCTTCTCGGTCACCGCCGACCCGGAGGCGGCCGCCGAGATCTGCCGCCGCCTGGACGGCCTGCCGCTCGCCATCGAGCTGGCCGCGGCCCGCCTGCGGATGCTCACGCCCCGCCAGATCGCCGACCGTCTCGACAACCGCTTCCGCCTCCTGACCAGCGGAGCCCGTACGGTCCTGCCCCGCCAGCAGACCCTGCGCGCCGTCGTCGACTGGTCCTGGGACCTCCTCGACGAGCCGGAGCGCGCCGTGCTGCGCCGCCTCTCGGTCTTCTCCGGCGGCTGCGACCTGGCGGCCGCCGAGGCGGTGTGCGGCGGGGCGTACGGGGGGAAGGCGCCCGACGTCCTGGACGTGGCCGACGTGCTCGGCTCCCTCGTCGACAAGTCCCTTGTCGTCGCGGCCCCTTCGGCCTCGGCGGACGGGGAGATGCGCTACCGGCTCCTGGAGACCGTCGGGGAGTACGCGGCCGGGCGGCTCGGCGACGCGGCCGAACGGCGCCTCGCCGAGCGCGCCCACCTCGCGTACTTCCACGAGCTGGCCCGCACCACCGACCCCGAGCTGCGCGGCCGCGGCCAGCTCGCCGCCATCGAACGGCTCCAGACCGAGTACGAGAACCTGCGCACCGCGCTGCGGCACGCCGTCGCCGCCGGGGCGGAGCAGGAGGGGCTCTGCCTGGTGCTCTCGCTCGCCTGGTTCTGGCAGGTCCGCGATCTGCGCACCGAGGCCCGGCACTGGTCGAAGCTGGTCAAGGACCTCGGCCCCGACCCCTTCGCGGCGCCCCTCGTCCCCGCCGCACCGCTGTACGAGCGGTGCACGGACCGCCCGCTGCCCTGGTCGGGCGAGCTCCTCCAGGAGGCGCGGCGCGGTGTGCACCTCGTCCAACTCGCCACCATCGACATGGAGTTGGACCAGTGGGAGACGGAGGAGGGGGAGGCGAAGCTGCGCCGCATCCGGGACGCCTACCAGCCCGGCATGCCGCAGACCTGCTGGGCCCCGGGCAACCTCTGGTTCTACGCGGTGATGCTGACCGGCGAGGCCGCGGACGTGCGCGGCCTCATCGACGCGACGGTGGCGGCCTGCCGCGAGCACGGCTACACCTGGGAGCTCGCCATGTCCCTGCAGATGCGGGCGAACATCCTCGCCAACCGCAGCGACTGGGCGGGCGACGCGCTCGGCGACGCCGAGGAGGCGCTGCGGATCGTCCGGGAGCTCGGCGACGTGTTCGGCGAGGCCGAGACGATCGCCGTGCGCGGCGAGGCGCGCGAGCGGATCGGTGAATACGCCCTGGCGGCGCGGGACTTCGAGGAGGCCATCGCGCGTGCCGAGGTGGTCGGGGCGCAGTCGCAGATCTCGCTGCTCCAGGCGCGGCGCGCGGAGGTGCTCATCGAGTCCGGCGAGGGCGCACAGGGCGAGGAGATCCTCCGGGACGTCCTGGACGGCGGCCGGCGCCCCGCCAACGAGGCGTGGCCCGCGGCCCGCCTCTATCTCGCCAAGTGGCTCGGCATCACCGGGCGCACCGCCGAGGCGCGGGAGCAACTCGACATGCTGGCCGACGAGTTCAAGGTGATGCGCTTCCCGCTCTTCGAGGGCTTCCTGCTGAGCGCGTACGCCTGCCTGGACTTGACCGAGGAGCGGTGGGAGGAAGGGCTCGACAAGGCGCGCCGGACCCTGGATCTCGTGGCCGACCCGGTGTCGATGGTGATCGCGCCGCACATGCGCGCCCTGACCCTGCTCATCGCGGCCTGGGCGCTCTCCGCGCTCGACGGTGGCCGTCGCGCCGAGGACGCGGCCCGGCTCGTCGGCGCCGCCCACCGCCACGCCCCGCCCGGCCATGTCCAAAACTCGATGGAGCGGGTGATCCACGCCGAGGCCGACCGCTTCGCCCGCGCCGCGCTCGGCGATGCGCGCTATGAGTCGGCGTACGCCGAGGGCGGCGACCTCTCTCTCGAAGAGGCCGCCGCCCTCGTCTGACGTCCGGCGCGAACCGACGGGACGCACCCCCGTTGGCCGCACGCGAGCCGTGCGTCCCTGTGAACGTCAGCTCTTGGTGCGGAACTTGTGGATCGCGATCGGGGCCATGACCACCGTCAGGCCGACCGTCCAGGCCAGGGTGACCCAGAGGCCGTGGGCGATCGGGCCGCCCGTCATCAGACCGCGGGCCGCGTCCGCGAGACCCGACATGGGGTTGTATTTCGTGAAGCTCTCCAGCCAGCCCGGCATCGACTGGGTCGGGGCGAAGATCGACGAACCGAACTGCAGCGGCATCATCACCAGGAAGCCCATCGCCTGCACGGACTGGGCGTTCTTCATGGTCACACCGAGGACCAGGAAGATCCACATGACGGCCGAGCCGAACAGCACGGACAGTCCGACCGCGCCGAGCAGACCGGCCCAGTGGCCGTTGATGTCGAAGCCGACGAGCGTCGCGACGATCATCAGGATCGTGGTGGCGATGAGCATGCGCAGGAGCTCGACCGAGATCTTGGCGACCAGCACGGAGGCGCGCCCGATGGGCAGGGACCGGAAGCGGTCCATGATGCCCTTGTGGAAGTCCTCGTTGAAGCCGGTGCCGACGCCCTGGGCGATGTTCATGCTCATCATCGCGAGCATGCCCGGTATCACGTACTGGACGTAGGCGTCCTGGCCGCCGCCGAGGGACTGGCCGATGGAGCCGCCGAAGACGTACACGAACAGCAGGGTGAAGACGACCGGCATCAGGACGGCGTCGAACATCGACTCCGGGTCGTTCTTGATCCACAGCAGGTTGCGGCGGACCAGGGCGCCGGTGTGGCGGAGGTTGCCGCGCAGCCCGATGCGGCCGTCGGCCTCGCCCTTGCGCAGGGCGGGGGCCGGGGTGGGGGTCTGCGGGGTCTTCTGCAGGGTGGCGGTGCTCATACGGCGACCTCCTCGAGAACGGGCGCCGCGTCCTGCGGAGCGCTGGCCTTCTGGCCGGTGATGGAGAGGAACACCTCGTCCAGGCTGGGCAGTTCGGTGCTGACGTCGGCGAGGCCGTAGCCGCGGGCGGCGAGGGCGCCGATGATCGCGGTGAGCTGCTCGTCGCTCTGCACCGGCACGAGGACGGTGCCCGCCCCGGCGTCGACCGTGGTGGTGGCGAGTCCGGTCAGGCCCGAATCGTCCAGGTCCTGGGCGAGGGAGCGCAGCTGCAGCGGGTCCGAGGGGCGGATGCGCAGGGTGCGGCCGCCGACCTTGGCCTTGAGCTCGTCGATGCCGCCGTTGGCGATGATGCGGCCGCGGTCGATGACCGTGAGCTCGGAGGCCAGCTGCTCGGCCTCCTCCATGTACTGGGTGGTGAGCAGCACGGTGACGCCCTCGCCGACCATGCGCTTGACCTCGTCCCACACCTCGTTGCGGGTGCGGGGGTCGAGGCCCGTGGTGGGCTCGTCCAGGTAGAGGACGGCGGGCTGGCCGATCATGGACGCCGCGAGGTCGAGGCGGCGGCGCATGCCGCCGGAGTACGTCCCCGCCGGGCGCTTGGCGGCCTCGGTGAGCGAGAACCGCTCGAGCAGCTCGCCCGCGCGGCGCTTGGAGTCGGCGCGCGACAGGTCGAGCAGGCGGCCGATCATGTACAGGTTCTCGAAGCCGGAGATCTTCTCGTCGACCGAGGCGTACTGGCCGGTGAGACCTATCTGGCGGCGCAGCTGCCGGGGCTGGCGGACCACGTCGTAGCCGGCCACGAAGGCGCTGCCCGCGTCGGGCTGGATGAGGGTGGACAGGACCCGCACGAGCGTCGTCTTGCCCGCGCCGTTGGGGCCGAGCACGCCGAGGACGGTGCCTTCGCGGACGTCGAGGTCCACGCCGTCCAGGGCCTTCGTCTCCCCGTAGTGCTTGACCAGCCCGCGTACTTCCACGGCGTGCTCGCCGCTGCTGGTGTTGGTGTCGATTCGCGTCATGCCTCATATGAGAGCAGCCGCCACCGACAATCCACCGACAAGCGACCGACAGCCCGCCGACAGGGGGTGATCGGCGGGCTGTCGTGGTGCCGCAGTGGCTCCTGAGGTGCTGCTCGCAGGGGCGGCGGCGGGCTAGTGGACGGCGTGCTCGGCCGCCGGGAAGGCCCCGCCGACCACGTCCTCCGCGAATGCCCGCGCCGCGTCGCCCATGACGCCGCGCAGATCCGCGTACTGCTTCACGAAGCGCGGCATCCTGCCCGGGGTGAGGCCCATCATGTCCGTCCACACCAGGACCTGCGCGTCGCACTCGACGCCCGCGCCGATGCCGACGGTGGGGATGTGCAGGATGCGCGTGACCTCGGCGGCCAGCTCTTCCGGTACGAGTTCCAGGACCACCGCGAACGCGCCCGCGTCCTGCACCGCCTTGGCGTCCCGGAGCAGCTGCTGGGCGGCCTCCTCGCCGCGGCCCTGCACGCGGTAGCCCATGGTGTTGACCGACTGCGGGGTCAGGCCGATGTGCCCCATGACGGGGATCCCGGCGTCCACGATCAGCTTGATCTGCTCGTGGGAGCGCTCGCCGCCCTCCAGCTTGACCGCGCCGACCCCGGCCTCCTTCACCAGCCGGGTCGCCGAGCGCAGCGCCTGCACGGGCCCTTCCTGGTAGGAACCGAAGGTGAGGTCGCCGACGATCAGGGCCCGCCTGGTGCCCCGTACGACGGCGGCGGCGAGCAGCGTCATCTCGTCGAGCGTGACGGGCACGGTGGTGTCGTAGCCGAGGTGGCAGTTGCCCATCGAGTCGCCGACGAGCATCACGGGGATGCCGGACTCGTCGAAGACGGACGCGGTCATCGCGTCGTACGCGGTGAGCATGGGCCACTTCTCGCCGCGCTCCTTGGCGGCGGTGAGGTCGCGGACGGTGATGCGGCGGTTGCTCTTGCCTCCGTACAGCGCCTTGCTGCTGTCGGGTGTCGGCGCAGAGCTCTGGCCCGGCTTCTGGGCAGCCGAAAGCTGCGTCATCGCAACGGCTCCTTCTGTCGTCTCGAGGCGCCCTGACGGCGTCCCCGGATCACGTCCATCGTCGCACCGAGGGGCAGCGCGGGGCTAGAGGGGCCCACGCACAGTCGTTCGGTAAAGTCTTTTCCAATACGAGACGGTCTCGTATCGAAATGACCTTAGGGTGGGACGCATGACAACTCCCGCCCTGCCCACGCCTCCTCGCATACCGGAGGCGGTGCACCGCCGCCGCTGGGCGATCCTCGGCGTCCTGATGCTGAGCCTGCTCATCGTGGTGCTCGACAACTCGATCCTGAACGTCGCCATCAAGACCATCTCGACCCCCGCACCCACCGGACTCGGCGCCACCCAGGGCGAGTTGGAATGGGCCATCAACTCCTACACGCTGGTCTTCGCGGGCCTGCTCTTCACCGCGGGGCTCCTCGGTGACCGGCTCGGCCGCAAGAAGGTCCTCATCGGCGGCCTCGTCGTCTTCGGCATCGGCTCCGCGCTCGCCGCCGAGTCCGGCTCGCCGGTCCAGCTCATCGCGTTCCGCGCCGTGATGGGCCTCGGCGCCGCCTTCGTGATGCCCGCCACCCTCGCCGTGCTCATGAACGTCTTCGAGCGCGAGGAGCAGCCCAAGGCCATCGGCATCTGGGCGGGCGGCGTCGGCCTCGCCATCGCCATCGGCCCCATCACCGGCGGCCTGCTGCTCGACCACTTCTGGTGGGGCTCGGTCTTCCTGGTCAACGTGCCGATCGTGATCATCGCCGTCGTGCTGATGATCGCGCTCGTGCCCGACTCCAAGGACCCGAAGCCGGGCCGGATCGACCTCGTCGGCGTCGTCCTGTCCGTCGTCGGCCTCGTCCTGCTCGTGTACGGGATCATCAAGGGCGGCGACGAGGGCGACTTCACCAGCGCCCAGGTGCTCGCCACCATCGCCGCGGGCCTGGCCGTCCTCATCGCCTTCGTCGTCTACGAGAAGCGCAGCGACCACCCGTCGATCGACATCGACTACTTCAAGAACAAGGTCTTCTCGGCCGCGATCGGCGCCATCGCGCTCGTCTTCTTCGCGCTGATGGGCGTGACCTTCTTCTCCGTCTTCTACACCCAGAGCGTGCGCGGGTACTCGCCGCTGGAGACCGGCGCCCTGATGCTGCCGCTCGCCGCCGCCCAGCTGATCTTCGCGCCGCGCGCCCGGCTCGTCGTCGACCGGATCGGCGTCCGCGCGACCACCACGGGCGGGCTCGTGCTGCTCGCGGGCATGCTCGCCGCGTTCACCCTCCTCGACGCGGACACCCCCATCTGGATCCTGGAAGTCATCTTCTTCCTGATGGGCACCGGCATGGCGCACGTCATGACGCCCACCAGCGTCGTGATCATGCAGGCCCTGCCGCGCGAGAAGGCCGGTTCGGCGTCCGCGCTCAGCAACACCTTCCGCCAGGTCGGCGGCGCCCTCGGCATCGCCGTGCTCGGCTCGGTGCTCTCCACCGCGTACCGCAGCGGCATCGAGGACAAGCTCGGGCTGCTGCCGCCCGGTCTTCGCGACACCGCGGGGGCGTCCATCGAGGCCACGCTCGGCGTCGCCGAAAAGCTCGGCCCCAAGGGCCAGGCGCTGATCGGCCCGGCCAACGACTCGTTCCTGCACGCCATGCACGTCACCGCCCTGTGGGGCGCGGGCGTCGCCCTGGTCAGCGCCGTCGTGACGGCCCTGTTCCTGCCGGGCAAGCCCCCCGCGGCACCCGCCGAGCAGACGGGCACGCCGGAGAAGGTGGGCGCGGACAGCTGAGGCGGACCGCTGCGGGCGGTCCGGGCCGGGGCCTTGACCAGGGACAATCGTCGGTGTGGCGGGGGCAGGCGAGAAAGCGGGAGTTGACGTGACGGACACGGTGCGGACGGGCGCCCGGGGCAGACCCCGCAGCGAGGCGGTCGAGCGGGCCATCCTCGAGGGCGTGATGAAGCTCCTGGAGGACGGGGTGCCCCTCACCGACCTGTCCATCGAGCGGATCGCCCGCACCGCCGGCGTCGGCAAGGCCACCATCTACCGGCGCTGGCCCGGCAAGGAGGCCCTCTTCGTCGACGTCCTGCGCGGCTTCGAGGACCCCGACCCCCAGCTGCCCGGCACCTCCATGCGCGACGACGTGGTCAGCCTCCTGGAGTGGCAGCGCCGACGCGGCCTCAGCCTGCGCTCGTCGGCGCTGCTGCACAACGTCTTCGCGCAGATGAAGAGCCTGCCCAAGCTGTGGGACGCCTACCACACCACGGTCATCGGCCCGCGCCGCCGCCTCATGCACGAGGTGCTGCGCCGCGGCGCCGCGAACGGGGAGCTGCGGGCCGACGTCGACGTCGAGATGGCGGCGGACCTCTTCACCGGGCCGATGCTCCTGCGCACGGTCATGCGGCACGACGCGCCCCTCGACGCAGGGCTCGCCGAGCGCATGGTGGACTGCGTCCTCGACGGGCTCGGACCGAAGCCCGCCGACCGGCCCTGACCCGGGCTCCCACCAGGAAGTTCGGCCCGGACGTTTGTGCGCGTTTCGTCACAGAGAACGCTTGCGCCGCCGCCGGCCGGAACCCCGGCCGCCGCCTCATTCGTCCTCGTGCCCGTACGGCCGTCACGGACGGCGCAGTTCGACGCCGGATCATCGCCTAGGGTTTCCAGGGCGGAGAGACGGCGGGCACGGCAGGCAAGTGAGGCGACGGCAGTTATGGCGCAGGCGTATGTGACGGAGACGGGCAACGGCGGCTCGGGGCCCGAGGGCCCGCAGTCCTGGCGCCGTCGGCTCCGGCGCCTGCTGGACACCCTGCGCAACGACCCCGGCGTCTGGCGGCGCGGCATCGCCACCGCCGCCGTCGCGGTCCTGCTCGCCCTGGTGATGCTGTTCCACGCGCAGATCCCGAACGACATCGGCAACCTCGGCAGCCTCACCGAGACCTTCCTGCCCTGGCTCGGCGTCTTCATCCCGGTGCTCCTCGTCATCGGCGTGGTCCGCAGGTCCGCGACCGCCCTGATCGCGCTGCTGCTCCCGGTGATCGTCTGGCTGAACGCCTTCGGCGGCCTGCTCACCGACAAGCAGGGCACCGGCGGCGACCTCACCGTCGCCACGCACAACGTGAACGCGGACAACCCCGACCCGACCGGCACCGCCCGCGACGTCGCCAAGTCCGGCGCCGACGTGGTGGCCCTGGAGGAGCTCACCGCCTCGGCCGTCCCCACGTACGAGAAGGCGCTCAAGGACACGTACAAGTACCACTCCGTGCAGGGCACCGTCGGCCTGTGGAGCAAGTACCCGCTGACCGGCACGGAGCCCGTCGACATCAAGCTCGGCTGGGTCCGCGCCATGCGCTCCACGGTCGAGACGCCCAAGGGCGAGGTCGCCGTCTTCGTGGCGCACCTGCCGTCGGTGCGGGTCAAGCTCGACGCGGGCTTCACCGCCACCCAGCGCGACAACAGCGCCGACGCCCTCGGCAAGGCCATCTCGCACGACACGACCGGCAAGGTCGTCCTGCTCGGCGACCTGAACGGCACGATGAACGACCGCGCTCTGAACGCGGTCACCGCGCAGATGCGCTCCACCCAGGGCGCGGCGG
Source organism: Streptomyces sp. NPDC059009 (assembly GCF_042740175.1). NCBI lineage: Bacteria > Bacillati > Actinomycetota > Actinomycetes > Kitasatosporales > Streptomycetaceae > Streptomyces > Streptomyces sp. NPDC059009. The sequence goes on along the minus strand of NZ_JBHYJB010000016.1, from coordinate 57,497 downwards.
GCAGCGGCTTCGGCTTCAGCTGGCCCGCGTCGTTCCCGATGGCCCGCATCGACCAGATCATGGTCAAGGGCGTCGAGCCGGTCTCGTCCTGGACCCTGCCCGAGACGGGCAGCGACCACCTGCCGATCGCGGCGCGCGTCAAACTCTGAGACGTACCCTTGAGGGCTGCCCCTCCTGCCCCACCCGTGGAAAGCCCTCCCTCATGCCCCTGGCCCTGCTCGCCCTCGCCGTGGGCGCTTTCGGTATCGGCACCACCGAGTTCGTGATGATGGGCCTGCTGCCCAACGTCGCGGACGACCTGCACATATCCCTGCCCACCGCCGGACACCTGGTGTCCGCGTACGCCCTCGGCGTGGTCATCGGCGCCCCGCTGCTCGCCGCCGTCACCGCGAAGCTGCCGCGGCGGCGCGTGCTCATCGGCCTGATGGTGCTCTTCGTCGTCGGCAACGCGCTCTCGGCCGCCGCCCCCGACTACCACCTGCTGATGGCGGCGCGCTTCCTCAGCGGACTGCCGCACGGCGCGTTCTTCGGCGTCGGCGCCGTCGTCGCCACCGGGCTCGTCGCGCCGGAGCGCAAGGCCCGCTCGGTCTCCCTGATGTTCCTCGGCCTGACCGTCGCCAACATCGTGGGCGTCCCGGTGGCCACCGCCATGGGGCAGCAGCTCGGCTGGCGCGCCACGTTCCTCGCGGTCAGCGCCATCGGCCTCGCCGCGATCGCCTCGCTCGCGCTGCTCGTCCCCGCCGACCACGGCCACGACGAGGCCGTCGGCCTGCGCGGGGAGCTGCGGGCGCTCGGCAGCGTGCCGGTGTGGCTGGCCCTCGGCACGACGGTCGCGGGATTCGGCGCGCTCTTCGCCGCCTACAGCTACATCACGCCCATGCTCACGGACGCGGCAGGCTACGCGGAGGGCACGGTCACGCTGCTCCTCGCCCTCTTCGGCGTCGGCGCGACCGCGGGCAACCTCCTCGGCGGCCGCCTCGCCGACCACTCCCTGCGCGGCACCCTCTTCGGCGGCCTCACCGCGCTCGCCGCCGTGCTCGCGCTCTTCCCGCTCCTCATGCGTACGGAGGCCACGGCCGCCCTCGCGGTGGTCCTGCTCGGCACGGCCGCGTTCACCACCGGCTCCCCGCTCCAGCTCATGGTCATGGAGAAGGCGTCGGCGGCCCCCTCCCTCGCCTCCTCCGCGAACCAGGCCGCCTTCAACCTCGCCAACGCGGGCGGCGCCTGGATCGGCGGCCTCGCCCTCGCGGCGGGCTTCGGCGTGGTCTCCCCGGCGGTCGCGGGCGCGGGGCTCGCGGTGCTCGGCGTGGCGGTGGCGGGGGTGGCGTACGGGGTGGACCGGCGGCGGGGCGTGGACCTCGGCAAGGGGCGCCTGGTGGCATCCCAGCGTCCTTCCCAGGACACCCCCACGAGCACCGCAACCATCAATTGAGGAACCCCGACGGCGAGAAACCACCTCCGCGAGAGCGGCGCCGGTTTAGGCGCAAGGAGGGCCCTCGCGCCACTGGTTGGTGATGGGCAGGCGCCGGTCCTTGCCGAAGCCCTTCGGGGAGATCTTCGTGCCCGGCGGGTACTGGCGCCGCTTGTACTCGGCGGCGTCCACCATCCGCAGGGTCCTGGTCACCAGCTCCCGGTCGTACCCGGCGGCGACGACCGCCTCCGCGCCCTGGTCCCGGTCCACATACAGCTCCAGCATCCCGTCGAGCACGGGATAGTCCGGCAGCGAGTCCGTGTCGACCTGGTCGGGGCGGAGCTCCGCGCTCGGCGGCTTGGAGATGGAGTTCTCCGGGATCGGCGGGGTGTGGCCCTGCTCGGCGGCGGACCGGTTGCGCCACTTGGCGAGCCGGAAGATGGAGCTCTTGTACACGTCCTTGATAGGCCCGTACGCGCCCACCGAGTCGCCGTACAGGGTCGAATACCCCACCGCCAGCTCGGACTTGTTGCCCGGCGCGAGCACGATGTGACCCTCCTGGTTGGAGAGCGCCATCAGCATCGTGCCGCGCAGCCGCGACTGCAGGTTCTCCTCCGCGAGCCCGGTCAGGCCCAGCGAGCCCATGTAGGCGTCGAACATCGGGGCGATGGACACCGTGCGGAGGTTGAGGCCGGTGCGCCGCGCCAGCTCCTCCGCGTCACTGATCGAGTGGTCCGACGAATACCGGGACGGCATGGCGACCCCGTACACGTTCTGCGCGCCCAGGGCGTCGCAGGCGATGGCGGCGGTGAGTGCGGAGTCGATGCCGCCGGAGAGCCCGATGAGCACGGACCGGAACCCGTTCTTGGCGACGTACGCGCGCAGCCCGACCACAAGGGCCGAGTACACCTCTTCGTCGTCGTCGAGCCGCTCGGCGTACCCGCCGGTGAGCTCGGGCGCGTAGGGGGCGAGGGGCTCCGCGGAGACGGTGACGTGCTCGATGCGCAGCCCGTCGTCGACGACTCCGGAGGGGACTTCGGGGGCGGCGGCGGGCAGCTCCAGGTCGAGCACCACGCACCCCTCCGCGAACTGCGGTGCGCGCGCGATGACTTCACCGTCCTTGTCGACGACGATCGAGTCCCCGTCGAAGACGAGCTCGTCCTGCCCGCCGATCATGGCGAGATAGGCGGTGGTGCAGCCCGCCTCCTGCGCCCGCTTGCGCACCAGGTCGAGCCGCTGGTCGTCCTTGTGCTGCTCGTACGGCGAGGCGTTGATGGACAGCAGCAGCCCCGCCCCCGCCGACCGGGCCGCCGGCACGCGCCCGCCGTCCTGCCAGAGGTCCTCGCAGATGGCGAGCGCGACATCGACGCCGTGCACCCGGACGACGGGCAGGGTCTCGCCCGGCACGAAGTACCGGAACTCGTCGAAGACGCCGTAGTTCGGCAGGTGGTGCTTGGAGTACGTGAGGACGGCCTCGCCCCGGTGCAGCACGGCGCCCGCGTTGCGCGGCGCCCCCGCGGGCTGCCCGTACTTGGGCTTGGCCTCCTCGCACCGGTCGAGATAGCCGACGACGACGGGCAGTTCCCCCAGCCCCTCGTCCCGCAGCCGCACGGCCAGCGCGCGCAGCGCGTCCCGCGAGGCCCGCACGAAGGAGGACCGCAGCGCGAGGTCCTCCACGGGGTACCCGGTCAGCGCCATCTCGGGGAACGCCACGAGGTGCGCCCCCTGCTCGGCGGAGTGCCGGGTCCAGTGGAGGATCGCCTCGGCGTTCCCGGCGAGATCGCCGACGGTGGAGTCGATCTGGTTCAGTGCGAGACGTAGTTGAGGCACGCGGCCCAGTTTAATCGTCAGAGCGACGCGATGTCCTGCGGGAGCGGGTAGTGCTACTTGACCGTGCCGGTCCAGCCGGCGTCCTCGTAGTCGAGGAAGCCGGGCTCGACCTCGACCTCCAGGGCGGAGGCGGCGTCCGCGGGGAGCGAGACGGCATACGTCGCGACGGCCTGCTTGCCAGGTGCAAGGGTGCCGGCGAACTCTCTCGGCACGTCGCCGTCGAAGATCTTGTCGGCCTCTGCGCCGTCGGCGTCCTTGAAGGTCACCGTGGACAGGTTGAGATCAACGGCCTTGTCCGACCCGTTGACGATCGTGATCTTTACCTCGATGGGCTTGTCGCCCGTGCTGTGGCCGAGCGCGAACTCGCTCGGGCGGTATGCGGTGGGCCTGGCGACGGTGACCTTCACGCCGTCGTCGTAGGCGAAGGTGTCGCCGAAGCCGAGCCCGTCGGAGTCCTGGGGCCGACGCCCGGGAGGCTCGATGGGCGCGGTGGACGACTCCTTCTTGCCGCCCGTCCCGTTCAGTTTGTCCACCGTGTCGTTGACGACCGTGACCGTGATGACGAGGCCGACGACCGCGAGGACGGCGGCAACCGCGCCGAGGGACGTACCCCAGATCGCCGTCTTCCTGTTGGTGGCCTGCCCCCTGTTCGCTCGTCGGATGCCCACGCAGCCGAAGACCAGCGCGAGCACGGCCAGGACGCCCGCCGCCCAGAACAGCAGGGGGGTCAGGCCGCAGAGCACGCCGATGATGCCGAGGACCAGCGAAGCGGTGCCGAGGCCGTTGAGCTCCGGGCCCGGCGGGGGCTGCGGCGGCGGACCCCACTGGGGTGGAGGTGGCGGGGAGCCGCGGGGCGTGGTCATGCGCGCCCCCCTTCGAGAGGGGGAGTGTTCTGCCCCTATTGTCCAGCTTTCTTGGGAAAAGGAGCCGCTCTCGGGCCGACGGTTACGGGCACCCCGCCCGCAACCGCCGAACCCGGGGGCGGCAGGTCAGGCCCGGTACCCCAGGACCGTCATCATCCCCGACTCGGAGTGGTACACGTTGTGGCAGTGCACCATCCACAGGCCCGGGTTGTCCGCGTCGAAGTCGACCGTCAGGGTGCCGTTCGGCAGCACGATCGCGGTGTCCTTGCGGGGGCCGCCCGCGACGCCCGCCAGGGCGAAGGTGTGGCCGTGCAGATGGACCGGGTGCCACATCGACGTGGAGTTGGCGAAGACCAGGCGGACGCGTTCGCCCGCGCGGACCGGGTGGCGCTGCGAGGGGGAGTAGGGCTTCTTGTCGAAGGCCCAGTCGTACTTGGCCATGCCGCCCGTCAGCTGGAGCCTCACCGTGCGGTCGGGCTTGCGGGACTTCAGGGCCACGGACGCGTCGGCCTTCAGCTTGTCGGCGGTCAGGAGGCGGCCCGTCAGCTCCTTGGGGCGGGTCTTGGCGGTCGGCGCCGCGCCGCCCCCCGTCCGCAGCAGCGCGAGCGCCGACGCCTTCTTGCCCTCGGCGAGCGCGGTCAGCGGGAAGACGCCGTCGCCCGCGGTCACCAGGACGTCGTAGCGCTCGCCCATGCCGAGCAGCAGCGCGTCCGTCCTGGCGTGCCGTACCGGGTAGCCGTCCGTGTGCGTCACCGTCATCTCGTGGCCGCCGAGTGCGACCCGGAAGGCGGTGTCGCCGCCCGCGTTGATGAAGCGGATCCGGATGCGGTCGCCGGGGCGGGCCTCGAAGGACGAAGGGGCCCCGGGCGTACGGCCGTTGATGAGGTAGTGCGGGTACTTCACGTCGCCCGCGTCGCCGCCGAGCAGCTCGCTCTTGGCGCCCATCATCATGCGGGAGGGGCCGGAGGCCGAGGCCGACGGCTTCGGCGAACTCTCCGTCGTCATCGACATGTTGGACATGTCGTGGCCGCTACCGCCGCCGTGGTCCATGCCTCCCATGTCGCCGGAGTCGCCGGAGTCGCCTGAGCCGCCGCCCATGTCGTGGCCGCCCATGCCCTTGCGGAGCTCCGCGAGGACCGCGTCCGGGGTCGAGCCCTGCACCCCGTCGACCCAGTCGTCCAGGACGACGACCCACTCCTTGTCGTACTTCAGGGGCTCCTTCGGGTCCTCCACGATCAGCGGCGCGTACAGGCCGCGGTCCTGCTGCACGCCCGAGTGCGGGTGGAACCAGTACGTGCCGGGGTGGGCCGCCGTGAAGCGGTACGTGAAGTCCGCGCCGGGCTTGATGTCCTTCTGCGTGACGCCGGGCACGCCGTCCATGTCGTTGCGGAGCGCGAGGCCGTGCCAGTGCAGGGACGTGGACTGGGGCAGGTGGTTGGCGAGGGTGAGGGCGAGGGTGTCGCCCGCGGTCACCCGGACCTCCTTGCCGGGAAGGCGCCCGTCGTACGCCCAGGTCCGGACCGCCGCGCCGTCGCCGAGCTCCACCTTGCCCGCCATGGCCATGAGCTTGACCTCGCGGACCGGGCCCTTGCCGCGCTTCTTCTCGGCCGCGGCGACCTCCTTGCCGGAGGGGGAGACATAGCCCTCGGGTGCGGCGTCGGTGCCGCCGTGGCCGCCGTGCCCGGAGCTGGAGCCGGAGCCGGAACAGGCCGACAGAAGTCCCGTGCCGGCGACGGCGATCGAAGCGCCGAGCAGCGTGCGGCGCGAAGGAGTGTGCGTGCGCGGAGTGGGAGTGCGCATGTCTGAGTACACCTCGTCTCGATGGTGCGTATGAAGGGACACGTACGCTGCTCCGGCCCGGTTCTGGGCAGCACGGAGCAGCCGGTACGCGGCCTAGATGCGCAGCACCGACAGGTGGGCGAGGAGTATGCGGGGCGGTGGAGGGCGGGGCCGCAGCGCGGCGGGGAGCCAGCCGCGCGGGCGCACGAGCCCCGCTCCGCTCCACGGCCGGGACACCGCCGCCGCGAGCAGCAGGACGAGGGTGAGGCCGCCGAGGACGGCGAGACAGACGGAGAGCGGGTCCATGCCGTCGTGCTGGGCAGGGACGGGGTTGGCCACGGTGCGGGGCACCGCTTCGGCGAGGGGCTTCGTTTCGACGCGAGGTTTCGCTTCGGCGCGGGGCTTCGCTTTCGCGCCGCTCGTCGCGTGCGGCGGCAGCTCTTCGCGAGCGGTCATGGCCTGCCCGGTCATGGCCTGGCCGGTCATGGCCTGGCCGGTCATGCCCTGCCCGGTCATGGCCTGCCCGGCCACGTTCTCCCCAGCCATGCCCTGCGCGTGCGTCATGGCGGGGGCTTCGGAACCCCCGGAGCCGGACCCGTGCCCCGTCGGATGCCCCAGCGTATGCATCGTCACGATCCCGAAGAGCAGCGCGGCGAGCAGCAGCAGCTGCCGCGCCCCCGTCCGCCTCTTCGTGGTCGTCGCCATGGACCGCACCCTACCCCCGCCCGGTATCCCGCGACGTGCGGGCCCCCGGCACTCCCATGATCATGGGCGCATGACGACTGCGGACAATGCGGGCGAAGCGGGAAGAGCGGCCATGGGGGGAGAGGAGATGGCGGGAGAGGCGATGGCGGGAGCGGCCACGGCGGGCGGTGGCGCCGACGAGCTCGCCGGGGACACCGGCACCCAGCGGCAGTTCATCTCATGGGTCACCCTCGCCCTGATGACCACCGCCTCCGTGGCGAGCCTGCGCCCCTCGCCCTCGATGGCCATCTACGGGCTCGCCGCGGTCTTCCTCTATCTGCTGCCCGCGATCGTCTTCCTGCTGCCCACCGCCCTCGTCGGCGCCGAGCTCGCCTCCGGCTGGTCCGGCGGCATCTACCGCTGGGTCAGCGAGGCGCTCGGCAAGCCGCTCGGCTTCGTCGCCGTGTGGTGCCAGTTCGCGCTGACCATCGCGTACTACCCGAGCCTGCTCGCGTACGTCGCCTCGACCTTCGCGTACGTCATCCACCCGAGCCTCGCCGAGAACGGCCCGTACGTCGCCTGCGTCATCATCGTCGTCTACTGGACCGGCGTGTGGATCAGCTCGCGCGGGACCAAGGCGATCGCCGGGCTCTCCTCGTTCGGCCTCATCATCGGCACCCTGATCCCCGGCGTCCTGCTCGTCGTCCTCGGCCTCGTCTTCCTGGGGCAGGGCAACGCCTCGGCCGCGCCCATGACCGCCGATCACTGGCTGCCGCCGTGGACGGGCCTGTCCAGCCTCGTCCTGATCGTCAACAACTTCCTCTCCTACGCGGGCATGGAGATGAACGGCGTCCACGTGACGTCCCTGCGCAAGCCCCGCGCCGAGTATCCGCGCGCGATGTTCCTCGCCACCGGTCTGGTCCTGCTGATCTTCATCCTTCCGGCCCTGGCCATCAGCTGGGTCATGCCGTCCAAGCAGCTCAGCCTCACCGCGGGCCTCATGCAGGCGTTCGACGCCTTCTTCGGGCACTTCGGCATCGGCTGGATGACGAAGGTCGTCGGCATCATGCTGGTCTGCGCCGCGCTCGGCGGCATGCTCACCTGGCTCGGCGGACCGGCCAAGGGGCTGCTGCTCATCGCCCGCCAGGAGGGCTATCTGCCGCCCTTCCTCCAGCGGTTCAACAAGCACGGCGCCCCGCAGAACATCATGGTCGCGCAGGGCGTGCTCACCACCCTGATCGGGATCCTCTACGCGTTCAGCAGCGACGTCTCCAGCGCGTACTGGATGTTCTCCGTCATCACGATCCAGATCTATCTCATCGCGTATCTGCTGATGTTCGTGGCCGTGGTGCGGCTGCGCGTGACCCGGCCGCAGGTCGAGCGCGGCTTCGTCGTGCCCGCCGTGAAGCTGGTGGCGGGCACCGGCTTCGTCGCCTCGCTCCTCGCCCTCGGCATCGGCTTCGTGCCGCCCGACCAGTTCGGCAGCGGACCCCTCTGGCGCTATCTGCTGATCGTCGGCGGCGGCCTCCTGCTCATCGGCGTCCTCGCGCCCTTCGCCTTCCTCAAGTTCCGCAAACCGGAGTGGATCCACCCCGACCACCAGGACACCCGGCTCGCCGAATAGCATTTGTACAGATATGTCCAGCCCTCGCTTCCGTAAGCCACCCGCCAGGTCCCCCCTCAAGGCGCCCCCCAAGTCCCCCCTCGTCGCCGCCTGCGCCGCGCTCCTCGCGCTCGGCGCCGTCGCCTACAGCGCCTGGGTCCTGGAGGCCCTGCTCACCACCGGGCTCGACCCCGTCCTCGCCTACGTCAGCGAACTCGCCGCCCAGGACCAGCCCTACGGCGTCCTGTTCCGCACCACGGACCTCGTCGCCGGGCTCCTCGTCCTCGCGGGCGCCTGCTGCGGGCTGCTCTCCCGTCCCCTGCCCCGGCGCCCGCTCGCCGTCGCGGGCTGGGCGGCCCTCGCCCTCTTCGGGGCGGCCACCGCAGCCGACTCCCGGCTCCCGCTGAGCTGCGCCCCGACCTCCGACTCCGCGTGCGCGGCACGGGAACGCGAGGGGCTCGTGCCCGCGACGCACACCGCGCACTCGGTCAGCAGCAGCGTCGCGGTCACGGCCGCCCTCGTCGCCATGGTCCTGCTCACCCTCGCCGCCCGCCGCTACGGCGCCCTGCCCCCGCTGGCCCGCCGCGGCCCCGCCTTCGTCGCCCTCGAACTGGCCGCCACCGTATGGACCTTGGCGGGCATCGCGGCCCTCGACGCGGGCCGTGGCTCCTGGGCCCTCGGTCTCGGCCAGCGCCTCCAAGTGCTGCTGATCGCGGTCTGGCTGGGCCTGCTGGCGGGAACGGTGACCGGACGGCGACGGCGCACGCCATGACATTCGTACGGATCGGGGGAGTGCCCCACCACGCACAGGTGACCGGCGACGGTGCGGGGCCCGTCTGCGTCCTCAGCGCCGGACTCGGACTGCCCTGCTCCCACTGGGACTCGGTGGTGCCGCTGCTCACCGGCGCGGGCTGGACGACGGTCACCTTCGACCGCCCCGGCGTCGGCCGCAGCGCCCCCGCCCGCACGGCACCCGCCCTCGGGGCGGAGGCCGACCGGATCGCCCACGTCCTGGACGCGCTCGGCCTGGGCGCCCGCCGGGTCACGGCCGTCGGCCACTCGCTGGCCGGGTTCCACGTAGAGGCGTTCGCCCGCCGCCACCCCGGCCGGACGGCGGGCCTGGTCCTGGTCGACTCCAGCGTGCCGTTCCACCGGGGTGGCCGCCAGGTGCGGCCGCTGCCCGCGCGAGCGGCCCGCCTCGGGGTGGCCCGTGCGGCCGGGCAGGTGGTCCGGGGTGCGGGGGGCGGGCTCATGGAGTACGCGACGTACGGGGAGGTGGCGCAGCAACTGACCGCTCTCCGGGACCAGTTGCCCCTCCCCGCCGGGGTGCCGGTCTCGGTGCTCGCGGCGTACGCGGGGGGTTCGCGGGGGTGGCTGGAGCAGCAGCGGGGGCTGGCGGAGAGGCTCGGGGCGAGCTACGAAGTGGCTTATGGGTCAGGGCACTTGGTGGCGCGGGACGCGCCGGGGCAGGTGGCCGAGGTGATAGAGCGGACGAGGTGATAGGGCGGACGGGGTGATAGAGCGGACGGGGGTGACCGCAGTAGGTCTCGGCTGGTCGCAGGGAAACGGGTGGGCTGGGTGGGAGACCGCCGCGGAGCGGCGGGTTCACGGCGCGGAGCGCCGCAGAGCCAGGCCGCGGAGCGGCGAAAGCCCGGCGCGGAGCGCCGGAGACACGGGGGCGGGGCGCGGAGCGCCGCATGGCGGAGCCGCGGAGCGGCAAGGGCTACCGGCGCGGAGCGCCGGAGAAGGGCGCCACACTCTCCCGTACGACAATGTGCGTCCCCAGGACATGCCGCTCCTGCGCCCCCCGAGGCCCGCCCGCCAGGGCCCTCCGCACGGCCATCCGGCCCAGCTCCTCCCCGGGGATGTGCACGGTCGTCAGGCCGGGCACGACGTCGCCCGCGACGGGGTCGTCGTTGTAGCCCACCACCGAGACGTCCTCGGGGACCCGGAGCCCGAACTCCCGCAGCGCCGTGCAGGCCGCCGCCGCGGCCCGGTCGTCGCCGCCGAACACCGCCGTGAACTCCGGCTTCCCGTCCGCCTTTTCGAGGAGTTCCCGCATCGCCTGGTAGCCGTTGTGCCGGCCGAAGCCCACGCCGTGCAGGATCGCCTCCTGTCGCGGCACCCCGTGGTCGTCGAGCGCGCGCAGATACCCGGTGACGCGGTCGTCGCCGGTGGTGTTGCCGGGGGAGTAGCCGATGAGGGCGATCCTGCGGTGGCCCGCGCTCAGTAGATGGCTGGTGATCGCGTGCGCGCCCGACTCGTTGTCGTACTCGACGACGAGCGCGGGCACGTCCGGGGCCGGGGCCGGGCGGCCGCACAGCACGAGCCGGGAGCCCGCCGCCGCGAGCGCCTCCGCGTACCGCGCCATCCGTGAGCGGTACTCCTCGTCCTGGGTGACGCCGCCGACCAGGACCACGGCCTCGGCGGCCTGTTCGCGCATCATCTGCACGAGGGCCAGCTCCCGCTCCGGGTCGCTGCCCGTCGACGCGACGAGGGTGAGCCTGCCGTGCCGGGCGGCCTCCATCTCCACGCCCTGGGCGACCTCCCCGTAGAAGGACCCCACCACGTCGTACATGAGGACCGCGATCATCTTGCGCCCCGCGCCCGCGAGCGCCCGCGCGTGCGCGTTGGCGACGTAGTCCAGGTCCTTGGCGGCCCGCAGGACCTTGGCGCGCGACGCCGTCGACGTCGGATAGTTGCCCGCGAGCACCCGCGAGACGGTGGCTACCGAGACGCCCGCGCGCGCGGCCACATCGCGGATGGTGACCCGCTCACCCACAGTTGTCTCTCCTCAACTCACCCTGTCCGGGGCGTGGTTGTGGACCACCACGCCCCGTCACCTCGCCACGGCATCCCGCGTCGCCCCGGCATCCCGCGTCGGCCTCCATCATCGCGAACCGCCCCGCGGGGCGGTTCGCAGGGGTCAGTGCGCGGCCTCCCACTCCTTCTCGAACTCCTGGATCGTCTTGCTGCCGCCCTGCGCCAGCCACTTGTCGTGGACGGCGTCCCAGTCGGAGACCTTCTTGCGGCCCGCGACGACCGCCGTCACACCGTCCTCGATGATCTGCTGCATGGTGGCCTGCTGCCGGTTGTACGTCGACGACTGCAGCCCCCAGTGGTCGTTCGGCACCAGCTGCGGGGCGACCTTCCGCTGCCAGGCGTGCAGCCGCTTGGTGAGGTCCGGGTAGCCGGGGTTGTACAGGACCTGCGGGGCGTCCATGAGGTACGCGAAGGGCAGGTTCGTCTTGGACTCGACGAGGCCGGTGGAGGTCGGCACCGGGTCGCCGTTCTTGTCGAACGTGAAGTGGCGGCCCTCCAGGCCGTAGTGCATCAGCTGGTACTCCTTGGAGCCGAACGGCGAGGCCAGCCAGTCCAGGACGCGCAGGATCAGCTTGATGCGCTCCTTGGACGCCTTCTTGAGGACGGTGTAGCCGAAGCAGCCGCGGTTCTGCTGGTAGACGGTGGTCGCCCCGCCGACCGTGTACGGCACGGCGCAGTCGAGCGTGAACTCGTCCTTGATTCCCTGGGCGTTGGAGAGCACGGCGCCCCAGCCGTCCGTCATGGACCGCACGGTGCCGTTGTAGAACTGCGTCTTGAGGTCCACCTGCGAGATGGAGGTGGCGTCCGGGGTGTACGACCCGTCCTTGCGCATGTTCGACATGAACTCCAGGGCGGCCTTGAACTCGTCCGTCCCGTACATGGGAGTGACCTTGCCGTTCTTGATCTGCCACTCGTTGGGCGCCCCGTGCCACATCGCGTGGTACAGGTAGCCGAAGATCCCGACCGTCGACGCGCCGAGCGCGAACTTCTTGCCCTTCGAGGCGTCCTTCGCCATCGCCGCGAAGTCCTCGGCCGCCATGCCCGGCTTGTAGCCGGCCTCGTCGAACGCCTCGCGGTTGATGAACATCGCGCCCTGCACCTTGGCCCGCTCGATCGGCAGCCCGTAGATGCGGCCCGCGATGCGGCCCATGCCCTCCCAGGCGTACGTGGGGATGTTGGCGAGGTTCGGGTAGTCCTTGACGTGGTCCCCCGACAGATGGTCGGAGAGGTCGGCGCAGCGGCTCTTCACGAACTGCTGCTCGCGGGGCAGGAAGTAGCCGCCGCCGAAGTTGATGACGTCCGGCAGGTCGTCGCCCGACATCAGCGTGGACATCTTGGCCCGGTAGTCCGCGTCGGGCACGACGGTGAACTCGATGTCGACGCCGAGGGCCTCGTTGACCGCCTGCCAGTACTTGTTGGAGCCCAGCGGCTTCGGCGGGGTGCCGTATGTGATGGAGAGGACCTTGATCTTCTCCTTGCCGGTGCCGGGCTTCTCGCTCATCGCCTGGACGAGCTTCTCCGGGTACTTGGTGTAGCCCGCCTGCACGCCCTTGATGTCCGGGGCGAGGTCGGGCGCCGGGCCCTTGACGGCGGTGTACGTCGGCCAGGGCGCCGCCTTCTTGCCCGCGTTGGAGACGTCCCCGCCCCCGCTGGAGCCGGTGGAACACGCGGTGAGCACCGAGGGCGCGGCGATCGCGGCGCCCCCGACGGCGATGGAGCGCAGCAGCGTCCGGCGCGACATCGAGGAGATCGAGGAGGACGAGGAGTCCGAAGCAGACATGAGTGTCAACCTCTCGGTGGGGAGGGGGAGTTGGCTCAGCTCTTGATGGCGCCGGTGAGCACGCCCTTGGTGAAGTACTTCTGCAGGAAGGGGTAGACGAGCAGGACGGGCACGGTGGCCACGACGAGGATGGCCATCTGCATGGTCTGCGGGGCCGAGACGTTCGCGGCGTCGCTGAGCCCGGTGTCGGCGATCTGCGAGCCGCCCATCACATACGTCCGCAGGACCTGCTGGAGCGGCCACTGGCCGGAGTTCAGATAGATCGAGGCATGGAACCAGGCGTTCCAGTAGCTGACCACGTAGAAGAGCCCGACCACGGCGAGCGCGGCCTTGGACAGCGGCAGGACGATCCGCCACAGCACGGCCCAGTCGCCCGCGCCGTCGATCCGCGCCGCCTCGTACAGCTCCTCCGGGATGCCCTGGAAGAAGCCGCGCAGCACGACGAGATTGAAGACGTTGATGAGGACGGGGGCGATGATCGCGCTGTAGCTCTCCAGCATTCCCATGCCCTTGACCAGCAGGAAGGCGGGGATCATGCCGGGCGGGAAGAGGAAGGTGAACAGGACGAACAGGAGGATCGGCCGGCCGCCGAAGACCTTGGGGCGGCTCAGCGCGTACGCGAGGAGCGTGGTGCACGCGAGCGAGAAGGCCGTGCCGATGACGGTGACCCCGACGCTCACCCACAGCGCCTTGGTGACGACGCCGCCCTCGAATATCTGCTCGTAGGCGCGCAGCGTCGGGTCGCTCGGCCAGATCACCCAGCCGCCGTTCTCGACGACCTCGCGGTTGGAGGCGAAGGACGTCGAGACGATGACGAGGAACGGCACCAGGACGAGGGCGAGGACGGCGACGACGGCGAGGATCTTCGCGACCTTCGTGGCGGGCTTCGGCTTCTCCATCCAGGAGGGCCGCACGGGCGCCAACCGCGTTGCGTCTGTGCTCACTTGTAGACTCCCTGCTCGCCGAGACGGTGGGCGATCTTGTTGGCCGTGAAGACGAGGATCGCGCCGACGACTCCCTTGAAGAGGCCCGCCGCGGCCGCGTAGCCGGTGTCGCCGCCGACGATGCCCTGCCAGAACACGAAGGTGTCGAGGACCTCCCCGGTCTCCGGCCCGACCGACTGACGCTGCAGCAGCATCTGTTCGAGGCCGGTGTTGAGGAAGTCGCCGAGCCGCAGGATCAGCAGCAGGATGATCACGGGCCGGATGCCGGGCAGCGTGACGTGCCAGAACCGCCGCCAGGGCCCGGCCCCGTCGATCGCGGCGGCCTCGTACTGCTGCTCGTCCACCTGCATCAGCGCGGCGAGGAAGATGATCGTGCCCCAGCCCGCGTCCTTCCAGACCACCTGGGCGACGACGAGCGCGGGATACGCGTCCGGGTTGCCGATGATGTCGATGGAGTGCAGCCCGGCGTCCCCGAGCACGGAATTGAGCAGTCCGGTGTCGGAGAGCACCTGCTGGAAGAGCGCGACGACGATGACCCACGACAGGAAGTGCGGCAGATAGACGATCGACTGCACGAACCGCCGGGTCAGATCGTGGGTCAGGCTGTGCAGCAGCAGGGCGAGGCCGAGCGGGACCGGGAAGAAGAAGACGAGCTGCAGCGTGGCGAGGAACAGGGTGTTCCCCGTCGCGTGCCAGAAGTCCGGATCCTCGAACATCCGGCTGAAGTTGTCGACCCCGACCCAGGGGCTGGCCCAGAGCCCGTCGAAGGGCACGTACTCCTTGAAGGCCACCACGTTGCCGAAGAACGCGCCGTAGTGGAACACCAGGAAGTACGCGAGCCCGGGAGCCATGAGCAGCAGGAGAACCCGGGACGACTGAAACCGTTTCCACGCCCCACCGAAGCCACCTTTGCTGGCTTTTGCCCGTTTCTCGCTCCCGCCGGGCGGCTTCACCGCCCCGGATTCCGTCCGGTCCTTCGTCACCGTTGACACAGCAGCCCCTGACTTGAGTACGGCCGTCCGAACAAGGTGCCGGGAATCTAAAGCGGTTACTGCGCCCGGTCAACCCCCCTCGCCTGCCTGTCTCTTGACCAGGCTCCCGTCCTCGTCCTAGCCTCCTGCCGCTGAGAGGTAACCGGTTACTACGAGGGGCGGCCACGCGTGGCAGACCAGGTAGAGACTCCGATCACGGCGCTCGCCATGAGCGCCGACGTGGCGGCCCGGGTGTTCGCGCCCGACATCCGCGAACGGCTCGCCCGCAGCGTGGAGTTGGCCCCCGCCCTGCTCACCGGCACCCTCCGGGGCGCCGAGGCCCGCACGGTCCTGGCCGAGACGGAGATCCTGGTCACGGGCTGGAACTGCCCGCCCCTGACCGCCGAGATCCTGGCCCCCGCGACCCGCCTCAAGGCGGTGGTGCACGCGGCCGGTTCGGTGAAACCGGTGGTCACGGACGCGGTCTGGGACAGAGGCGTGGTGGTCTCCTCGGCGGCCGACGCGAACGCGGCCCCCGTCGTGTCCTACACCCTCGCCGCGATCACCTTCGCGGCGAAGGGGGCGCTGCCCACGGCGGCCGGGTACGCGGCGGGGTGGCCCTCGTTCACGGAGCGGACGGGGGCGGACGCGCGGACGGTGGGCGTGATCGGCGCGTCCCGGATCGGCCGGGGGGTCATCGCGGCGCTGACCGCTTCGGACGCGGGGTACCGGGTGCTGCTCACGGATCCGTATGTGACCCGGGAGGAGGCGGCGGCACTCGGCGTCGAACTGGTCGACCTGTCGGAGCTGTGCCGCGCCAGCAGCATCGTGACGGTGCACGCGCCGCAACTCCCGGAGACCCGCGGCATGTTGAGCGCGGACCTGCTGAAGCTGATCCCTGACGGGGGCGTCGTGATCAATACGGCGCGGGGTTCGCTGGTGGACACGGATGCGTTGGCGCGGGAGTGCGGGGCGGGGCGTCTGGACGCGTTCCTGGACGTGACGGACCCGGAACCGCTGCCTGCGGGGCATCCCCTGCTGGGGCTTCCCAACGTGTTGGTGACCCCGCATGTTGCGGGGGCGCAGGGGAGTGAGGTGCGGAGGCTGGGGGAGTTCGCGGTGGCGGAGGTGGAGAGGTTTGTGCGGGGGGAGGAGCTGGTGGGGAGGCTGAGGAGGGAGGAGCTGGGGCGGTTGGCGTAGGGGGTGCCGGGGCTGCCGGGGGTGCCGGGGGTGCCGGGGGTGCCTCCGGCGGTTCTTTCCCCAATCCGGACGGGCTGAGTGGTCTAGCCCGTCCGGCGATTGAGGACGAGGCCGTCCAGGCCGATACGGGGGTCTAGGGGCGAAGCCCCAGGAAGGGCGCCCCAGGGGCGACGGAGTCGCCGGATTCGGGAAGGGGCGGGATCGGGGAAAATGAACGCATGCCCGACACCCTGCGACTACGCCTCACCGGCCACAACCTCCCCGGCACAGACTGCGGCGAGTACCGTCACGTCCGCGTGGCGATCCAGCACGGCCGCGACCCAGAAGCCCCCGTCCCCGGCAACGCCCCCCAGGCGACCTGGGACCTCACCATCACCACCGTCACCACCCCCGACGGCACCCCCGACTTCCGCGGCCCCTACGTCCACGGCCCCCGAGGCGCCCGCTTCCTCTACCTCACCTGGGGCGAACTCCCCCCGGGCGGCACCTTCACCATGTTCCGCAGGGCCAAGCTGTACCTGGCCGACCTCCCGGGCGAAGCCCTCGAACAGGGCGAGGCGCACGGCGAGTTGGGCCTCACCGACCCCCACGGCATGCCCCTCTGCGCAGCAGTGCGCCCGCCACACATCACATGGCGGGCGCACCGAGAGCCGCAGTAGGAAAGGGACGGCGTCAGCGACGGTAGGAGCGGATGTAGCCCGCCCCCGGCGAGCCCAC
The DNA here is from genome assembly GCF_042740175.1 of Streptomyces sp. NPDC059009. NCBI lineage: Bacteria > Bacillati > Actinomycetota > Actinomycetes > Kitasatosporales > Streptomycetaceae > Streptomyces > Streptomyces sp. NPDC059009. Next base: position 40,892 of record NZ_JBHYJB010000016.1, on the reverse strand, counting down.
CCCCGTCACCGGGTCGTACCCCCGCACCGCCTTGAGCGAGCTGTCCTTGCCCAGGCTCCGCACCGACGTGGTGAGCCCGCCCGACGCGTCGTACCCGTTGACGAAGTCGACCCGGGCGACGGCGAGTTCACGCCCCTTCGGGCGGTCGGTCACGTCGTGGTACACGCGCCCCGACCCGTACCGGTCGTAGATCGCGGGGTTCGCGAACCCGACCGGCCGCCCGCCCCGCTCCTCCTGCGCGAGGGCCTGCACGCCCGCGATGACCGGCGCCGCCAGCGACGTACCGCCGATGCGGTACTCGTCGTAGCCGAGGGAGCCGTCCGGCATCGTCTGGGTCTGGCCGACCAGGAACCCGGTGTTGGGGTCGGCGACGGCCGAGATGTCCGGGACGGTGCGCATCGGCTTGCTGCCGCCGTTCGCCTTCGCGAGGCCGCCCGGCACCACACCGCGCTGGTAGAACGGCTGCGGCACCGTCTTGCTGGTGCCACCGCCCGCGCCGCCGCTGAACGCGCCGGGGAAGTCCTTCCAGCTCTTGCCGTCGGGCGCGAGCGTGGCCTTCAGCGTTCCCCATCCGGTCTCGAAGCCGTACGTGTCGTGCTTGCCCACGGCCAGCGACGTGCCGCCGACCGCCGTCACCCACGCCGAATTGGCGGGCACGTCGACCTGCTTGGTGCCGGTGTTGGCGACCTCGTCGCCGTTGTCGCCGGAGGAGAAGTAGAAGCCGATGCCCTGGACGGCGCCCAGCTGGAACAACTGGTCGTAGGCGGCGAGCAGTTCGGGCGTCTGGTTCGCCTCGATGTCGCCCCATGAGTTCGACACGATGTCCGCGAGGTGGCCGTCCACGATCTTGCCGAGCGAGTCGAGGAAGTCGTCGTCGTAGCAGGACGCGGCGCCCACGTACACGATGTCCGCGGCGGGCGCGACGGCGTGCACGGCCTCGACGTCGAGGGTCTCCTCGCCGTACCACCCGGCGGCCCCGCACTCCTTGGTCTTCGTGTACTCGCCGGGCAGGACCTGGCTCAACTGCCCGTTGCGGTAGGCCGGATCGCCGTTGCGCTTCGCGTACGTCGCGGCGTCCCTGGCGATCGTCGGCGAGGCGTACGCGTCGGTGATGGCGACGCGGACGTGCTTCCCGGTCCGCCTGCCCGCCCCGTACGCGGCGCGCAGCTGCTGGCCGGTGTACCCCTTCACGGCGTACGGGATCTTCGCCCCGTACGCGCTCGGCAGCGTCTTCGCGGTCTTCGAGCCGTAGAAGGAGGAGAAGGGGCCCGAGTTCCTGAACACCGCGTCCGGCGGCGGCAGTTCGTCCTGGTGGCTCGCCTTGTGCGGGGCGGTGTCCAGGCCGGTGACGGTCAGGACGGCGCCCTGGAGGGAGGCGGGCGCGGAGGCGGTGGCGGCGGGCGCGCGGTAGGTCCTGCCGCCCTTGGCGTACTGGCGCAGCTGGGTGCCGAACGCCTTCTCGGCGGCGGCGACGTCGCCGGTGACCGTGAGGTAGTGGCGGGTGGCGCCGGTGACGGTGAGGCCGGAGTCCTTGAGCCACGCCTTCACGGCGGATATCTGCTCGGCCGTCGCGCCGAAGCGGGCCCGGGCCTGACGGGCGCTGAGGTACTTCCCGTACGAGGGTGAGGCCGGGTCCGAGACCGCCTTCGCGTAGGCGGCGAGGCCCTGCGCGTCGCGCCCCGCGAGGTAGACGCGGGCGGAGACCTTGCCGCTGTCCGGGGTGGCGCCCCGGTCGGTCTCGGCGGTGGCCCACGAGGGCTTGGTGCCGTGGAAGGTGTCGCGGGCACCGGACGGCCGGTGCGGATCGGCGTGGGCGGCCGCGGGCAGGGCGAGGGCCAGGGCGCCGGCGAGCAGCGGGAGGGCTGCGATGCGGGTGTGTCTTCTCATGGAACCCCCCTGAGAGTTGGGTGGACATGTTGGGCACATGCCAGAGCCACTCTGGTGGGGAACGGTTCACGTGGGGGGAATGCGGAGATCAAGAGGCCGTCAAGTGGGGTTGACCGGGGGTGGGTTGGCGGGCGGCCGGGCGCCGGGTGGCCCGACGTCGGGTGATGGGGGCGCCGGGTGACCGGGGCGCCGGACCGGGCGGCTCAGCCCCGGCCGCGCCGCAGCGCGTCCACCGCCACCCGCGCCGCCGTCCCGATCACCGCGTCGGCGGCCGGCAGCGTCGCCGCCCCGCTGGCGGCCCGGGTGAACACCGCCACCGCGTACCGCCCGCCGTCGGGGTACTCCACCACCCCCACCTCGTTGCGCACCGTGGGCAGGCTCCCGGTCTTCCCGGCCACGTGCACGTCGTCGAAGGGGAACCCGGAGGCCAGCCGGTGCGGCCACACCTGCAGCCCGAGGATCCGCCGCATCGCCGCCCCGTGCTCGGGCGGCCCCGCCTCGTCGCGCCACACGGCGGCCAGCAGCCGGGTCATGTCGCGCGGCGTGCTCCGATTGGTGCGGGCCGGGTCCAACGCCCGCAGATGGCTGATGACATGAGGCTCCGTCAGCATCGCCGCGCCGCCGGGCCCCGCGTCCTCCCGAATCGTGTCGAGCAGCTCGCGGAAGGTGTGCGTGGCGTGCGTATGGGTCAGGCCGAGGCGGACCATCGAGGCGTTGACCGCCGTCAGGCCGACGCGCTGCACGAGCACCTCGGCCGCCGCGTTGTCGCTGACGGCCATCATCAGATACGCCGCGTCGCGCAGCGACATCCGTACGGGGTCGAGCATCGCGGCCGTCCCGGTGGGCCCGGAAGCGCGCCGGTCCGGTGCGCACTCCACCTGCTCGGTGAGGTCCAACCGGCCCTCGGCCGCGGCCTGATGGAGGGCCACGAGCAGACAGAGCTTGTGCACGCTGGCGGTGACCACGGGGTGGTCCGCGCCGACGCTGGTCTCCGCGCCCGAGTCGATGTCGAGGGCGTGCAGCCACCCGGTGACGCCCGCCCCGGCGAAGGCCGCCTGCACCCGGGCGACGGGACTCCCCGCCGCGTGCCCGGCCGGCTGCCGTACTGGATCGCTCATACCCAGAACTCCGCGGCCGGTCGAAGGTGGACGGCCCGCGCGGGCACGTCCGGGCTGACCGCCGCCGTGTCGAGCAGCGCCCGCGTGGCCGCCTCCGCGAACGCGCCGACCGCTGTGTCGCTGCGCCCCTGCGGCCACGCCACCGACTGCCGCCAGGCCAGCGGCGCCCCGGCGAGCGGCCGCCAGACGACCTCCGCGTCCCCGGCCGCGACGGCGGGGCCCTGTGCGTCGCGCGGGCTGAGGGCGACGGCCTGCGAGGAGAGGATCAGGCCCCGTACGAAGCTGGCGCCCTGGCCGTGCCGCACCGCGGCGGGCGTGAAGCCGTTGCGGGCGCACGTGGTCAGCACGTCGTCGTGGAGCGCGGGCGCCGCCGCGCGCGGGAAGAGGATCAGCTCGTACCCGCTGAGCGAGGCCAGCGGCACCTCGGACAGCGCGGCCGCCGTCGCGTCCCGGGGCAGCAGCACCCCGAGCTCCCGGCGCAGCACCGGGCCCAGTTCGAGCCCGGTGACGTCGCACGGGTGGTGGATGAGGCCGACGTCCAGGTCGTGCGCGGCGAGCTGGGCGAGCTGCTGGGCGGTGGACAGCTCGTGCAGCTCCACCTCGACCCCGGGGTGCTCGCGCCGGAACTCCGCGAGGATCGCCGCCACGGCCTCGCCCGCGACGTCCGGCGGCAGCCCGGCCCGCAGCAGCCCGCTCTCACCGTCCCGGACGCGCCGGGCGGTGGCGCGCAGCGCCTCGGACCGGGCGAGCAGCTCGCGGGCCTCGGACAGGAGCAGCGAGCCGCCCTTGGTGATCGTCACCTGCCGGCTGGTCCGCTCGAAGAGCCGCACGCCGAGCTCGCGCTCCAGGCGCTGGATGCGCTGCGACAGCGGTGGCTGGGCCATGCCCAGGCGCTCGGCGGCACGACCGAAATGTGACTCTTCGGCAACAGCCACAAAGCACTCCAGGTGCCGTATCAGGTCCACAAGCAGCGACGATATCGCATTTGTATGAATTACTCGCCCATATCCATCTTGGACATGGACCGCACCGGACTGTTCCCCTCACGTCATGAACAAGACCGTGCGCCACATATCCGTCGCCTGCGGAGCGCTGGTGTTGGCCCTCCTGGTCCGCATCACCTGGCTGCAGTTCGTGCAGGCCGACGACCTCGCGGACGACGCCAAGAACCGCCGCGTCACCATCGACGCGTTCTCCCAGCCCCGCGGCAACATCGTCGTCGGCGGCGAGCCGATCACCGGCTCCCGGGCGACGCCCGGCTCGGACCTCAAGTACAAGCGGACGTACAAGGACGGCCCGATGTACGCACCCGTCACCGGCTACTTCTCGCAGGCGCAGGGCGCCACCTTCCTCGAAGGCGTTCACAAGGACGTGCTCGGGGCCAAGGACAGCAGGCTCCTGGGCGGCCCCGTCGACCTGCTCACCGGCAAGAAGCCGCGCCCCGGCGACGTCATCACCACCATCGACCCGGCCGCGCAGAAGGCCGCGTACAAGGGCCTGAAGGACATCGACGCCAAGGGCGCGGTGGTCGCCCTCGACCCCCGTACCGGCAAGATCCTCGCGATGGCCAGCACCCCCTCGTACGACCCCTCGGTCTTCGCCGGGATCTCCGCCAAGGAGGGCGAGGCGTTCAAGAAGCTGGAGCGGGACAAGCAGAAGCCCCTCAACAACCGCGCACTGCGCGAGAGTTACCCGCCCGGCTCGACCTTCAAGATCCTTACCGCGGCCGCCGCCCTGGAGCACGGCACCGTCTCGGACATCGACGCGGCCTCGGGCGCCCGGGCCCCCTACCGGCTGCCGCAGAGCAACACCGAGATCGGGAACGTCGTCCCCAACTCCCAGTGCGACAAGGTCTCGATGAAGACCGCGATGCAGTGGTCCTGCAACAACGTCTTCCTCGACGCGGCGCTGCGGACCGGCAAGGACAAGATGCGCGAGACGGCCGAGAAGTTCGGCTTCAACAAGGAGCAGTTCACGCCCGTACGGTCCGCCGCCAGCGGCTATCCGGCCGAGCTCGACCGACCCCAGACCGCCCTGACCGGCATGGGCCAGGGCAGCGTCACCACCACCCCGCTGCAGATGGCGATGGTCGCCGCCGGGCTCGCCAACGACGGCGAGGTGATGAAGCCGTACATGGTGGACGAGCTGCGCGGCCCCGACCTCGCGGTGATCGAGAAGAACGAGCCCGAGGTCCTGGACCGGGCCGTCTCCGAGAGCACCGCGAAGAAGGTGCAGCAGATGATGGAGCACACCGTCACCGACGGCACCGGCGACAAGGTCAAGATCCCCGGCGTCACGGTCGGCGGCAAGCCGGGCACGGCCCAGCACGGCGCCGACGTGCGCGACGAGCGGCCGTACGCCTGGTTCGTCTCCTACGCCAAGCAGGCGGACGGCAGTTCACCGGTGGCGGTCGCGGTGTTCGTCGACCCCGAGGACATGGACATCTCGCGGTCGGAGATCGCGGGCGGCAGGCTCGGGGCGCCGATCGCCAAGGCGGTGATGGAGGCGGTCCTCAAGCGCTAGCGGACGGGCCGGCGGGAGGGCTGGTGGCGCCACCGGACGCCAGGGCCACGGCTCTACGGCTACGTCTACGGCTCCACGGCTACGGCTTGGCGCCGCGCGCCTTCAGCATGTCCGCCATCAGCTCGATCTCCGACTGCTGGGAGTTGACCATGCCCTCGGCCAGCCGGTGTTCCACGCCCACCTTGCAGCGCTTCACGCACCCCTTGGCCATGTGCACCCCGCCCTGGTGGTGGCGGGTCATCAGCTGGAGGTAGCGGACCTCCGCGTCCTTCCCGCTCAGCTTGCCCAGCTTCGTCAGCTCCGCGTTCGTCGCCATGCCCGGCATCAGTGCCCCGTCCTTGCCGGGCGGCATGTCCCCCATGCCCATCCACGTCATGGGCGCGTCCTCCGACACCTTCGGCAGGTCCCACATGTCCAGCCAGCCGAGCAGCATGCCCCGCTGGTTGGCCTGCGTCTGTGCGATGTCGTACGCGAGGCGCCGCACCTCCTCGTTCTTGGAGCGGTCGCGGACGATGTACGACATCTCGACGGCCTGCTGGTGATGGACCGCCATGTCGCGCGCGAACCCGGCGTCCGCCGAGGAGTCGGCGGGGACGGAGGAGGACGAGCCGTCCGAGTCCGTCGCGGCCACCGCCGCCGTGATGCCGCCCGCCGCCACGACCACCGCGGCGGCGCCCCCGATCAACCAGCCCGTGCGCCCGTTCACTTGGCGAGACCGTTGGTGCAAGCAGCGCCCGGTTCCGGGGTCTGCTTGCCCTGCACGTACTTGGCGAAGAACTTCGCGACGTTCTGGTCACCCGCACCCGTCACCGTGCGCTGGTGCCCCCACGCGGTCAGCATGATCGGGTCCTTCTGCTCCTTCACGGGGCTCATCAGCGAGTACGGCGTCGACTTCACCTTCGCCTCGAGCTTCTTCAGGTCGGCGGACTTCGCCTTCTCGTTGTAGGTGACCCAGACGGCGCCGTGCTCCAGGGAGTGCACGGCGTTCACCTCCGGGAGCTCCTTGTTGTAGACGTCGCCGTTGCAGTTCATCCAGACCTGGTTGTGGTTGCCGCCCACCGGCGGGGTCATGGGGTAGTCGACCTTCTCGGCGACGTGCGTACGGCCGAGCTTCTTGGCGTCCCAGACCCGCTCGCCGTCCTTCGACACCGTGGACTTGGGCCACTTGCCGCCCGCGGAGTCGTCCGAGGAGCCGTCGTCGGCCTTCTTGAAGAGGACGACACCGCCCACGACGAGGCCCGCGACGACGACCGCGCTCAGCGTGATCGTGAGGATGCGGCCCCGGCGGTCGCGGGCGCGCTCGGCGCGGCGCATCTCCTCTATTCGCGCCTTGCGCGCGGCCGTGCTGCTGTTCTTGGCGGAACCCATGCTGTGTCCTTCTGCGGAAAGGGACGAGCGGTGACGAGCGAGCAAGCAATACGAAGTACGAGGTACGAGGTACGAGGTACGAGGTACGAGGTACGAAGTCGTGCGGTGCGCTGATCGTAGTGGGCATGGGCCCCGCCCCGGCAGGGGAGCCAGGAGGAATGGCGGGAGAGAATGCCTAATTTGAACCCCAGATGCGCATTATCTACGCTGCCCGTATGCGGCTCCTGCGCTCCACCGACCTCGCCCTGCGCGTCCTCATGCGTCTCGCCGTGGCGGACGGCGACGCCTGTCCCACGACCCGTGAGGTCGCCGCCGACATGGAGGTTCCGTACACCCACGCGGCCAAGGTCGTCGCCGAACTCCAGCGCATGGAGCTCCTGGTGGCCCGCCGCGGCCGGGGCGGCGGGCTTGCCCTCACCGAGCAGGGGCGCGGCGCCTCCGTCGGTGCGGTGGTGCGGTCCTTCGAGGGCGGCGCGGGCGACGTCGTCGACTGCGAGGGCTCCGCGCCCTGCCCCCTCCGGTCCGCCTGCCGCCTGCGCTCCGCGCTGCGCCAGGCCCAGGAGGCGTTCTACGCCTCGCTCGACCCGCTGACCGTCGCGGACGTCGTCGCGGCGCCGACCGGCCCGCTGCTCCTGGGCATCTCCAGCCGCGACTAGGACCTGTCCGGCGGATCAGGCCGCGGCCAGCCACAGGTCGGGCCCGAAGACCTCGTAGTGGATGTCGCGCGGCGCCACCCCGCCCTCGATGAGCTGGCCGTGCACGGCCCGCATGAACGGCAGCGGCCCGCACAGGTACGCGCGCGTGCCCGCCGGGATCGTGATGCGGGACAGGTCGGCGCGGCCGGTGAGTTCGGCCGGGTGGCCCGCCTCGGGGTGCTCGTAGAAGAAGTACGCGGCGGCGTCCCGGAGCTTGTCCGTGTACGCCTCGTGGTCGGCGCGCAGGGCGTGCCGGGCGGGGGAGTGGTCGGCGTGCACGACGGTGACCGGGGCGCGGTGTCCGGCCGCGGCCAGGTGCTCCAGCATCGCCATCATCGGCGTCACACCGATGCCGGCCGAGGCGAGCAGGACAGGGGTGTCGTCGTCCAGGTCGTCGCCGAGCACCAGGTCGCCGTGGGGCGCGGAGACCCGCAGCAGATCGCCCTCGCGGACGTAGGCGTGCAGGTGCCGGGAGACCTCGCCGTCCGGGGTGGCCGTGCCGTCCGCGCCGGCCGCGCCCCGCACCCGCTTCACGCTGATCTGGCGGACCGGGGAGCCGGGTGCCCTGGAGAGGCTGTACTGGCGTATCTGACGGGCCCCGTCGGCCAGCTCCACCTGGACGGACACGTACTGCCCGGGCCGGAAGGCGGGAACGGGGACGGTCTCGTCCTCGGGCCGCAGCTGGAAGGTGACCACGTCGGGGGTCTCCTCGACGCGGCCCACCACGCGCCACTGGCGGAAGGTCCCCGCCGGGGTGACCCCGTGCTCCGCGTACAGGCGGGCCTCGATGGCGACGAGGGCGTGTGCCATCAGCCAGTACACCTCGTCCCAGGCGGCCGCGACCTCGGCCGTCACGACGTCGGCGCCGAGGACCTCGACGATCGCCGCGAAGAGGTGCTCGTGCACGATCTCGTACTGCTCCGGGGCGATGCCCAGGGAGGCGTGCTTGTGGGCGATGCGGCCCAGCATCACGTCCGGCCGCTCGTCGGGGTGGTCGACGAGATACGTGGCGAAGGCGGCGATGGAGCCCGCGAGGGCCCGGCTCTGGGTGCCCGCGGCCTGGTTCCCCCGGTTGAACAGATCACGCAGGAGCTCGGGCCGGGCGGCGAACATTCCACCGTAGAAACGCTCGGTGATCTCGCCGATGGCGGCGCCGACGACAGGGAGGGTGGCGCGCACGGTGGCGGCGGACTGCTGGGACAGCAACGGGACTCCTCAAGGCCGGTGCGGAAGGGGCCAGTTCACCGACCACCCGCCGATGGGCCGATCGACGCCATATGGCACCCCATGTCTGATCCGTACCGTATGAAACTGGCATCTGAGATGCAAATTTAAGAGGTGAGCGCGGGTAAGGGGACGGGTCGGGTCGTCAGGGGCGCAGGTCGGCAGGCAGTATGTGCACTGGGGGAGCCGATCGAGGTCCGCCGGCCTCCGCAACGTGCGTGAAACGGCGGGATGGGATGCTTCGGGTGTCCCGGACGGTGTCTCTGTCGCGCGTGGAGGCAAGCGGCCTGACCAGCAAGGATGGGTGGAAGCGGAAGATGGACAAGCAGCAGGAGTTCGTGCTCAGGACGTTGGAGGAGCGCGACATCCGGTTCGTGCGTCTGTGGTTCACGGACGTCCTGGGCTTCCTGAAGTCCGTGGCCGTGGCCCCCGCCGAGCTGGAACAGGCTTTTGACGAGGGCATCGGCTTCGACGGCTCGGCGATCGAGGGCTTCGCCCGGGTCTACGAGTCCGACATGATCGCCAAGCCGGACCCCGGCACCTTCCAGGTCCTGCCCTGGCGCGCGGAGGCCCCCGGCACCGCCCGCATGTTCTGCGACATCCTCATGCCGGACGGCTCCCCGTCCTTCGCCGACCCCCGCTACGTCCTCAAGCGGGCCCTGGCCAAGACCTCCGACCTCGGCTTCACCTTCTACACCCACCCCGAGATCGAGTTCTTCCTGCTCAAGGACAAGCCCCTCGACGGCAGCACCCCGGTCCCCGCCGACACCTCCGGCTACTTCGACCACACCCCGCAGCACGTCGGCATGGACTTCCGCCGCCAGGCGATCACCATGCTGGAATCGATGGGCATCTCGGTCGAGTTCAGCCACCACGAGGGCGCCCCCGGCCAGCAGGAGATCGACCTCCGCTACGCCGACGCCCTCTCGACGGCGGACAACATCATGACGTTCCGCCTGGTCATGAAGCAGGTGGCCCTGGAGCAGGGCGTCCAGGCGACGTTCATGCCGAAGCCGTTCTCGGAGTACCCGGGCTCAGGCATGCACACGCACCTCTCCCTCTTCGAGGGCGACAGGAACGCCTTCTACGAGTCGGGCGCGGAGTACCAGCTCTCCAAGGTCGGCCGCTCCTTCATCGCCGGTCTGCTGAAGCACGCGGCGGAGATCTCCGCCGTCACCAACCAGTGGGTCAACTCCTACAAGCGCATCTGGGGCGGCTCCGAGCGCACGGCAGGCGCAGGCGGCGAGGCCCCCTCCTACATCTGCTGGGGCCACAACAACCGCAGCGCCCTGATCCGCGTCCCCATGTACAAGCCCGGCAAGACGGGCTCGGCCCGCGTCGAGGTCCGCTCCATCGACTCGGGCGCGAACCCGTACCTGACGTACGCGGTGCTGCTGGCGGCGGGCCTCAAGGGCATCGAAGAGGGTTACGAGCTCCCACCGGGCGCGGACGACGACGTCTGGGCTCTCTCGGACGCCGAGCGCCGCGCGATGGGCATCGAGCCCCTCCCGCAGAACCTGGGCGAGGCGATCTCCCTGATGGAGCGCAGCGAACTGGTCGCGGAGACGCTCGGCGAGCACGTCTACGACTTCTTCCTGCGCAACAAGAAGCAGGAGTGGGAAGAGTACCGCTCCGAGGTCACGGCCTTCGAGCTCCGCAAGAACCTGCCGGTGCTGTAACGGCGTGTGAAAGCAGAAGCCGCAGACGCGTCCGCCCGGTTCGGTGCGGACGCGTCTGCGGCTTTGTCTCTGTCCGGCCGCGCAGTTCCCCGCGCCCCTTAGGAGCGCGCCTGCTCGGCCAGCAGTTGGTGCAGCGGCTTCGTCGCGCGGACGCGGTACTCCTGGACGGACCAGCCGTTGCCGTCCGGGTCCTTGAAGTACATGAAGGTCGCCCCGTCGTCCGGCGTGAAGGCCACGGGCTCACTGACCTCGAGCCCCCGCGCGGTCAGCTCCGCGTGCGCGGCCTTCGCGTCGGCGACGCAGAGCTGGAGCCCCTGGTAGGACCCGGGCGCCGGCGGATTCTCCTGCCCGGGCAGGGCGCCCTCCACCAGCGCGACGGAACACCCCGAACCGGGCGGGGTCAGCTGCACGATGCGCAGGCCCGGCATGACCTCCCCGTCGATGTCGGCGTGGAAGCCGACCTTGTTCACGTAGAAGTCCTTGGCCCGATCTACGTCCGAGACGGGCAGCAGAATCACTTCGAGGGTCATGTCCATGGAGCGGGTTCCCTTCGTCCGCAGGCGGGAGGGTTCAGCTGTTGGATGCGTACCTTACGAAGTCGAGCCAGGAGTTGGGGTCGATGGCGAGGTGGGGGCGGGTTGTGTCTTTGGAGTCGCGGATGTGGATGGTGCCGGGGGCGACGGCCACCTCGACGCAGTCGTTGCCGTCGCTGCTGCTGCTGTAGGAGCTCTTACGCCACTCAAGCGCGACCTCTACGCAGCTGTCGCTTTCGCTGCCGCTGCTGTAACTGCTCTTGAACCACGCCAGTTCGGTAGCGTCCTCGGCAGTGGGCTTGCGGGTCATAGTTCTCCCAGCACTTGCTCGATGAAGGCCAGCGACTCTCGTGGCGCGAGAGCCTGTGCCCGGATGATGCCATACCGCAGTTCGAGGATTCGGAGTCGCTTCGGGTCATGGACGGGTAGGCCGTTGAACGCCCCATCCGAGCGCCCTACCGCTGTGCCGTCTTCGAACTTCAGGAGCTCGATCCCTCCGTCCACACCGGCGTGCTCTTCGAGGCTGATGGGCATCACTTGAATCTCGACGTTCCGCAACTGCCCTACCTCTAGCAGTCGTTCGAGCTGTCGGCGCAGCACCATTCTCCCTCCGAGCGGGCTTCGGAGCGTCATCTCTTCCTGGATAAAGCTGAGTTCGGGGGCCGGTGAGCGCTCGAAGATGCTCTGTCGGTCCATACGTGCGGCCGCCCCGCGCTCGACTTCGTCCTGCGGGTACGAGGGGCGCCGCATGCCAAACAGTGCAGTCGCGTACTCTCGCGTCTGCAGCAACCCGTGGATGCTGTTCTTGCTGTACAGCGAGAGCTCGACCGCCCGCTCCTCCAGCTTGGCCAACTCCCGTACCTTCTTGGGGTACCGGGCCTTGGCCAGGTCCCCCTTCATCGCGGTGATGAACCCGCCCGCGCCCAGCACCTCCTCCGCCTTGTCCAGGTACTCGGGCCGGGGAATCCGCGCCCCCCGCTCTACCTTGCGGATCTGATCCTCGCCGTACCCCATCAACTCGGCGAATTCGACGACGCTCAGACCCGCCGCCTCCCGCCACCGCTTCTGCTGATGACCCAGCGCCTCCACGGCCGGGTCGAGCTCATCTCCCGGCTCGACGTCCCAACCCAGCTCACTCTCGCCCTGGCCCTGGCCCATGCGCGCCACCCTCCCGAAGTCCCGTACGTGCCCAACGCGCACCCGTACCCCCGCGACACGCAGGACAGCCGGGACAAGCCAGGACAACGACCGGACAACCCCTGTACGCACAGGTGTCACTGCTGTTCAGGGCAGTCGTGCCCGACCACGCTGAGTGACGTGAACTCAGAGACCGCCCAACCCCCCACCATCTTCCGCCACTTCACGATCCTGCTCTCGGCAACGCCAAGAGGCGCCCGCCTGGCCCGACGCCTGGCGGTGCAGCAACTCATCGAGTGGGAGCGGCCGTTCGAGACGGCGGAGCACATCGTGGCCGAGCTGGCGAACAACGCGGCGCTGCACGGCCGCGTGCCCGGACGGAACTGGACTTTCCCTGACTTCCCCCAGCTTCCCTGGCTCCTCAGGCCCGCCAGCGGGAGACGAGGTGGACGAGCAGGGCGAGGGCGGGGACGGCGGCCGGAACGACGATGCCGACGGTGTTGTCAGGGGTGTCCCACAGGGTGTTTCCGGCGGGAAGCCCGAGCGTGATGGCGGCCGCGCTTCCCATGAGGTTCTCGAGGCGGGTGTGGGGAGCCCGCGACTCCTGCAGGCGGTGGAAGCAGATCCACCCGGCGATGAGGGCCAGGGCGGCCAGGGAGACGGGGATCGCGACCACGAGCGGCACGCGCTGCTCGGCGGCCCACCACAGGGCGGCGAAGACGGCGAGGGGGGAGAGGAGCCCCAGGACGCGTTCGAGGAGGGATGACGACCGATAGGGCAAAGGCCCACACGAGTCGAGAACAGACTCTCCGGCTTGGTCGGCTTGGTCGGCTTGGTCGGCGACGGTGTGTGGATTCGTCGTCATCGAGTGGTTCCCCCAGGTGGTACGAGCTGTGCACGCACGATCCTCGCAATTCACATGGCAAATGGGCAACCAGACCAAAGCGGGTATGAGGCAAGCCCGTAGCGGGGGCGCACGTCAGCACTGCCGAGGGGGCGCGCGAACTCTCCCAACGTAACCAGCCACGAAGATCGGGTGAACCCCAGGGGAGACGGGAGGGAGGGCGCACCGTCCCGAGCGGTGATACATGCGGAGCCCTTTGGTGCCGCTCTCGGTAGGCTCAGGCCCAGGAATGATCGAACGGAGGCGCGGAATGACGGTGCCGCAGGGCCGGAGAAGCAGCACGTTCACGAGGCTCCTCCGGCATGGCTTCACCGACCCCTCGGCGGCGGAGCGGCTCCTCGACGTGCCCGCGCTCGCCCAAGTCCGCTCCGACCCGCTGCTCCTCGACGCGCTCGGCGCCACCGCCGACCCGGACCTGGCGCTGCTCGGCCTGGTCCGCCTCGTCGAGGCGGAGCAGGAGACCGGCGGTGACACCGGCCGCCGCGAGCTGCTCGACACCCTCGTCACCGCCAAGCCCCTGCGCGACCGGCTGCTCGGCGTGCTCGGCGCCTCCGAGGCCCTCGCCGACCACCTCGCCCGGCACCCCCGGGACTGGCGGGCCCTGGTCACGTACGAGTCGGCCGATCTGCACCCCGGCGTCGAGGAGTTCGAGGCCGGGCTCGCCGAGGCCACCGACCCGGTCTCGCTGCGCGTCGCCTACCGCCGCTGTCTGCTCGCCATAGCGGCCCGCGACGTGTGCGGCACCACCGACGTCGCCGAGGCCGCCGCCGAGCTCGCGGACCTGGCGACGGCGACGCTGCGGGCCGCGCTCGCACAGGCCGAGAAGGCGGCGCCCGCCGACGCCGCACAGTGCCGCCTCGCCGTCATCGCGATGGGCAAGTGCGGGGGCCACGAGCTGAATTACGTCTCGGACGTCGACGTCATCTTCGTCGCGGAGCCCGCCGAGGGGGCGGCCGGCGCCGACGAGGGCAAGGCGATCCAGGCCGCCACCCGGCTCGCCTCGCACATGATGCGGATCTGCTCCGAGACGAACATCGAGGGCACCATCTGGCCCGTCGACGCCAACCTCCGCCCCGAGGGCCGCAACGGCCCCCTGGTGCGGACCCTGAGCAGTCACCTCGCGTACTACCAGCGCTGGGCCAAGACCTGGGAGTTCCAGGCCCTCCTCAAGGCCCGCCCGGTCGCCGGGGACGCGGAGCTCGGACAGGAGTACGTCGACACGATCGGCCCGCTCGTCTGGCAGGCCGCCGAGCGCGAGAACTTCGTCGCCGACGTGCAGAAGATGCGCCGCAGAGTCGTCGAGAACATCCCCGCGGGCGAGGTCGACAGGGAGCTCAAGCTCGGGCCCGGCGGGCTGCGCGACGTCGAATTCGCCGTCCAGATGCTGCAGTTGGTGCACGGCCGCAGCGACCAGAGCCTGCGCAGCGGCTCCACCCTCGTGGCCCTCGACGCGCTCGCCGCGGGCGGGTACGTGGGCCGCGTCGACGCCTCCCAGCTCGACGACGCCTACCGCTTCCTGCGCTCCCTCGAACACCGCATCCAGCTCTACCGGCTGCGCCGCACCCACCTGGTGCCGGAGGACGACGCCGACCTGCGCCGCCTCGGCCGCTCCCTGGGCATGCGCACCGAGCCCATCACGGACCTGGGCCGCGAGTGGAAGCGGCACACCTCCGTCGTGCGCCGGCTGCACGAGAAGCTCTTCTACCGGCCGCTGCTCGACGCCGTCGCCCAACTTGCCCCCGGCGAGACCCGGTTGAGCACCGACGCCGCCCGCGAACGCCTGGTCGCGCTCGGCTACGCGGACCCCGCCGCCGCCCTGCGCCACCTGGAGGCCCTCGCCTCCGGAGTGACCCGCAAGGCCGCCATCCAGCGCACCCTGCTGCCCGTCCTGCTCGGCTGGTTCGCCGACTCCGCCGACCCGGACGCGGGCCTCCTCGGCTTCCGCAAGGTGTCCGACGCGCTCGGCAAGACCCCCTGGTACCTGCGCCTGTTGCGCGACGAGGGCGCCGCCGCCGAGAACCTCGCCCGCGTCCTGTCCGCCGGCCGCCTCGCCCCCGACCTGCTCCTGCGCGCCCCCGAAGCCGTCGCCCTGCTCGGCGACCCCCGTGGCCTGGAGGCCCGCGACGCCGCCCCGCTCACCCAGGAGGTCCTGGCCGCGGTGGGCCGGGCCGACGGCGCCGAACAGGCCGTCACGGCCGCCCGTGGCGTCCGCCGCCGCGAGCTGTTCCGCACCGCCGCCGCCGACATCATCGGCTCGTACGGCACCGAGGACAGCCCCGCCGAGGGGGACCAGGGAGCCCTGGTCGACCGGGTCGGCGGCGCCGTCTCCGACCTGACGGCGGCCACCATCGCGGGCACGCTGCGCGCGGTCGTACGGGACGGCTGGGGCGACACCCTGCCCACCCGCTTCACCGTCATCGGCATGGGCCGCTTCGGCGGCCACGAACTGGGCTACGGCTCCGACGCCGACGTCCTGTTCGTCCACGAGCCCCGCGAGGGCGCCGACGAACAGGAGGCCGCGCGCGCCGCCGCCACCGTCGTCGCCGAGATGCGCCGCCTGCTCGCCCTGCCCAGCGCCGACCCGCCGCTCCTCATCGACGCCGACCTGCGCCCCGAGGGCAAGTCGGGCCCGCTGGTGCGCACCCTCAAGTCGTACGAGGCGTACTACCGCCGCTGGTCCCTCGTATGGGAGTCCCAGGCGCTGCTGCGCGCCGAACCCGTCGCGGGCGACCAGGACCTCGGCCGCCGCTTCACCGAGCTGATCGACCCGCTGCGCTACCCGGCGGAGGGCCTCGGCGAGGACGCGGTCCGCGAGATCCGCCGCCTCAAGGCCCGCATGGAGTCCGAGCGGATGCCGCGCGGCGCCGACCCCACCCTGCACACCAAGCTGGGCCGGGGCGGCCTCTCCGACGTCGAGTGGACGGTGCAGCTGCTCCAGCTCCAGCACGCCTGGGCCGAGCCGGGCCTGCGCACCACCCGCACCCGCGAGGCCCTCGCGGCGGCCTGCGCGGCCGGGCTCATCCCCACCGAGGACGCCGCGACCCTGGACGAGGCATGGGTCCTGGCCACCCGGGTGCGCAACGCGGTGATGCTGGTGCGCGGCCGCGCGGGCGACACGTTCCCCTCGGACGTACGGGAGTTGGGCGCCGTCGGCCGCTACCTCGGGTACGACGCGGGGCACATCGGGGACATGCTCGACGACTACCGGCGCATCACGCGCAGGGCGCGGGCCGTGGTGGAGGAGCGCTTCTACGGAGCGTAGGCGGGCTTACGGGGCTTCGCCTGCCGGACGGGCTCGACGTGCTTCGGGAGCGCGTACGGCAGATGCCCGTACCAGAGCCGCGCCACCAGGAAGCCGAAGGTCAGGCAGAGCACCCCGCCCACCGCGTCCAGCCAGAAGTGGTTCGCGGTCGCGACGATGACGATCAGCGTCGCGGCCGGGTAGAGCAGCCCGAGCACCCGCGCCCACGGCACCGACGCGAGCGCGAAGATCGTGAGCCCGCACCACAGGGACCAGCCGATGTGCATGGACGGCATCGCCGCGTACTGGTTCGACATGTTCTTCAGGTCGCCGGAGGCCATGGAGCCCCAGGTGTGGTGGACGACGACCGTGTCGATGAAGTCCTGCCCGTTCATCAGGCGGGGCGGCGCCAGCGGATACAGGTAGTAGCCGAGGAGCGCGACCGCCGTGGTCGCGAAGAGCACCAGGCGCGTCGCCGCGTACCGCCCCGGGTGGGAGCGGAACAGCCAGACGAGGACGCCGAGCGTGACGACGAAGTGCAGTGTCGCGTAGTAGTAGTTCATGCCGGTGATCAGCCATGTCACCGAATTCACCGCGTGGTTGACGGACTGCTCCACCGCGATGCCGAGGTGCTGCTCGGCCTGCCAGATCCAGTCCGCGTTCTTCAGGGCCTGGGCCTTCTGCTCCGGGACCGCGTTGCGGATCAGCGAGTACGTCCAGTAACTCACCGCGATCAGCAGGATCTCGAACCAGAGGCGCGGACGGCGTGGAGTGCGCAGTCTGCGCAGCAGCGCGCGGCCGTCACGGCCCCGTGGCTCCTCGCCCGCTACGGGTGAGTTGGGGGGCCGCTCCTGGCCTTCCAGTGTCGTCACAGTCATCTCACCCATGTGGACAGAGTCTGCCAGATCCCCACCCTTCGACCGATCATCCCTTGGTTGGGTTCACTGCGCATTCTCTACGTCCTGCGGACGATTCGGTCCCGTGGGGGCCGAGGCAGTTGAACCCCGGACGACCAGCTCCGGCATGAAGACGAATTCGCTCTGCGGCGCGGGCGTTCCCGCGATTTCCTCCAGCAAGGTGCGCACCGCCGCCTGGCCCATCGCGGGCACCGGCTTGCGCACCGTCGTCAGGGGCGGATCCGTGAAGGCGATCAGCACAGAGTCGTCGAATCCCACCACCGAGACGTCGTCCGGAACCTCCAGACCCCGCTGCCGCGCCGCCCGCACCGCCCCCAGCGCCATCATGTCGCTGGCGCACACGACGGCCGTGCAGCCGCGGTCCAGGAGCGCCGAGGCCGCCGCCTGACCGCCCTCCAGCGTGTACAGCGAATGCTGTACGAGACGTACCTCGATGTCAGCGGCTGCCAGGCCCAGCTGGTCCCGCACCGTGCGTACGAAGCCCTCGATCTTCCGCTGTACGGGCACGAACCGCTTCGGGCCGAGGGCGAGCCCGATGCGCGTATGACCGAGGGAGACGAGATGGGTGACCGCGAGCCGCATCGCCGCCCGGTCGTCGGGGGAGATGAACGGCGCGCGCACCTCGGGCGAGAAGCCGTCGACGAGGACGAACGGCACCCCTTGAGCGCGCAACCGCTCGTAGCGCTCCATGTCGGCGGTGGTGTCCGCGTGCAGCCCCGAGACGAAGATGATCCCGGCGACGCCCCGGTCGACCAGCATCTCGGTCAGCTCGTCCTCCGTGGACCCGCCCGGGGTCTGGGTGGCGAGCACCGGCGTATACCCCTGCCGGGTGAGGGCTTGCCCGATGACCTGGGCGAGCGCCGGGAATATCGGGTTCTCCAGCTCGGGCGTGATCAGCCCGACCAGGCCCGCGCTGCGCTGCCGGAGCCGCACCGGACGCTCGTAGCCGAGCAGGTCGAGCGCGGCAAGCACGGACTGGCGGGTGGCCGCGGAGACGCCCGGCTTGCCGTTGAGCACGCGGCTGACCGTCGCTTCGCTGACCCCCGCCTGCGCAGCGATGTCGGCCAGCCGTGCGGTCACGGGACCGGACCCTACAGGTCGGCCCACCACGCCGTCGTATCGGCGGGCAGGACCGTCTCGCGGTCGCCGGGCTGCAGCCGTGCGCTGGCGAGCAGGAGGCGGCCCGGGGTGGGCAGCGTGACGTCGGCGCCGGTCAGGTTCACCGTGCAGACGACGGCGCCCCCGGAACCCGTACCGGCGTCCCCGTCGCCGTCCCCGGAACCCGTACGGCGGAAGGACAGGACGCCCTCGGGGCTGTCCAGCCACTCCACGCCCGTGCCCGCGCCCAGGGCCCCGTCGGCGCGGCGCAGGGCGAGGGCCGCGCGGTACAGCTCCAGCGTGGAGTCCGGGTCGCCCTCCTGGGCCTCGACGGTCAGGGTCTTCCAGGACGCGGGCTGCGGGAGCCAGGACGGGCCCCCGGGAACGGGGCCGAAGCCGAAGGGCGGGTGCTGCCCGGACCAGGGCAGCGGGACCCGGCAGCCGTCGCGGGTGCCGTCCTGGCCCGAGCCGCGGAAGAACGCCGGGTCCTGGCGCACCTCGTCCGGCAGGTCCGTCACCTCGGGCAGGCCCAGCTCCTCGCCCTGGTAGAGGTAGGCGGAGCCGGGCAGCGCCAGCATGAGGAGGGTCGCGGCGCGGGCCCGGCGCAGGCCGCACGCCCCGTCGTCCGCGAGGCGCGTGGTGTGCCGGACCACGTCGTGGTTGGAGAGCACCCAGGTGGCGGGCGCGGCCACGGCGGCCATCGCGTCCAGGGAGCGGTCGATGACGGCGCGCAGCTCCGCCGCGTCCCAACGTGTCGTCAGATAGGCGAAGTTGAACGCCTGGTGCAGCTCGCCGGGGCGCAGATAGCGGGCGCTGCGCTCCACGGTCGGCGTCCATGCCTCGGCGACGGCGATGCGCGCGCCGTCCTCCCCTTCGGCGTACGCGTCGAGGATCGTGCGCCAGTCGCGGTAGATCTCGTGCACGCCGTCCTGGTCGAAGTAGGGCACGGCCTCGCTGCCGAGGAGCTTGACCTGCTCGCCGTGGCCGACGTCCGGCAGGCCGGCCGCCTTGACCAGGCCGTGCGCCACGTCGACGCGGAAGCCGTCCACCCCGAGGTCGAGCCAGAAGCGCAGGACGGAGCGGAACTCCTCGCGGACGGCGGGGTGTTCCCAGTTGAAGTCGGGCTGCTCGGGGGCGAAGAGGTGGAGGTACCAGGCGCCGTCGGTGACCCTCGTCCAGGCGGAGCCGGTGAAGACCGACTCCCAGTCGTTGGGCGGGAGTTCGCCGTCGGGGCCGCGCCCGGGGCGGAAGTGGAAGCGGTCGCGCAGCGGCGAGCCGGGGCCCTCGCGCAGCGCCTCCTTGAACCACTCGTGCTGGTCCGAACAGTGGTTGGGCACCAGGTCCACGATGACGCGCAGACCCAGGGAGTGGGCCCGGCGGATCAGGTCGTCGGCGTCCGTGAGGGTGCCGAACATCGGGTCGACGGCCCGGTAGTCGGCCACGTCATAGCCCGCGTCGGCCTGCGGCGAGGCATAGAAAGGGGAGAGCCACACGGCGTCCACACCCAGGTCGCGCAGATGGGGCAGGCGGGCCGTGACGCCCGGCAGATCGCCCATGCCGTCGCCGTTCCCGTCGGCGAAACTGCGCGGGTACACCTGGTAGATGACCGCGCCGCGCCACCATTCCCGGTGCGTGTCCGCCGGGTCGGGGTGCGAGGTGGGGCGTGCGTCGGTGGCGTGCTGCGTCATGACGTCCCTTACTGCTGTCGGTGCGGAGACAGGTATCTGTCGATACGGAGACAGGCATCTGTCGGCGCGGAGGCAGACATTCCGGTCAGTTCGGTCAACGTCGCGCACCCGGCGCAGGTCACGAGGGTTCCGGGGAAAGAGCAGATCTTACCGTCAAGGGGGCCATGCGTGACGGGAGTTCGCCGCTGTCCCACCACAAGGGGGATGCCGCGCCGGACCGCTCGCCGGGCGCGGGCGGAGGGTTTAGCGTGGTCGAGCAGGCCCGAGGGGGGCCTGACCCGCCCTCAGCCCGAGGGGCAGCACGCGTGAGTGTCGACACAACGGCTGATACGACCGTCCTGGTGGTCGACGACGTCGCCGCCAGCCGATACGCCCTGGGCGCCGTCCTGCGGCGGGACGGGCACCGCGTCCTGCTCGCCGCCAGCGCGGGCGAGGCGCTCATCCAGCTCGATCTGCGGCTGCGCACCGGCGCACTGCCGGACGTGGCCCTGGTCGACGTCGGCCTGCCCGACATGAACGGCTACGAGCTGTGCCGCCGGCTGAAGGCGTCGCCCGCCACCGCCGCGCTGCCCGTCGTGCACTTCTCGGCGGCGTCCCTCGCGCCCGCCGACCGCTGCCGGGGCCTCGACTCGGGCGGCGAGGCATATCTGACGGTGCCCGCCGAACCGGAAGAGATCCAGGCGGTCGTGCGGGCGGCGGCGCGCGGCGCCCGGGACCGCACCGCCGCCCAGGACCACGCGGGCCGGCTCACGCTGCTCGCCGAGGCGGTCATCGAGGTGCAGACCGCGCGCTGCCTGCGGGAGCTCGCCGAGGTCGCCGCGGTCGGCGCGGAGCGGCTCACCGGCGGGCCCGCCGTCGTCTTCGTGCCCGGCGCGGACGGCGCCCTGCACCACGGCCTGTCCCGGCGCCGCACCGAGGCGTCCCTGCCGGGCGACGAGGCCCACCAGGCCGTCGCCCGCCTCGTCCGCCGCTTCATCTCCGGGCGCGGCCGGATCCGCTCCACCGTCGTGCCCGCCCCGCTGTGGCCGCCCGGCTTCTTCCGCCCCGAGGACCTCGCGGGCCACCACGCCGACCCCGACGACGCCCGCCTCGCCCTCGCCCGCACCGCCGAAGGCTGCTTCCCCGTCTGCATCGCCACCCCCGCGAACGGCACCGAACCCGCCCCCGGCACCGCCGCCCTCGTCGACCGGCTCGCCCACGCCACCGCTCTCGCCGCGGAGCCGCTGCTCATGTACGAGAAGGAACGCCACATCGCCCTGACCCTCCAACACAGCTTCCTGCCCGCGAGGTTGCCGCCGATGCCGGGCACCGAGGTCGTCGTCCGCTACGTCCCCGCCTCCCGGCACACGGAGATCGGCGGCGACTTCTACGCCGTGCTGCCCACCGACGCCGGGCTGCTCACCGCGATCGGCGACGTCGTCGGCCACTCCCTCGACGCCGCGACCGTGATGGTGGAGCTGCGCCACGCGCTGCGCGCGTACTGCCTGGACGACTCCGACCCGGGCGCCCTGGCCCGGCGCCTGGACCGGATGCTGCAGCGCTACCACCCGGACACCACGGCCACGCTCTGCCTCGCCCTCATCGACCCGGACACGGGCCGGGCCCGCGTCGCGAACGCGGGCCACATCCCGCCGCTCCTGGTCCAGGACACCGGCGACGCCCGCTACGTCGAGGCGAGCGGACCGCTGCTCGGCCTCGGCCTGGACCGCCCGCCGCCCACCGATACGGCCCTCACCGCCGCCGACCGGCTCCTGATGGTCACCGACGGGCTGATCGAGAACCGCGGCACCGACCTCGCGGTCTCCATGGAGCACCTGCGCACCGCGGCGGCCGACGCCCCCCTCGGCGTCACCGACCTGTGCGACACGCTCCTGAACTGCTTCGGGCACGAACGGGACGACGACATCGCCCTGTTGGCGCTGCGCCTGCACAAGTCGAGCTAGCCGAGCGGCTTTTCGAGGCGGATCACGCTGTACTTCCGGTCCCCGTTCTCCTTCTTCTGCGGCTCGCCGACGGCCGCGTACCCGGCTCCTTCGTAGTACGCCCGCAGCCGCGGGTTGGTCGACTCGCAGTCCAGGCGGGACAGGGCGCGCCCCGCGTCCCGGATCCGCCGCTCGGCGTCGGCGAGCAGCAGTCGGCCGGTCCCGGACGGGGCCTCGCGGTGTGTCATCAGCCGGTGCACATACCCGGCGACCGGCGGCTGCGGCCCCCACGCCTCCTCGTCGGACCACCACAACTCGTAGGCACCGGCGACGGCCCCGCCGTGGTGGGCGAGCCAGACCTCGTCCTCACCCGCGGTGATCCGCTTGCGGAAGTGCGCGGCGTCCCGCTCACCGGGGCGCCACTGCTCGATGCCGTGGTCGAGCATCCAGCGCGCGGCCCCGTCGAAGAGGTCCACGAGGGTGGTGACATCTCTCTCGTCCGCCCGGCGGACCACCAGCTGTACTGTCATGACGATCACGGTAAGGCGTGCCCGCACGGGCACGCACACGCGTACGCGGGAGGTCTCCATGCCGCAGATAACCGTCGACTACTCCGAGCAGCTCACCGACTCCTTCGACCGCGGCGGCCTCGCGCTCGCCCTGCACACCCTGCTCAACGAGACGGTCGACAACGTCCCACTCGACGCCTGCAAGGCCCGCTTCGTGCGCACCGACACGACCGTCGTGGGTGCCGCGGCCGACGGCCACGACGTCGTGCACCTCGTGATCGGGCTGCTGCCCGGCCGCCCCGCCGAGGTCAGGGCGCGGCTCTCGGAGGCGGCCCTGGAACTCGTACGGGATCATGTGAAGCCGACCCCGGGGCGCACCCTGCACGCCTCCGCCGAGGTACGTGAACTCGACGTCACCTACCGGAAGTTCGCGCAGGAAGCCTGACGCGAGCCCCCCGGGACTCAGGGGGTGGCGGCCGACTGCGGGGCGAGCGTGAAGAGGCGGGAGATCAGGTCGGCGAACGGCCCGTCCGCGGGCTCCGCCGCCAGGACGCGGCGCAGCACGGCCGCCATCTCCTCGTCGTACGCGGCGCTGACCGCGGTGAGCGCCGCGAAGTCGTGCACCAGCTGGAGCTCCAGCTCGGCGCGCGGGATGCGGCGGCCGTCCAGCCAGATCAGGGCCGTCGACTCGGCGAGCGAGATCCAGGAGCGGATGACCAGCTCAAGCCGGGCCGGCGGATCCTCGACGCCCAGGTGGGCGAGGATCTGGACGTAGGCGGCCTGGCGTACGGAGTCGATGAGCGCGTTGGTCGTGGAGGACCCCACCGCCGGTCCGCCCCGCATCAGCGCGGAGAACCCGGGCCCGTGCTCGTCGACGAACGACAGGAACCGCTCCATGACCCGCAGCAGCCGGGCGCCGAGCGGCCCTTCGTGGGCCTCCACGAACCGCTCCGCGAGATCGTCGGCCGCCCGCTGCAGCGCCGCCTCGTACAGGCTGAGCTTCCCGGGGAAGTAGTGGTAGACCAGCGGGCGCGAGATGCCCGCGGCCGCTGCTATCTCGTCGATGGAGACGTCGTCGGGAGAGCGGTGGCTGAACAGATCGAGCGCGACCCCGATCAACTGCTGCCGCCGCTCCTCGACTCCCATCCTGCGGCGCACCCCGGTTGTCATGCGAACACCTTACCGAGAGCGGCCGGGTGCCCAACGGCCCAGGTCCTTCGGCCCGTTCGCTTTCCGGATCGCGCGTCTCACATGTCGAGCACGATCCGCTCGCCACGGGCCCGGGAGACACAGATCAGCATCGCGTCGCCACGCTCCGCGTCCGTGAGGAGCTCGTCACGGTGGTCGATCTCACCTTCCAGGACGCGCTGTTGGCAGGTCCCGCAGAAGCCCTGCTCACAGGAGTACGCGGTGTTGGGCAGCTCCTTGCGCACCGCGGCGAGCACCGTGGTGTCCGCGGCGACGGCCACCGTGCGCTTGCTGCGCCGCAGTTCGACCTCGAAGGCGGTGTTGCCGAAGGGGGTACCTCCCTGTTCGAGCGAAGTCGAGAACTTGGGGGACGAGGCGTGCGGCGCGAACCGCTCCAGGTGCAGCGCGCACCCGTCGGGCAGGGCGTCGGCGACGGCGTCCATGAGCCCTTCGGGCCCGCACACGTAAACGCCGGCACCGACGGCATGGGTGACGGCGAAGTAGTCGTCGAGGTCGGGCCGCCCGCTCTCGTCCTCGGTGACGACGGTGACGCGGCTCTCCGCCGCCCCGCCGAGCTTCCGCACGTCTTCGAGGAAGGGCATGGAGGCCCGGGTGCGCCCGCAGTACAGCAGCCGCCAGTCCTTCCCGGCGGCCTCGACGGCCCGCACCATGGCCAGGACCGGGGTGATCCCGATGCCGCCCGCCACGAAGACGTACGCGGGCGCGTCGGCCAGCGGGAACCGGTTGCGCGGCCCGCGCACCTCGACCTCGGCGCCCGCCCGCAGCTCCTCATGCACCTCGCGCGAGCCGCCACGGCCGCCCTCGGCCGTCCCGATGAGCCGGGTGGCGACGGTGTAGGAGGACCGGTCCTCCGGATCCCCGCAGAGGGAGTACTGCCGCACGAGCCCCGAGGGCAGCACGAGGTCGAGGTGGGCCCCCGGCTCCCAGGGCGGCAAGTCCGCCCCTTCCAGGCGCAGTTGGACGACTCCCTCGGCGACCGTCTCGTGCCGCGCGACGGTGAGGGTGAGCGCGCGCGAGCGGGGCCGCCCGGAGACGGGCTCCTCCAGGGCGGGCAGCGGCCACAGCGGGGACCCGTCGATGCGGCGCCGCATGGCCCGTTTGACGCGTTGGGCGGTGAGGGCGGCTGTGGCGACGAGGAGGACGGTGCGGATGCGGGGGCGGGGCATGTCAGGCGGCACCCTTCTCGGCGGCTCGGGCGGCGGGGGAGGAGGCGAGGTAGGCGACGGCCTGCTCGGTGCTGCCTTCGTGGGAGGGGTGGTAACTCCGGCTCAGATAGCGGGGGATGGAGCGGATCATGGCCCCGGTGGTGGGCAGCGTCCCCGCGCGCCCCCGCCGGTAGAAGTCCTTGAAGCTCGCCTTGCCGTCGACGAGCGTCGGGTCGTTCTCCATGAAGAAGCGGGCGCCGCGCTGCCAGAGGAAGACGAGGGCGGTGAAGGCGGTGGCCCAGGTCCTGGCGCGGCGCCGGTAGCCCCCGTCGACGTGCATGAAGAGCTCGAAGGCGACCGACCGGTGCTCGACCTCCTCGGCCCCGTGCCAGCGCAGCAGGTCCAGCATGGTGGGGTCGGCCCCGCGCCGGTCCAACTCCTCGGCGTTCAGTACCCAGTTGCCGAGGAAGGCGGTGTAGTGCTCGATGGCCGCGATCATCGCGACGCGCTCCATCAGCCACCATGTGCGGGGCTTGCCCGGCGGGAGCGTCCGGTCGCCGAGCAGCTTCTCGAAGAGCCAGTCGACCTGGGCGGTGTACGGGGTGGGGTCGAGGCCCTGCTCCCTCAGGTGGGGCAGGACCTCGTCGTGGGCCTGCGAGTGCATGGCCTCCTGGCCGATGAACCCGATGACGTCCTCGCGGAGGCGGTCGTCGGTGATGTACGGCAGAACTTGCTTGTAGACGTGCACGAACCAGCGTTCGCCCGCCGGGAGCAGGAGGTGCAGGACGTTGATGGTGTGCGTCGTGAAGGGGTCGTCCGGGACCCAGTGGAGGGGGGTGCCCTCCCACGAGAAGGAGACTTTGCGGGCTTTGAGCGGGACGCGCTCCTCGGCTATGGGCTCCGGTTGGGGGGACCGGCTCCGGCTCGTCGTATTAGACATGGCGTCAATGTACTGATGGGTAGGTGGCGAGGGGTAGGGGTGTGCGGGGATTTCGTGGGGGCCTCCCCCTTGGGGCACCCGATATCGCCTTGAGGACGAGGCTGTCCAGGCCGAAAAGGGGGTCTAGGGGCAAAGCCCCAGGACGGGCGCCCCAGGGCGACGGAGTCGCCGTTTCGGGAAGGGGCGGGGCTGGGGAAAGGGTCAGCGCAGCGTCGAGACCTTCGTGCCGTTCGCCAGACGTCCGTTCAAGCTCGCCTTCGCCGACCGCTTCGTCGGCACGGCGAGCACATGGCCCGGCACCTTCTTGCCCCCCGAGGCCGTCACCGAAGTGACCCCCTTGCTCCCCGCCCCCAGCAAGTACCACTGCCCCGCCCGGGACTTCCACAGCACCCCCGCCAGCACCAGCGGATCGCGCCCACCGCAGGCGGGGGAGTCCTCCGCCTTGGCCGCCACCGCGGCCGACCCCGAACCGGGCCCCGCGAACTGCGCAAGCACCCGGCTCCCGCCACCCCGCCACGTCTCCGCCCGCGTACACGTCCACTCCGCCGCCCCGTTCCCCTCGGGCAGCGTCTGCCGGGCGTAGTTCCAGGAGTTCACCGACCGCACCCCGTGCGCCCGCACGGACGCCAGCGAGCAGGCGAGCCGCGACCACGCCGCGGGGCTCGCCTCGTGCGGAGCGGCCGGGCCGCCCGACGTGAGGTGGGCGGGGGCGAGCTCCCCGAGGTCGGTCAGGAGACGCGACGTGCCGCTGTTGTCGCGGAGCTGCAGCGTGTTCCAGGACGCGCACGTCCGGGCGAGCGCCGGGCTCGCGAAGGGGCTCGTCACACCGTCGGCCGACCGGTGCAGGGACGACGCCGCGGCCCCCGGCTTCAGCAGGTCCCGCACCGACGCGGCACTCACCCAAGGCGCCGTCAGATAGCGGACGTTGCCGTCGGCGCGGTTCAGCACCACGGCCTCCGCCTCCGCCCCCGTCGCCCCGTCGGCCCGCGCGAAGTCGAGGGCCGCGCCCGCCGTGCCCGACGTGGGCTCGGCGTACCGGACGAGCCGCAGACCGTCGTAGAACAGCACCACGCGCGCCGCGTCGACCTCGCCCGCGTACAGCAGTTGGGCGGGTCCGGGTGGGGCGCCCGCCGGGGTGGCGGGGGTCGCGGAGACCTGCACCGACTCGCCGGGCCGCGCCCACACCGCGAGGGCGCGCCGCAGCAGCGCCTTGTCGCCGGTGAGCGACCCGCGCGCGGGCCACACGGAGAAGTCGGTGCGCGCCGAGCGCTTCCACGCGGCGGGCGCGACCTTCGTCAACTGGCCGGGATCCAGGGCCGCTTGGCCCGCGGGGTTCTGCGCGTACGGGGGCGCGGCGGCGCCGTCCGGGCCCCAGCCGTCGCCCGGAAGCCCGAGCAGCGCCCCGCACAGCAGGGCCGCGGCGGCCGCGACCCCCGCGGCCTTCATGTGCTGTCTGCGCCGCATCAGGTCGGTGGGCCGCGCCTGCAGCGAGCAGGGGTCGAACTCGGGGGAGTCGAGCAGCGCGTACTGCGGCGCCACGGACTCGGCCTCCACGAGGGCGTCCGCCGCGGCCGCCTCCGTGAGCCCCGCGGCGGCCAGCACCTTCCGTACGTCGGTGTCGCTCAGCTGCTCAAGGCCGCGCAGCACGTACGCGGCGCGGGCGGGCCCGGACAGGGCCGAGAGCCGCTGGTCCAGGGCGAGTTCATCGGCGCCCCCCGAGCGCGGAAACAGCCGCAGCCCCCACACATGCGGCAGCAGCGGCGGCAGCTGGGCCCGCTTCGGCCACGCCTTGCGGCGCAGCGGCAGCCCGGCTTCGAGCGCGGTGCGCAGCACCCGCAGGCGCACGAAGACGTACCCCGGGTCTCCGTTGCGCCCGCCCTCCGCGATCCTCCCCCACTGCCCTGAAGGCGTGGGAGGTGCCCCTTGGCCCGGGACGACGGCGGCGTCGCCCGTGGCGCGGTTGCGGGGGAGGGCGCGCTGGGTGAGCGCGTGGGCGGTGAGCACGCGGCGGTTGCGGCCGAGGCTGGGCGGCAGCACCAGGTAGGCGAGCCGGACCAGCCGTGGGTAGTGCTCGACGAGAGCGGCCTCGGCCTGGTCTACGTCGACGACGGGGGTGGCGGCGGTCTTGGGGGCGGCTTCCGGGGACTGCGCTTGGGACGACACGTTCAGCAAAACGAGCGAATGGTCCTACGGTCACTTTTCACGGGCGGGGGCGCCTTGAGCGGTACCTGGGGCGCCCTTGCCGGACGGGCTGAGCGATCTCAGCCCGTCCGGCGTTTGAGGACGAGCCCTCAAGGCGATATCGGGTGCCCCAGGGCCGACGGAGTCGGCGGATTCGGGTAGGGGCGGGATTGGGGAAAAACCGCCGGAGGCGCTACCCCAGCCCCCACTCCGCGAACTCCACCGTCCCGCGCCCCCCATCGCCCCCATTCGTCGCACTCATGAACATCCCCACATCCTGAGCCCCGCCCGCCCCGGAGACCGGGACCGTGGCGACGGTCCGCCAAGACGCCCCGTCATCCGTCGAGCACGCCCCCGTGACCGAACCCCCCGCCCACGAAAGCCGCAGCAGCACCGGCGCCTTCACCCCCGTGATCCTCTTGTACGTGTCCAGCGTCCCGTCGCCGTTCGTGTCGTACGACAGCACGACCCCGTTCGCCGGGGTGACCGCCAGGTCCACGATCCCCTTCGAGCCGGCCGTGGCCATGCTGTCGCGGGCGATGATCCCGGCCCGCGCCCACGGCCCCGTCGCGTCCTGCGACGTCACCTTCACCGTCACCGAGACGCCGTCCTTGAACGCCCCCGCCCGGTAGAGCGCGCCGAACTCCGTCGTGCCCTTCCAGAGGTCCGCGCCCGCCCCGTTGATCGCGTACGCGCCCTCCAGTTCGCCGAAGACCGCCGCGTTGTTCGTGTACGTCTTCCAGCCCTCGCTCAGCGGCCCCGCCTCGTACAGCGTGCCCGCGTGCACCGAGGTCACCCGGGGCTCGCCCTTCGGGCCGTACTGGACGGCGATCTTGTAGGGAAGGGGCCGCAACGGGCGGTCCAGCGGTGAACTCGGCGCGCTCGCCAGCCACTTCACGCTGCCCTTCCCCGCCGCCGGAACGCTCGGCAGGGACGTCGGGCCCTGTGGCTCCGCGTCGATCCCGGTGAGCTTGAAGTCGACCTCGCCCGTCGCCCGCAGCCCGTTGACGTTGCGGAACTCCGCCTGCACGCGCGCGTTCCCGCCCGGCGGGAACGCCGGCGGGTCCGCCGTCACGGACAGCGAGCCCTGGTAGGGCGCCGCCGCGAGGGTGTCCCGGACCCGTGTCGCCGTCCGGTACGGGTCGGCGACCGGGCGCAGCGGGTAGTCCTTGCGCTCCCGTGTCCACGGCTCCTCGACCGCGAACCAGTCCACCGGCTTCGGCTCCCGGCCCGCCGCGAGCGCGTCCGCGAGTTCGTCCAGCCACTTCTTCCAGCGCGGCGTGTAGAAGTCGGCCATCAGGCCGTGCCACTCGCGGTTGCCGTACTCGTGCAGCTTGCCGGGGTCGGAGGTGGGCCGGTCGCCCCACACCGTGATGAGCACCTTCGCGGTCCGCTCGAACTCGGCCCGCTCGGTGTCGTTCGTCGCGAGGCGGCGCGCCTGGTCCACCCAAGGGCCGAGCAGGAAAGCCGAGTTGGTGCCCGTGATGTCGTCCGAGAGGGCCATCAGTTTCAGCCACAGGGTCGACAGGGCCTTGAAGGTTTCCTGGTCCTTGCGGGTGTACGCCGAGCGCAGCTGCGGCAGGAGCTGGCGGCTGCGGTGGGCCACCGCCTGGCGGGCCACGTCGACGAGGTCGTACTTGTAGGCGGCCGAGCCGCGGAGCGTTCCCGTCACCGCCAGCAGGCCCGCGAGCGCCGCGTCGAAGCGGGCCGGGTCGTAGGTGAGCGCGCGCGGCGCGTACTCGGCGGCGCGGTTCGCGGCCAGGTCGGGGCGGGCCGCGAAGAGGGAGTCGTGCGGGTCGCTGCGTTCCACGGCGGTCTGCTGGTAGGCCGTGTCGTGCAGGGCCCGCCACGCGGCCCGCGCGTTCCGGTCGCGGTCGCCGTAGCGGAGGTCCGCGTAGTCCGAGAACCAGGCGGCCCGGTCGATCTTCCGCTCCGTCCACGCCAGTTCGGAGAAGAGCTCGAAGGCCGCTGGATCGCGGTCCGTCGCCTCCGGCAGGTACGCCGTGCCCGCCAGGGCGCTGTCCTGCTTGTCGCGCCAGGCGAAGAACTTGTCCATCCAGATGTGGGCGCGGGCGCCGATCGTCGTGCGGCCGCCGAAGTTGGGGATCGTGCCGAAGCAGTACGGCGTGCCGCCCCAGTCCTTCTCGCGGTCGGTGACGCTCGTGAAGCGGTCGGAGACCCCGTCGACGATCAGCATCTTCTTCTTGTCGATGGCGTCCAGGAGTTCAGGCAGGGGGTTCGCCTCCCAGCCGAGGATCACCCAGGTCGCCCCGGGTCTCGCCGCGTGCAGTGCCCGCTCCACGCCCTTCGCGGCGTCCGGCACCGGCACGTCGCCCGCCGTGCCGCCCTCGTGCAGCAGGTCCATCTTGAAGTGGCCCGCCTCGCCGAAGAGGTCGTCCTGGTGGCGGTAGAAGGACGCGGCCACCTTGGCGAAGGACTGCGTGCGCGGGTCCAGCCAGTCGGGGCGCTTGAAGCCGTGCCAGGTGCCCTGCGGCACGACCCGCGCGTCCCCGCCGTTGCGGGACACGAAGCCGTCCGGGACGTGGCCGTAGTAGCCGGGCAGGACCGGGGCCATGCCGAGCGCGCGCAGCCGGTCGCAGATGCGCTTGCCCAACTCGCCGCGCTGCGCGATGAGTTCGGGAGAGAGCGGGCCCCCGTATCCGGAGAGGTTCTGCAGCAGCCACCACGGCTGGTGCGAGGGCGCCGGGAGCCAGGCGCGGGCCTCGGCGTCGGAGTAGCCGAAGTCCTTCAGGACACGGTGGTAGACGGCCTCGGCGCCCGCCATCACGAAGACCTCGTTGCAGCCGTGCAGCGCCAGGACGTCGATCATCCGCTCCCAGTACGCCCAGTCGGCGTACGGGGCGGTGTACCCGTCGTTGGTGTCGTTGAGCGCGAACCGGTGCGGCAGCGCCGTCTCACGGGTCAGCTCCTTGCCGGGGGCGGGCAGGCGGCGCGGCAGGTCGAGCTGGCTGCCGTTCCACGCGATGTGCGCCCCGCACGCGTACTTCAGATACCAGTGAACTCCCGTCAGGAGTACGGCGGGTGAGGTGCCGGACACCTCGATGCGGCCGGTGGCTCCCGTGACCCGGAAGCGATCGCGGTTCCCCTGGGCGGGGACGAGTCTGAGGTGGAACTGGTCCGCATGATGCGGCAGGACTCTCTTGAGCGCTGCGCGCGCGGAATCCGTACGTGAGGCGGGGCGCTCCGCGGCCTGTGCGGGCAGCGCCACCCCGCTGAGAGCCGTGCCGATGCCGATGGCACCGGCCGCGCCGAGCACGGAACGTCGGGACGGTTCGGTCATGTGTACCCCCTGTGTCGCGGGCCGCTGGCTGCGGCGCACGGTATCCGGGCGTACGTCGGTGCTCAACGGTGCATACGGAGATGGCGAGTTGGGATCGCCTGAAGGGATGAGTGAGAGCGTGCGGGTCATGCGGGCAGCGCGAGGCGCGCTTATGGGCATGGGTGTGGGAGTGCTGGCGCTGGTGGCGGGCTGCGGCTCGAACGGAGACGGCGCGCCCGGGACGGCGGGCGGCAGTCTGGAGCAGCTGGCGGTCAGGGCGCGCTGTGCGCCCGACATCACGACGGATGCCGCCGACCTACGGCAGGCCACCTGCAAGAAAGGTTCCCGTCGCTTTGTCCTCGCAACCTTTACAACTGACCGTGGTCAGTCAGAGTGGTTCGCGGAGGCGCGGGCGTACGGGGGCACGTATCTCGTGGGGCGGAAGTGGATCGTGGTGGGCTCGCGCACGGTGGTCACCGAGGTGCGGGAGCGGCTGGGCGGGACCGTGGTGGCCGCCGGGCATGAGCACGGGGACGGCGGCCACCACGGCGCCCCATAGGGGCGCGGGGAACTGCGCGACCAGCCCCCACCGGCCCGCGGTGAAAGAACTGGCCGGGGCCGGCTACGAGCAACGGCGCCCGGAATTCACACAGTCGGCGACCCTGCGCATCAGGCGCTCGTCGAAGACGTTGATGAAGTCGCCGTGGTCGGTGACCGGCTTGTGCAGCTGCTCGGGGAACGAGTCGACGGCGAAGCCGGGCCCCGGCGGCACGTCGTACACGATGCGCTGCACCAGCTGGGGGATGGCGCGGAACCCCTGCGGGCAGGCACCCGTGCGCCGGTCCGCGAACGCCACATGCGTGCGGTGGTTGGCGCTGTCCGTGTTCCGGCCGTCCCAGCAGCTCTGGAAGCGGAAGGTGCGCACGACCTTCGAACCGCGCGGGCAGACCGGGTACTTGTCCTTCAGCTGCCGGTTCTCGAAGCCGGTGCAGCTCCACGAGGCGTTGGCGTTCGCGTCGCCGTTGGTGAACGCCTTCGCGTCGCCCGTGATGATGCGCAGGAAGCGCGGCATGGGGGCGACCTTGCTCACCGGGCTCCCGGCGAATTTCAGGGTGACCGCGGCCGGGGTCTGGATCTCCCCGACGTTCTGGTCCTTTCCGCCGCCGTCGGCTCCGGCGTCGTTCTCGGCCTTTCCGTTCTGGAGGCGGAGCACCGGCCAGTAGTACGTGGATTTGTCACCCTGATTGCGGCAGCTCGTCGCCCCGTTCGCGAGATCGTCGTCGCTCGCGAAGGCGTCCGTCGCCTGATTTCCCACGTAGTCGTGCATATGGTGCGCGCCATTGCTCACACCGGGCGCCACGATGACGTTGTCGGGGTTGAATTTGCCGTTCTCGTTGCGCCCGCATTTCGTGGTGAAGCTGCCACGGGACGCGCCGCGCCGCTCGCGGGGGAGGGCCGCGTCCGGGCGGACGGAGGTGATGGGGACGAAGTCGCTCGCGTCGGGGCCGTTGCCCTGCGGGGGAGCGGCCGGTGCGCCGTCGGCGGGCTGCCCGGTCCCCTCGGCGGGGCGCATGGTGCAGGGGGCCAGGTCGTCGAGGCCGGGTCCCAGCTGGTCGAGGGTGGTGCGGCGCCGCTGCTCAAGGGGGTCGAGGACGGACTGCTCGTCCTGGGTCCGGTCGGCCATGAAGCGGGTGTACGCCTCGGTGATCTGACCGTCCAGGTCGGCGAGTCGACGGTCCTGCTCGGCCCGCTGGTCCTGCGGAACCTGCGGCAGCCGGTCGGTCGCATCGGGGCAGTCGATGGTCGCCATCCGCGCCGCCACGTCGGGCGGCGCGGCGTCCGGACCGTCCTCCGCATTCGCGTAGAAATTCACCGCGACCAGGCCGCCACCGCCCAGCAAGAGCGCGGCTGCGGCGGTGACGAGACGCCGGGACAGTTTTGATCGTTTCCGTGAACTGCGTTGTGGGGTACGTCGCATGGGGCTACATACGCATCACGGCCCCATCGCGTTCAGCGATCAGCGGCCCTGGTCCAGATATGCGAGAACCGCGAGCACCCGGCGATTGTCGTCGTCCGAAACCGGCAGATCGAGTTTCCCGAAGATATTCGACGTGTGCTTCGCGATCGCCCGCTCCGTGACCACGAGCTGCGCCGCGATCGCCGCGTTCGACCTGCCCTGCGCCATCAGCTCGAGGACCTCCCGCTCGCGCGGCGTCAGCTTCCCCAGCGGGTGGTCGGCCGCCGAGCGCCGCGACAGGAGCTGCTGGATCACCGTGGGGTCCATCGCGGTGCCGCCCGCCGCGACCCGGCGCACCGCGTCGATGAACTGGTCCGCGTCGAAGACCCGGTCCTTGAGCAGATATCCCACCCCGCCGTTCCCGTCCGCGAGCAGCTCGCGCGCGTACAGCTGCTCCACGTGCTGGGAGAGCACGAGCACCGGCAGCCCCGGCCGGGCCCGGCGCGCGGCGAGCGCGCACTGCAGGCCCTCGTCCGTGTGGGACGGCGGCAGCCGTACGTCCACGACGGCGACGTCCGGCTCCAACTCCGCGAGGGCCTTGGTCAGTTCGGGGCCCGTCTCGACGGCAGCCGCGATCTCGAAGTCGAATGCCTCCAGCATCCGCACCAGGCCGTCGCGGAGCAGGAAGAGATCTTCGGCTAGGACAACTCGCAAGGGATCTCCATGGTCACCATGGTCGGGCCGCCAACGGGACTGCTGACGGCCAGTACGCCGTCGAATGTACCGAGTCGGCGTTCGATCCCGCTCAGCCCCGAACCCGTACCGACCCGGGCACCGCCCTTGCCGTTGTCCGTGACCGCGATCCGCAGCATGCCCTCCGCGTGGTGCACGTCCACCCAGACGCGGTCCGCCGCCGCGTGCTTGACCACGTTCGTCAGGACCTCGCTCACCGCGAAGTACGCCGCGGCCTCCACCGGCGCCTCGGCCCGGCCCGGCAGTTCCACGTCCACCTCGATGTCGACGGGCAGCCGCAGCGCCACCGCCTTCACCGCGTCGCCGAGACCGCGCTCGGCGAGCACCGGCGGGTGGATGCCGCGGACCAGGTCGCGCAGCTCGGTGAGGGCCTCGCCGGAGTTCTGCCGGGCCCGGGCGATCATCTCCTTGGCCTTCGCCGGGTTCTTCTCGATCAGCGCCTCGATGGTGCCGAGGTCCATGCCCATCGCGACCAGGCGGGCCTGCGCCCCGTCGTGCAGATCGCGCTCGATGCGGCGCAGCTCGGCGGCGGAGGTGTCCACGGCGTCGTGCCGGGTCTCCGTCAAGTGGTCGACGCGCAGCGCCAGTTCACGCTCGCGCATCGCGGCGGTGGGGGCGATCATGCCGCGGGCCAGCAGGAAGTGGGCGCGGACCAGGGCGGGCGCGGTGAAGAGGCCGACGACGAGCAGCACGGTGCCGAGCAGCGCCGCGTAGTTGGCGT
Organism: Streptomyces sp. NPDC059009; assembly: GCF_042740175.1. NCBI lineage: Bacteria > Bacillati > Actinomycetota > Actinomycetes > Kitasatosporales > Streptomycetaceae > Streptomyces > Streptomyces sp. NPDC059009. Next base: position 6,263 of record NZ_JBHYJB010000016.1, on the reverse strand, counting down.
CCGTCTGCGACTGGACGTGGATGAAGCCGTACCACTCGCCGCCGCCCGCCTCGTGGATCGGCTTCCACACGCCGAGGGCGAGCACCCAGCCGTACACCGGGTACAGGGGGGCCAGCAGGGCCGCGAGGAGCGCGATGACATAGCCCGCCGTCATGTCGGCCAGGAGCCACTGCAGATCCCGCCAGGTCGCCGGGTCCTTCAGCATCAGCGAGCAGCGCTGCGCCTGCCCGCGCACGCCGGTCTTCATGTTCGGGGGGAAGGGCCGGTACGGGATCGGGATGTGCACGCCGGACCACTCGCCGGCCTGCACCCGGCGCAGGTTCGCGTGCTTGCGCAGCCCCGTGAGGACCACGGGCGTGGTGAAGATGCCGATGCCCAGCAGGATGAAGCAGATCGACAGGACCGAGAGCACGAAGTAGATGATCCCGCCCGCCAGCGAGACGATCGACAGCTGCAGTCCGCGCACCCCCGCGACCACTGCCCGCCCCACCCGTGACTTCCCCATGATGTCCCTCTCCTCGACCTGATACGACAGACAGTCTCCCTGGTCGGCCCGCCCCAGGTCATTGGGCCCGGCACCCGGCCCGTGGTGTACCTGACGACACCCTCCGGCCTCGCCCTGTGCTTCACCGAGAGGGGGCCTCGGCGGCTGGGTGGGGGAGCCCCCGATTTCTAGCGTTGGCCGCGTCTTCATCGGCTTATTCGACGTTTACTCACTCGGGGGGAATCCCATGGGCGCCAAGAGGCAGAACCTCGCGGCACGACTCGGTGTGTGGAGCGCGCACCATCGCAAGAAGGCCATCCTCGGCTGGCTGCTCTTCGTCGTGCTCGCGACGGTCATCGGCGGCGGCACCGGCATGGTGACCGCGGACGACGACGAGATGGGCACCGGCGACTCGGGCCGGGCCGCCGCCATCCTCAAGGACGCGGGCGTCGACGAGCCCGCCGGCGAGCTGGTCATGGTCTCGGCGCGGACGGCGGGGGGCTGGAAGGAGGCGGCGGGCGACCTGTCCGGCGCCCTGCGCGACACGGGGAGGATCACCGGGCTGCAGCCGCCGCTCGCCTCCGAGGACGGCAAGGACGCGCTGCTCCGCTTCCAGCTGAAGGGCGCCTCCGACAAGGCGGCCGACGCAGTGCAGCCGGTGCTCGACGCGGTGGACAAGGCACGGGACGCCGGGGCGGGGAACGGCATCCACGTCTACCAGTTCGGCGACGCCAGCTCGGAGAAGCACCTCAACGACCTGCTCTCCGACGACCTCAAGTCCGCCGAGTTCACGGCCGTCCCGCTGGCCCTCGGCATCCTCCTCGTCGCGTTCGGCGCCGTGGTGGCGGCGCTGCTGCCGGTCGGACTCGCGCTGACGGCGTGCGTGGCGGCCTTCGGTCTGCTCGGCCTCGCCAGCCACGCCGTGCACATCTTCGAGACGACGTACTCGGTGATGTTCCTGATGGGCATGGCCGTGGGCGTCGACTACTGCCTCTTCTACCTGCGCCGCGAGCGCGACGAACGGGCCGCGGGCCACGACGCGGACACGGCCCTGCGCATCGCCGCGGCCACCAGCGGGCGCGCGGTCCTGGTGTCGGGCCTGACGGTCATGGTGGCGATGGCAGGCATGTTCCTGTCCGGGCTGCTCCTCTTCAAGGGCTTCGCGGTCGCCACGATCCTCGTGGTGTGCGTGGCGATGCTGGGCTCCGTCACGGTCCTCCCGGCGCTGCTCGCCGGACTCGGTGACAAGGTCGACGCGGGCCGCATCCCGTTCCTGAACCGCCGCCGCCCCAAGCGGGGCGCACCCGCGGGCGGCGGCCTCGCCAAGACGTTCCTCCGGCCGGTCCTGGCCGCCCCCAAGTTCTTCACGGTGGCGGGCGTGGTCCTGCTCCTCGCCCTCGCGGCCCCCGCCGTCGGCATGAAGACCGAACAGCTCGGCCTGGAGAAGCAGTTCGGCTCCGACGCCCCGCTCTCCGTCGCGTACAAGAAGATCACCGACGAGTTCCCGGGCGGCCCGGCCCCGGCGCGGGTGGTGGTCAAGGCCCCTGACATCGGCGACCGGCAGGTCACGAACGCACTCGACTCCCTCACGAAGCAAGCGGGCCGAGACGCCGAACTGACCGTCCACAAGGGGGCGGACGTCGCCGAGATCGCGGTCCCGCTCCCCGGCAGCGGAACGGACGCGGCGGCGAAGAAGGCCCTGCACGACCTCCGCGACACGACGGTCCCCGCGGCCTTCGAGGGACAGGCTGACGTCGAGGCGTACGTGGGCGGTGACCTGGCCGAGTCCGAGGACTTCAGCGATCAGCTCAGCAGCGGCATCGTGCCGGTCTTCGCGTTCATCGCGGCGGTCACGTTCCTGCTGATGCTGTTCAGCTTCCGCTCACCGGTGATCGCGGTGACGTCCATCGCCCTCAACCTCCTCTCCGTGGGCGCGGCCTACGGCGTCATGACGGCCGTCTTCCAGCACGGCTGGGGCGCGGAGCTGATCGGCTCGGAGAAGGTCGGCGCCATCGAGAACTGGATGCCGCTGTTCGTCCTGGTCGTCCTCTTCGGCCTCTCCATGGACTACCACGTCTTCGTGGTCTCCCGGATCCGCGAGATGCGCGACCGCGGCCTCGACAACAGCTCGGCGATCCGCGAGGGCATCACGCGGACGGCGGGCGCGGTGACGGGCGCGGCGGTCATCATGGTCGCGGTCTTCGCGGTCTTCGGCACCCTGTCGATGCAGGACATGCAGCAGATGGGCGTGGGCCTCGGCGTGGCGGTCCTCCTCGACGCGACGGTGGTCCGCATGATCCTCCTCCCGTCCCTGATGGCACTCCTGGGCGACCGCAACTGGCACACACCGCGCTGGCTGCGCTGGCTCCCGAAGGTCTCGCACGGCGAGGAGGACCACATCCCGGCGCAGCAGAGCCAGCCGTCCCCACAGGGCGAGTGGTCCCCGCAAAACCACCCGTCTCCGCAGGGTCAGCCCTCCCCGCAGGGCCACCCGTCCCCGCAGGGCCACCCGTCCCCGCAGGGCCACCCGTCCCCGCAGGGCCACCCGTCCCCGCAGGGCCACCCGTCCCCGCAGGGCCAGCCGTCCCCGCTGTGGGCAGGCGTTCCGCACGGCGGAACGGGTGGGCACAGCCCCACGACGCAGAGCGCCGACCACTAAGAGGGCAAGTCGCCGAAACCCGGAGTGCCCCTCAGCAAGGCCGCCTCCTTCTCAGGAGCAAGCCCCACCACAGGCCGGTCACCCCGCTGAGGGGCGACCCCGCCCAGAGAGACCAGCCACTCCCACGTATCGGCGACGGTCTCCCGGACCGGCCGGGCCACCAGCCCCGCGGCCACGGCCTTGTCGGTGGACGTCCGGTGGATCGTGTCGTGCAGCTCGCCCGGCGGAATCCACACGGGAAGCTCCATCCACGGCTCGACCCCCGCCGCCGCGAGCACACCGGGCTCCACCCACCGCAGCTCGGCACCGGCCCCGGTCACGTCCACGCACGCCTCCAAGAACTCCCCCATCGTCGTATGCGCGATGGGGGAGATCACGTTGTACGCCCCGTGCAGCCCCGCCCCCGCCGCGTCAAGCACCCACTCCGCGAGATCCCGCACATCGATGTACTGCAGGTCCAACTCCCGTGGCCCGGGCGCGAGTACGGGCCCACCGCGTGCGACCCGGTTCAGCCACCACGGCAGCCGCCCGATGTTCTCGTACGGACCCAGGATCAGACCGGCCCGCGCGAACAGCGTCCGCCCGTCGCTGAACTCGGCGGCCGCCGCCAGCTCGCCGCCCCGCTTGTCCTCCGCGTACGCCACGGAGTCCGCGTCCGGGTCGCCGTCCACGACGGGGTGGCGCTCGTCGGACCCGGCCGGCAGCGGGTGCGGATACACGGACGCGCTCGACACATACACATACCGGTCCGCCCGCCCGGCGAGCAGCCGCGCGGTGTCCCGGACCGCGCGCGGCGCCCCGGACCAGGTGTCGACGACGACGTCCCACTCGCCCTCGTCCGCGGCGAGCGCGGCGAGTCCGTCCGGGGCGAGCCGGTCGCCGTGGACCGCCCGGGTGCCCGGGGGAGCCGGGTGGTGCCCCCGGTGGAAGACGGTCACCTCCCAGCCCCGCCCGAGCGCCGCCTCCGTGACGGCCCGCCCCACGAACTCCGTACCGCCCAGCATCAGAAGTCTCATGCCGCCGACTCTGCCTGCCGGACCCCGCCGAGCGGAACAGCTTTCTGCTGCCGGCAGACCTCAGGGGCACGCAACGGCCCTGATCGGACCTACGGCGCGTACTTGTACCCGACCCGCCGCACCGTCTGGATCGACTGCCGGTGCTCGGCACCGAGCTTGCGCCGCAGCCGCGCGATGTGGACGTCGACGGTCCGGCCGTCGCCCACGTGCCCGTACCCCCAGACCGTGGTCACCAACTGGTCGCGGGTGTGCACCCGGTGCGGATGCGCGACGAGGTGGGCGAGCAGCTCGAACTCCAGATACGTGAGGTCGAGCGGCCGCCCGCCGACCTGCGCGGAGCGCTGCGCGGTGTCGATCCGCACGGGCCCGTCGGCGACGGGCTCCGCGTCCTCGGGCGGCGCGCCGACGGCGGCGGGCGGCTCGGCGGCCACGGGGTGCTCCTGCCCGGCCGGTACGAGGACCAGGTAGCCGATCATCGGCGGCTGGCCCGGCAGCGTCGGCAGGGTGTGCTGCGGCGCGGGCAGCCAGGTGGCGCCCGGCGGCAGGAAGTCGGTGATCTGCACCACCTCGTCGGGCGCGACGGCCCGCAGTCGGCCCCGGGCGGAGGGCGGCGCCGGGACGGGGCCGACGGGGGCGGCAGCGGTGGAAGTGGCGGTGAAGGAACGGGAGTTCGCCATGGCAGGTCAGCTCTTTCGCGCGAAGGAGTCGTCGAGGACGTACGTCATGCGCGTCAGGCCGAAGGCCGGGACCGGGGTCGGTACAGCGATGGAGCTGTGGAGAGGACCGGGGTAACGGCTTTAGAGGGCCCGCGCGTTCATCGCGCGGCAACACACCCGGTCGAAGTCATGGTGCTGACGGGAAGGCCAGAACGGCTCGAGGTCGTGACGACCCGGCGCGGTGTTCTGGTGGCTCCTCATGCCCCCATTGAAGCAGACGGGACAGGCCGTGGGAGTCCCCCTCCCGCTCCGATACGGGCCCTTGGCGCGAAACCCCCGCTGCCCACCGCCCCCTTCTCATTCCTTGAGACCGGCGCTTCTCAGCCCGTGAGCCGCTTGCGCCAGTCCAGGGCGTTGAGCTCGATGGCCCGCTCCGGTGATCCGTCCCACTCGGCGGTCAGCCCCGCGCGGGTGAGCGCCGCGACGACCTCGTGGCCGACCTCCGTCGCCGTGGTGGTGCCCGACTCCTCGAACTCGCCGTAGTACAGCGCCAGTCCGTGCCCCTCGGCCGCGCTCTCGGTGCCCTGGTGGTGGAAGAAGACGAACCCGCGCTCCCCGTCCGTCCGTTCCGCCCCGATTTCTGTCGTTCCGCAGCCGTGGCAGCAGGTGAAGTCCTCGCGCGCGGTGATGCCGCTCGCGGTGAGCTCCGCGAACGCCCGCTCCAGCCGGTCCGGGTCGGTCTCCCCGGCCCAGCCGTCCTGCTCGTCGAGCCGCTCCAGCCACAGCCGCTCCACGATCTCCTGGGCCTGCGGCTTCGACACCGGGCCAGGCTCGGCGCCCGGGTCGTCCATCAGGTAGACGGTCTCGTCGGCGAGCTTGGCCAGGCCGAGGTAGCCGTGGCGCAGCATCCGCCGCACATGCTCCTCGGCCCGCTCCCGCACGCGCGGCTCCAGCGGCTCCGCCTCGGCGGCGGGGCCGAGGTCGTCCACCTCCCAGTCGATGCCCGCGTCCCACGCCTCGTCCCGCCCCGCCCAGCGGGCCATGGCGTCGGCGACCCGGTCCGGGTCCGTGAGCCGGGTGCTGAACATGTGGCGCACGCCGGAGCCCGTGCGGTGCTGGAACTCGTAGTCCCCGCCCTGCTCGTGCCAGACCTGGACGAAGACGCCCGGCCTGGCCGGTATGCCTTCGACGATCAGGAAACGGTCGCCCGCGCCGCCGATGCGGTGCACCAGCTCGCGCAGTCGCACCGCCGAAATGCGGCGGTGCGACTGCCAGTTCTCCGTCTCGACCTTGATGGGGAGCATGGCGCAACCATGGCACGCGGCACTGACAACGCTGAGGGCGCCCCCCGGCCGGGGGGCGCCCGCAGCGTCGTACGCCTGGCGGGGTGAGACCTTTGCGGCCCTCACCACCGCGGCGCCGCAGGGGTGGACGAGGAGGCGCGTCAC